>NZ_BTTQ01000003.1:0-221183 GCF_036246245.1 Companilactobacillus muriivasis
CTCTCCTTGGATTGGGTTTGGTCGCTTAAATCCTAACATGAGAACAGTAATGTTCTTTTGTTTTGCTTAGAAAAAGACATAAAAAAACTGGTATTGATTATTCATCAATACCAGAAAGTATAGAACCAAAAAAAACTGCAATCGATAATCTGATTGCAGTTTTTTTTGTATTAATTCTCAATTTTTTTGCCAATTTTTTTAATTTTGACTAATAAGGAATAAATTAGTTGGAAGAGCCGAGAGTATTCATCCGCAGCGAAAGTGGCGTTATTACTTTAGCAATTACACCACCGGGCGTGTTGGAGACTCTTCGGTCTTTGAAAAGGCTTCAACCGAGGTTCGAGACCGCCCTTTGGCTCGAACCGTACCGCGCAGCAGATGAATACTCTCGGCTCTGGAAACGGAACTTTTATTTAGTCTGTTGTAACAATAACTTGGCCCATTGGACGATCATGTTTCATGATGTACTCTTGTGCTGCTTGAATTTCATCAAGTTTGAATACCTTAGCAACTGGAATTGTTAAATGATTATCATTAATCAACTTAAACATTTCCGCAATTTCGTCATCATCAATATCAACACCATCAAATGTTGTTGCGTATTTTCCACCAAGATTTTCGAATGGATCAAAGTCTTTCCAGACCCACTCGCCAGCTAATAACCCAACAGTTGTGTAGTAACCGCCACGTTTAACATGTGACAATGAATCGCCAACAACTGAAGCACCAACCATATCCAAAAAGCCATCGTATGATTTATCAGTTTGCAGCTTGCCATCTTGATCAATAACGGCATCGTCTGCACCCATATCTAACAACATTTGGCGACGTTCTTCACGTCTAGTAGTTGAAGTAACTTTGATGCCCATAGCCTTTGCCAAAACTAAAGCTGCCATGCCGACACCAGTTGTACCGCCACGAACTAACAATGTTTGACCAGCCTGCAATTTAGTAGTCTTCAAAGCACCAAAAGCTGTGTAGAATGTTTCTGGATAGTTGGCGAATTCAGCCCATGAACCATCGAAATCAACTGGATGAATAATATCGTCAGGAACCAAAGCATATTCTTCCTCACTACCATCAAAAGCACGGCCAAAGCCACCATTAACAACCATGATTTTTTGACCCTTGGCTAACTTACTATTCTTAGAAGGCTCTGAAACTTCCCCAACAGCTTCAACACCGATAACTCTAGGAAATTTAACTGATGGTGAACCACCTTCACGTGTCAAAACTTCATAACGGTGCACCGCAAAAGCCTTGATATTGATAACAGATTGGTCATCTGTTGCCTTAGGCATTGGGCGTTCCTCAATCTTCAATACTTCTGGTCCGCCGGCTTTACTAATAACAACTGCTCTCATATTTAAATATCTCCTCTTCATTAAATAAATAACTTCAATTCTCTATGTACTTATCATAAACCGTCCCGTTACGTTACAGTCAACACCTAACTCTTTCAAAAAGTTTTTGAAAGCAATAACACCCCCTAAAATGTTATTCTTAAGGGGAATCAGGACACAAAAAAAGCCAAGCTATCAGCTCAGCTTACCCGCTATTTATATACATTTTTAAAACTCGAAATAATTTAAGTTCAACTATTCTGTTGGAACAGTAAACCTAGCCTCCGGGTGCCAGTCGTTAGAGCTTTAGCTCTTACACCACAGGGCGAGTTTTGAAATTCGCGTACTTTGCGAAGTTCAAAATCGAGGGGCGAGACCTTGGCTCGACCCGGTCCTCATAGCGGCTCCATTACTGACACCCAGAGGCGACAGCCCTAAATTTGGTCTTTCTCTTTTCGAGTGCTATCCCGAATAGCTTTGTAAACTTTCATTCTAGCTACTCCGACATCACGGACATTTTCTACCGCAAACTTCTGTGTAATGCTGCCCTTACGGGAAATGTAATGGTACAACGGAACATTATCGAGATAAAATTTTCTAGCAACCGTCGCATATTCCACATTGAAGACCTGATCTTCCATCAAATCTAGATCTGTTTGAAATCCAAGGTTATTATCCGCAATAATTGAACGAACATACGCCTTGTTCCATGTGTAACCCATTACTGTACCGGTCATCTTGATTATCTGTTTGATAACTTCATCACGACCGACGATATTTGTCTGACGCTTAGCAATCTTATTTTTGACCTTGCCATTTTCATTCTGATTGAAAAATCCGCAAGTGACCATATCGACATCTTCATCGTTGAAGATTCTCAAAAAATGGTCAACATAATCGGGATCGACCCAATCATCGCCATCAATAAATGTTACTAGCTCACCGTTTGCCTTAGAAAGCCCGGTATTTCTCGCTGCAGAGACTCCGGAATTCTTGGTATGGCAAACAACAGATATCCAATCATACTTTTTTTCATAAAGACGGATTATCTTCTGAGTTTGATCTGTAGAGCAATCGTCCACAATAATTAGATTGAAATTCTGATTAGTTTGAGCAACAACTGAATCAATCGAACTAGAAATGTAATTAGCTACATTATAAGCTGTCATAATAATTGAAAGTTTATTCTTCACCATAAATCACCTTAGTATTATTTTACTTCTAATGACCTAAAATACGCAACGACTCGGGGAGGAGAAAAAATGAAACGCATATTAAATCTTGAAGGTGCCATAAATTTACGTGAACTTGGTGGATATCCCACTAAAGATGGTACGACAATTAAATATAATAAACTCTTACGTTCAGGGGATATAAGTAACTTAACAGGAAAATCTTTAGCCTACCTTAAAAAATACGGTTTAAAGTATGTTGTTGATTTCCGTTCCAACGATGAACAACGCAATTGGGCAGACACAACTTCTGATTTTTACAAAATTTATTCAGATCCAGTCTATCCGCTCAAAGGTAACGGCGACAAGCTAGCTGGCATTATTAATCAAGGCAGTTACAACTATTTGGGCATGATTTATCAAAGCGTAGTTCTTGATGCTCATGGTCAACAAGCATATAAATTATTTTTCGATTTAATGTTGCACAATGATAAGCCAGACCAATCATTGCTTTTCCACTGTGCTGCCGGAAAAGATCGGACCGGTATCGGTGCCCTCTTGATTCTCAAAGCTCTTGGAGTCGATGACGAAATTATTACCAAAGATTACCTATTGACCAATTTAATGTACGAAAATGACGAGACGATTGAAGACATTTTGAACGATAAAGATGGCAATCAAGACGTCAACCAAATGAACATGACCAAAGGTGATCTGGAAAGTATTACCTCAGTTTTTAAAGCAATCGAACATTATTATGGAAGTTTCGAAAATTATTTGGACAAAGCTTTGGACATTGACGCCGACAAATTAGCTAAATTAAAGGCTATTTATACCACGCGTGATGCTAATTGATAATATGTTAAAAATATTTTATTACTTAAGATAGTCGGAAGAGCTGAGAGTATTCAGCCGCAGCGAAAGTGGTGTTATTGCTTTAGCAATTACACCACCAGACGTGTTGGAGACTTGCTGATCTTGCAAGGCTTCAACCGAGGTTCGAGACCGCTCTTTGGCTCGGACCGTGCCGCGCAACAGAGTAATACTCTCAGCTCTGGAGACGGGCTATTTATACTGAATAATCAGCGGCTTAATATCCTGTTATATCAAACTAGGTTGGCAATGTTAAATCCAGATTAGTTATAATTAGCTTGCAGGGGAGACGAACCTCACCTCTTACAAATCCAGCCTGTTCTTCCCTGTCATTTCCAGTGTGTAACATTTCCATACCTTAAAGTTTTGACTAATACAAAACCAACAATCGTTTTCCTCATACATCTTCCCAAATGTATGAGGTTTTTTTGTGCCTGCAAAAATAGTATCCTATGTTTGGCTGTCTCCGGAGATGAAAATATTTCGACTCATTCTCTTAAATTAAGTATATTAAACGTTTCAAATTAGGAAATAATACTTAAATCTACATACTGCTGTAAAATTCGAGTAAAAAAGCTCTAGCTTCCGGTTTCGTGTGATTGAGTCAGCAGTGGTAGTGCTGTTGGGCCGGTGATTTTCCGGTCTTACAGCACAGGACGTCTTTTGAAATTCGCGGTTTGTGCGAAGCTCAAAAGCGAGGATCGAGACCGCACTTCGGCTCGAGCCGGTCCCACAGCAAACTCAATCACACGAAACCGGAAGCGGCATATTTAAAAACCCAAAAAAGAATTTTAAGCAAAGTTTAGGAAAATTTTGTATAATTGAGTTTCGGATATACAACATGTGACCTTTCTGTGAACTTTCACCTAATGTCTTCCTATAGAAAGAGTTGTCTTGTATACTTGTTTTGTCAACATACTGGAGGAATGCGTATATGTTTTGTCCAAATTGTGGCCACAAAGTAGAACCAGATCAAAAATTCTGTGATAACTGTGGTTGGGCCCTTAAAAAGAAAAACACTGAAGATACAAATAACGAAAAAGATGATGACTCAATTCGCTCATTATCTGAAATTGAAAATGAATTAAATCAAGAAGAACCTACTGAAAAACCTGCTCCAAAGCCTCATTTACAACAAGCTCCTGCTCAAGAACGTGAATATGGTTCAGTTGAACACCCTAAACAAGCACCCGTTCAACAACCAAAGCCAAAAGCTGTCCGTCCTGATCCAGAGCCCGCTATGAAAACTTATGAAGGATCAAATCGTTCATCTTTCAGCAAGTCGAGCGCATCTGAACCGGTCGATGATAAGACACAAGTTTATAGTAAAAATGACTTCAATCCTATCTCACAAAAGCCTTATAAAGCTGCTGAACATGAGGATACCTTTAAAAAGACTTTTGACGACCCTATCAAAGAGCCAATCGGCAATCCCTTTGAACCAACTGAGAGTGAGAAACGTGCCGCTGAAGCTAAGAGAAAGGCCGAAGCAGTCGACCCTAATGATAGTTTCATACACAATATGATGAAGTTTGCGAAAAACAATGCTTATGTCAGCATATTTGCTGTTATCATCACAGCTATTCTTTTAGTAGTTAAAAGAAATTACGGTTATATCGCTTTAGCCATCGTCATTATTCTCTGGTTCTTGCTTTCACAATTGCGTCACGGTAATGAAGTTGGTGCCAACAAAGCTCTTAAACGAGAAACATCTTTGAAAAAAGATTCTAATAATGGCAATGCAAATCCTACGACCGAAACTTACAACGAACGTCCTGCTAAACAAAAGAAGGAACGCCGTGACAAGTTTGATAACCCGGCTGATCGTCTCAAACCAAATCACAAGACGACAACGCAGAAAATTATTATTTTCTCATCAATCATCGGATTTATCGCCTCAGTTGCCGGACCATTCTTAGATGGACTTTCACTTTCTGGAACCATCTCCAATGCTGCTAACTACACCGCCAATAATTTGGGCGCACAGCCAACTTGGATCACCAATGGATTCTCGGCTATTCGTTTAATCTGTTTCCTTTCACCAGTCATCGCTTTGATAGCTGGTTGCTTCAGATCACGTGGTAGCATCCGTCTAGTTAGAATCTTTACCTTCCTACCAACAATTCTTTATGCAGCTTTGTATGCCGCTTTGAATGCCGGGTTGGTAAACTCATCAGCAATTACCGGTCAAGTTGTAATCAATGCTAGCCGTTCATTCGGAATGAGTTTCTACGTATTGTTAGCCACATCAGTTATTTCTTTAATTATGGCTTACAGCTTACGTCCAAAAATTAGATAATTTACTTAAAGACACCGAATATGGTGTCTTTTTTATTTGCCTTGATATTTGGAATAGACCATAAAATATAAAATATAGAATAATATAATTTAATTTATTAAATATGTTTTTATCGCCATTTACTATCATAAGTAACCGAATTACTTAAACCCATGAGCCCATCCGACCAACTAACCGGAGGCGGCAATATAATTTTTATTCAAATTCCAATAAATAATTTTACCAATATTTCACTATTTGTTTAAACATTATTCGATATACTTATGTTGCTCAGTATATTGGAGGTGCTCCTATGAAACATCACAAATATACCCAAACAATTATAAAATCGATTTTATTACTAATTTTTCCAATTACCTTGCTAATATTTGTGACCAGTTCAACCGATCATAAAATCAAGGCTGATGACGAGGAACTAGTTGTCCAACCACATTTTAAGCCGACCAAACCTCCGAAGAAATTTATCGGTATTTGGCTGACAAGTGGTTACAATTTACAACCGCAAGAAAATTACTACACCACTGTTGAAGACCCTGTAACGATTCGTACCAATACAGGTCGTTCCGTCTGGGCTGCCCTGACTGGACTCTTTGACAGTGTTCATTTCCGTTGGTGGCAAACGACTGACGGACTAATCTGGACTGAAGTCAATAAAAATGACAACGGTCAGAAAAAGAATTTTACAGTTACGCCGGATGAACCCGGAACGACTTGGTATCAATTGGATACGCAATACTATAAATACATCACTTGGTATTTGAAAACTCATCTTTATTCCCAAGTCACTGCAGTTCACGCTCTGTCTGAAGCCGTGGATGCTTTGTCACTTGATGTAACAGTAGATGACGATTATCTTTACAACACCAGCGACGAATTATCCAATACAACCTATGCACATGCCAAGCCTAATCCAATCAACGCTACCGGAAATTTAACCTGGACCGTTGATAATCCAGATTTAGCAACGATTGACGAAGACGGACAAATCATTGCTAACAATCAGGGAAAATCTGGCACGATTACCGTTACAGCAACTATGACAAACAAAAATAGTCCTCCGGCAAATGGTTCAACAACAGTCGAAATTGGCGGTGGACTAGATGATCAAACGGTTAAATCTGGTAATAGTGCCACTTATGTTTTAAAAGGTAACACTGGTGGTGACGCTGACGAAGATGATGACGATACGGGTACTATCACGATTGATTGGTACAAGTATCTCCCTGGCTCAAATAATAAGGTTAAAGTAGCAACCGGCGACAATATAACTTATGTTACCGATGTCGCTAGTATGGACGATGACGAGTCCTATTACCAAGCTATTATCACTTTAAAATCTGGTAAAATCACGAAGACAATTACCTCTAACAAAGCTAAATTAACCGTTATTCCCTCTGGCGAACCAGACATCGACATCAACAATACTTTGAACAACGAAACCTACACCGACTCTGAGGATACGGATTTAATTCTCAACAAAGTTATTAACAGCGACAATATTACTTATCATGACACCTTGACCAATCAAAGTTCTGAGGGATTGTTGAAAAATGGTTATTATGTAATTCCAATGCGACAAGGGACCAAAGTTGATTCAGTTATGGTCGGCGGTACTGAGTTAGCTGAAGATCAGTATGAAATCATCCCTGAAAATGACGACAATTCCGATAATTTGGTCATGAATATCGGCAATATAAATACTAATGGCAATGTTGAAATTGAAGTTAAAACGACCGTTCAAAATATAACCGAACAAGATACTTTTCAATCTACCCCTTACGTCTATGGAACCGATAATGACGGCAATCTTTATCGAAGAGAAGCACGCAACGAAGTAATAAATTATATTTCTAATCAAATTGAACCCACTATTCAAAATATCGACTATGGAACGATTATCTCTCATAAAAAGAATGTGCTGAAATACCGCCCCGACGAAATTAATAATCCCAATAATATTGTGGATATTTCCGATAATCGGCGTAATAAGGATGCCATGACCGTTTATGTTTCACAACAAGATGAATTCACTCACGAGACATCTGGAACCGTGCTACCAGTTAGTTTACGATATTACCAAAATGGCTCGTTCCAAAATATTATTAACGATAAAATACCGGTTTCTTCTTCCCAAACTGGTGATGAATTAGCATCAATTGCTTGGAATAAAACTGAGGGATTGTTACTACATGTTGACGATAGTCCAATGTTTGCTGGAAAATACAGTACCTCAATTATTTGGCATTTCGAAAACAGTTTATAAACTTTAAAACACATTGTACAAACGGTACAATCCACGCACATTAGATTGGATAACGTCTCAAAATGTTTATACTTAGCATTAAGAAGAAAAGAAACGAACTAGAGTAATTCCTCTTCTTCGGAGTCTCACGAAAGTGAGCGTACATCTACCAAAACATTTGCGATTTAAAAAGGTCGTAGTTGCGGTGGTTGTAATGAATGGGAATAGTTTTACAAATTAAATTGAATCGAGATGAGGCAAAATCAAAAATATATTTGAGTTTTGCAATATCGATCCATGTTAATTCATAAATATTGTATTTGGAGTAAGTTTCTGCCCCTTTTAAAAACCAGTAAGCTATTAATTTTCATAATGAATCCTCCGAAAAGACAACTTAGTCTAGACAAAAAGGCCCCGGGATAAATTTCAGTCTGTGCACTGAATCCCGAGGTCATTTTTGTGTTTATTTTTCTAAGAAGCTCATGCGGTCAGCAATGTTTGTGATAACTCCATCGACACCCCAGCTCAATAGTTGTTGTGCACGATTGATATCATCAACTGTCCAAACGTTGATTTCATAACCATAATCTTTCATTTGTTTTACTTTATCTTCAGTTAAACCAGAACTGTCTGGATGAACAATTTTAGCATGACAAGCTTGCATTACTAAATTCCAATCGTCACCTAAAGTTGCTCGGCTGAACAAAACAGCGTATTTCAATTCAGGTCTTAATTTATACATTTTCTCAAGCATAATTGGATTGAAACTAGAGATAATCAATTCAACGTGATCATCCAATCTGTCCAAAGCTTTCGAAAATTCTTCAACTAATCGGTCGGCCAAATAATTAGCATTGTCCCCTACAACACCTTTTAGCTCGATATTAGCATTTATTTTGTGGATATTTAGAAAATCAATCAATTGATCTAGTGTTGGAACCTTTTCCCCACGATACTTTTCGGCAAACCAATATCCGGCATCAGCAGATTCAACTGTGGAACTGTCCACTGTCTCAATCGAACCAGATTGGTTAGTCGTACGGTTCAATTTGTCATCGTGAATTACAAAGACCTTTTCATCCTTAGTAATGCTTAGATCTGTTTCAATCCATTTAACATCATGATTAACGACTACGTTAAAAGCAGCCATCGTATTCTCTGGAGCCAAGATTGGTATTCCTCTATGAGCAATAATTTTTTTATTCATGATAATCCTCCAATAAGTAGAGTATACAACAATATACAAGGTACAAAAAAACCGAGAGTACAATATGTATCCTCGGTTTTATGGGATTCTTGTGATTATTTTATCGGTTCAGTTAATTTATATAGGCAGTGGCTCTAAAACGAGTTCCGCTAGGGCAACTCCTTCCGCTTTTCAAAAATAAGTAAATCGCCCGCTAAGTTCGGCGTGCAATTCACTTATTTACGAAAATGCTCGGGAGCTAACCGCCCTATCTCCACTCTCTCTAATTATGCTTGGTATCTTGATACTCCATCAAGATAAGTTTCTGACAATGTCATATCATCATCAAGAACGATGAAATCAGCATCTCTACCGTCTGCGATAATACCACACTTGTCAGCTACTTTTGAACTCTTAGCAGCTGTGTAACTAGCCATTTCTACGGCTTCTTCGTCTGTAGCAATGTTCCAGTCAACAACATTCTTAATAGCATCTTTAAGCAATAAGATTGAACCGGCAAGGTTGTGTGTTTCGTCTGTTAATCTTGCTGTACCATTAGCAACTACAACTGGCAATTCACCCAATACGTAGTTACCATCTGGCATCAATCCGGCACGCATACAATCAGTAATTAGGGCAACATGTTCGGCACCCTTCTTTTCGATTACGATTCTTGCAGCGAATGGGTTAACGTGGTGACCATCACAGATTAATTCGTCATCAACTAGGTGCATTGAAAGTGCAGCACCAACCATACCTGGTAGACGGTGGTTTAATCCACTCATACCGTTATATGTGTGTGTAAATCCTGTAGCACCAGCTTCGACACAGGCTTTAGCTTGTTCAAATGTAGCATCACTGTGACCTAAGTAAACAGCAACGTCATCTGAAGCAACGGCCTTAACGAATTCTGGAGCACCTTTTCTTTCAGGAGCAATAGAAATTTTCTTAATCATACCGTGAGCAGCATCTTGCCAGTCTTTGAATTCTTCGGCATCAGGATCTCTGAAGTACTTAGGGTTTTGGGCACCCTTGTGTTTTTCAGTATAGAAAGGTCCTTCAAAATGAATACCTTGAATCTTAGCACCAGTGGCTTTTTGATAATTGTCACCGATTGTTTGACAGATGTGTTTTAGTTGATCGTGTGAAGCTGTCAAAGTTGTTGGTAACCATGAAGTTACACCAGCTTTAAGCAAACCTTCTGACATTTCGTTCAACTTTTCAAAGTCGTCATCCATAACATCGTGGCCAACAAGACCATGAATATGTGTATCAACAAGACCTGGGGCAATAAACTTGTCTGAATAATCAACAATCTTGCCTTCTGGCTTCTTTTCGTCAGCAGTAAAGAATTTACCAAACTTACCGTCATCGGTAACTTCTAGATAGCCACCGTTTTCAGTTGTGTTTTTTAAAAAGAACTTCTTAGCATGAATATAATATGACATTTTCTAGTCTCCTTACTAATTTTAACAAGTTTATTATAACATTGTATAATGGTCTATACCAAGACTATCCATGAAGTTTATTACAAAATGTTATTTAATCAAAGACATTTCATTCGATACATTGAAATTTAAAATAGTAATAGAACTAGATGCCTGAGAATCACGAAAAATAGAACTGGAAATATGTTTCCAATTTTCACTTTTTTCTTACAAATTGGAAACATACTTCCAACTTTTGCTTTTTTCTTACAAATTGGAAACATACTTCCAACTTTTGCTTTTTTCTTACAAATTGGAAGTATACTTCCAACTTTAGTTTTATCGAATTAGCTAAAAATAAAGGGATACTGAAAATTTTATTCTTCAGTATCCCTTATTTAATTTCAATTATACCTAGGCAGTGGCTCTAAAACGAGTTCCGACAGGGCAACTCCTTCCGCTTTTCATATTTAAGCAAATCACACGCAAAACCAGCGTGCAATTCACTTAAACACGAAAATGCTCGGGAGCTGACCGCCCTGTCTCCACTCTCTCTAACTATGCTTGGTATCTTGAAACTCCATCAAGATAAGTCTCTGACAATGTCATATCATCATCAAGCACAATAAAGTCAGCGTCTCTACCGTCGGCGATAATACCGCATTCATCAAGAACTTTAGAACTCTTAGCAGCTGTGTAACTAGCCATTTCTACGGCTTCCTCGTCTGTAGCAATGTTCCAGTCAACAACGTTCTTAATAGCATCCTTCAATAGCAAAATTGATCCAGCTAAACTGTGTGGAGCTTCTTTTAATTTAGCAGTTCCGTCAGCAACTACAACTGGTAATTCACCAAGTACATAGTCGCCATCTGGCATCAATCCGGCACGCATACAATCAGTAATCAATGCAACGTGTTCTGGTGTCTTCTTTTCGATTACGATTCTAGCAGCATATGGGTTAACGTGGTGACCATCACAGATTAATTCGTCGTCAACTAGGTGCATTGAAAGTGCAGCACCAACCATACCTGGAAGTCTGTGATTCAATCCGCTCATACCGTTATATGTGTGTGTAAATCCAGTAGCACCAGCTTCAACACAGGCCTTAGCTTGTTCAAATGTGGCATCACTGTGGCCTAGGTAAACAGCAACTTTATCAGATGCGACAGCTTTAACAAATTCTGGAGCACCCTTTCTTTCAGGAGCAATAGAAATCTTTCTGATCATGCCATGTGCAGCATCTTGCCAGTCCTTGAACTCTTCAGCATCAGGATCTCTGAAGTACTTAGGATTTTGAGCACCCTTGTGTTTTTCAGTATAGAAAGGTCCTTCAAAGTGAATACCTTGAATCTTAGCGCCGGTAACTTTCTTATAGTTATCACCGATCGTGTGGCAAATACTCAATAATTGATCATGTGAAGCTGTCAAAGTTGTTGGTAGCCATGAAGTTACACCAGCTTTCAACAAGCCTTCTGACATTTCGTTGAGCTTGTCAAAATCATCATCCATAACATCGTGACCACAAAGGCCATGAATGTGAGTATCAACTAAACCAGGAGCGATGAATTTGTCAGAGTAATCAACAATCTTACCAGCTGGCTTTTCTTCATCAGCAGTATAAAACTTACCGAATTTACCGTCGTCAGTGACTTCTAGATAACCACCATTTTCAGTAGTATTTTTCAAAAAGAACTTCTTAGCATGAATAAAATATGACATTCTCAAATCTCCTTCTATTTTCTTCGATTGGTATTTAAACATTCCGTCTCCAGAGTCGAGAGCATTTATCTGCTATGCGGACCGGCCCGAGCCAAAGTGCGGTCTCGAACCTCGGTTTGAAGCCTTGCAAAAACCGCAAGTCTCCAAACACGCCCGGTAACATAATGGCTGACGCCATCATGTTACTTTCACAGCCGATAAATACTCTCACTCTTCCGACTAATAACTTTTTACTGATATAAAAAACGAATCATATTGATGCAGCCAGTTTTCGTATCGAATTTAATTCTTTAATTTGCAGACTATTTAAATGCCAAATCAGCAATAAAATCCGATACTTTAATATACTAGCCGGATGGTGTGAGTGATGGGATACACCACAGGGCGACTTTGGAGACTTGCCGACCTGTGGCAAGGCTTCAAATCGAGGGACGAGACCTTGGCTCGACCCGGTCCTCACAGTGGATTCCAATCACTCACGCCATCCGGCGGCAGTGAACACAACACATAAAAGGTTGAAACAAATTAATGTTTCAACCTTTTTGTTTCATTAATTACTATTCGTAATCGTGAATTGTAACACCTTTAACAACACGGTTTACTGTACCGCTTGCTGATGGTGTATCAGGTGTGTTGTTAACTTTGATTGAGTTCATCAATGCAAATGTTTGTGCGAACACTACGTCTGGTAATGCTTGATATAGTTCTGGTAGATCTTTGGCTCCAGCTTTAATGAAGAAGTTGTCGCCTGAGAAGTCGTTGTCATCTGATGTACCAACTCCAACAACTTTCTCACAAATTTCGTCACCCTTGATTTCTTCCAAGATATCTACATCGTATTGGCGAGTATATTTATCATTGCTCATGAAATCAAAGACAATTGTCTTTCCATTAACATATGACTTTGGACCGTGACGGAATCCCATTGATGAATCAAAGATTGTTGTCAATGCTCCGGCAGTTAATTCTAGTACCTTCAATTGGGCTTCACGAGTAAGTCCTGAAAGTGAACCGCTACCTAAGTATGTAATACGGTCATAGTCTAAATCAGCGTAGGCTTGAATTTCGTCCTCACGACTAATAACTTCTTGACCCATTTTAATCATTGTATCAACCCAAGCTGCTTTCTTATCTTCAGCACTTGTATCAAAAATCAATGCAGCTGTTAAAGTCATGCAAGAGAAGCTTCCGGTCATGGCGAATCCCTTATCATTTGAAAGTGCTGGTTGAAGAAGTAGAAGATTACCGTCTTCGTTTTCAGCTTTCTTAGCTAAATGTCCTTCTGGAGCACAAGTGATAGTGATTTGATACAAATTCTTGATAAGCTTTTCAGCTAGTTCTACAGTAGCAACACTTTCTGGAGAGTTACCACTTCTAGCGAATGATACTAAAATTGTTGGATCATCACTTCTTAAGTTATCTAGTGGAGCAGAAACAATATCAGTTGTAGGAATACTTTCAAAAACAAAGTGTGAAGTATCGCCAGCACGGTTCAAATATGGTCTAAGCGTATCTCCTACATAAGCCGAAGTACCAGCACCTGTGAAGATAACTCTGATTTTTTGGTCTGGATATGTCGAAGTTACTTTACCTAAAAAGCTATCTATCTCAGATTTTTTAGCTGTGTAGTTTTGGAAAGCTTCTTTCCATAAGTCTGGCTGTTGTTGAATTTCACGAGTAGTGATCTTAGCACCCATCTTTTCTAGTTCTTGATCTGTTTTTGTAAACATGATATTGGATCCCTTCTCTAAATAATTTTTAACCTAAGAATTTTATGTGAAGCACTGCTAATTCTTTAACGGTAAAGTCAACGTGATAGATTCCTTTAGAATCCAAGGTGACATCTAATACTTGGTTTTGAACTGAATTATCCGTGTCACGATATGTAACTGAAACTTGTTTAACATTACGATCTTTCAAGAAGAAATTAATCCCATCAACATCATCAATCGACCAGTTGCTAATAATCATTTGTGATTGGTTTTCATCAATAATCATCTTGCAATTGTACATGTTGACCAAATGTGGCACGCTTAATTGTTCTTCAAAGAATTGCTTCAAATCTCCCTCACGAATGTCAGTATATTGAGCTTGCCAACCATATTTTGGAGAATCTGTCATTGGTAGGACATAGAACTTATCGTCGCTGACAGTTACTGGTCCTAACTTGTTCTCTAAACGGTCATAAGCTGATGAATGTATTGTCACCTGAGGTTTATAATCAACTTTTACATAGTCGCCTGTGTGAGTTAACATGGTCAATCTTGGATTGTTGATACCAGAAATCGTCTCACCATCAAATTGTTCAAATGATTGATGTCCAGAACGATTCTTGATAACTTCAATATCCGTCGCATTGATCAAATTCAATAGATGACGATTGTCCAAGATAATTACAGCATCCCCGTCCAAAAGAACGAAATTACGTGTAAATATCTGTCTGATTTGTTCATCAGATAAGGTATTCAAGAAGTTTCCAGTAATCGCAACACACTTATTTTTGATTTCCTGACCAATATAATTAAGTGGCTTGGTTGCAATACCAAGTGTTGACAGCAACTCTAGCCATTGTGTTTGTGAAGCCATCAAGCCTTCAAGTGTACCCTCGTTGTCGATTTTCGTCTTAGCAACGTCTTGATTCATTGGAACGATAACACCACTTCTATGTTCAATGGCGATTCCATTTTCATATAAGAAGTCTAAATACGCTTTATCGTTATTTAACAGGGAGGCATAGCGATATGTCGTATTAATTCCATCGCCCATCATGCTGAACATGTTAAGTAGGACACCATCCGCATGAACCAAACTGGTTGTATCTAATTGAAATTGCGTAAATTTATTTGATTTTGCATATGGCGAGTACAAGAAACTTTCCATTTCAGGATAGATCTTGTGCTTATCACCAATCTCAGTTCTCGTAGCAACTGTATATTTCTCAAAATCACGAGCATATTGTTGAGGACTAACCTCGTTATACGCTGGCAAATGAGGACGTGATACAGCTGGTGTATTCTCTCCACTCAATTCATCCAAGAGCTTTTGCCAATCACGACCTTCAAGTGCGTGAACTTCTGGCCAAGAACTCATCAACCCTAAGCGAGTCGTTGGGGATACAGCGTGAACTTTTTGTTCAATCATATGCGCAACATGTAAAATCTCAGCACGTGCAACTTGTAAATATGCATTACGATATTTATTTTCTCCACCAGTGAACATTTTTGCCACGAAATCTTCGCGAGATAAGTCTGTTCCCAAAATCTCGTTGTATTGTTTCATGTGATCTTCACAGAAACATCCCAAAGCGAAAGGAGCATTCTTATAATGCCTGAAATCATCTTCCAGCCATAGTTCATTAGGTTGAATACTTGCCCAGATTGCATAGATATCACTGATATAATCAGCCCAACCTTTATATCCGGGACAAGCCATAGAAATACTTTTGACACCTTGATAGTTAACCATCGGTTTAATATCAAGTTCTGGCTTAATATGGATACCACGATCTGAGTGATTCATGGTTGTCCAAGGGTTCAAACTTACGGTGATACCAAGTTCTTTTAACGGTTGACTAACTTCGTCAACGTTGGCAATTAATTCTTTAGCTTTTTCTAGAGTTATATGAGCATCTGATAATTCCTCTTGATTGATGAAAAAGGCAACATCGGAAACATGAGCTTTTTTGACAAAATCAATCAATCGCTGTTTTTTATCAGCATCATAAACGTTCTTATCTATTGCTAGGCGCAGAGTATAACGATAGGGACTATTCATCCTCTTCATCATCCTCATCAGAGTCAGCATTTATAAAGGCGTTAACGTCAACGATACCATCCTTAGCTTCCTTCATAAGATCTGCAACTTTGATATCTGAGCCGATAAATTTTTGATTAGCGTAATTAATAACCATTGGTAGGTTCAAGCCAGAAATAACATGCATGTCAGGGTAAGTTTGTGTTAAGTTAACGGCTACGTTACCTGGTGTACCACCAAGTAAATCAACGATTAAGAAAACTGGTTCCTTGCCGTAATATTTTTTAATTTCTGTTTCAGCTTTTGCCTTCAAGTCTTCAGGACCATCTGATTTTTCTAGTCCTAAAGCACTTGTTTCAGGTAATTCACCGATAATTAATTCTGCTGATTTTAATGTTTCGATTGCCATATTTCCATGGCTCATCAAGATTAATGCCATAATTTAAAAACCTCCTAGATTTTGCCAAGAACGCCGATTGCTGATAATAGAATTGCAAAAATGATAACAATGAAGATAACCTTTGTTGATGTCATACCTTTTTTACCTAATAACCAGTAAACAAGACCGACGATACATGCTGGAACTAGCTTTGGAAGAATCATATCAATATTAGTTTGAACTGATAGTGAAACTTTACCCATGTGAGCAACTAATGGAACTTGAACGTTGATCATAGTAGCAACCAAAGCACCAACGATGAAGACACCAAGCAATGTAGCAGCGTCTGTTAAAGCGTTCAATTGACCTTGCATTTCAGAAACAAGTTTTGTACCTGTCTTGTAAGCAAAGTGAAGTTGTTTCCAACGGAATACCATGATAGCAATGTTAACTGCTAACCATAGGAATAATCCAAGTGGATTACCTTGTGTAGCCATTGTAGCAGCGATAGCACCCATGATTGTTGGTACCAAAGCGGCGAAAAGTGAATCACCAATGGCAGCGAATGGTCCCATAAGACCTGTCTTAATACCAGAAACAGTATCTAGTGAATCTGCACCTTCCTTACCTTCAATGGCAAGATCGATACCTGTAACGATTGTGTTAAAGAAATTACTTGTGTTGAAAAATTGGTTGTGAGTCTTCATAGCTTCTTTTAGCTCCGGAGTACCATCACCATAAATTTTTCTTAGTTGTGGCAAGATTGTATATAAGTAACCTGAAGCTTGCATTCTTTCATAGTTCCAACCCATTTGGAAACCAAACATACTACGTTTGTTAATTTGGTTGAAATCTTTTTTAGTTAATTCATACTCTTTATTCTTCTTCATCACCGTCTACCTCCCCATTAGCGTCTTCAATTTCATCGTCTTCGTCTTCATCTTCGTCGTCAGAAGCAGTGTTCTTAGGACCAGCAGCTTGAGCGCTGTTAATCTTAGCAATTGACTTCTTGTATTCAAGAATGGCAAATGCAGCACCGATTAAAGCGATAGCTAACATTGGAAGAGCGTTAAATGTTGTTGTAAATGCTTTGTTTGCAGCTGTAAGACCAGTACCAAGTGTTTGGATGCTTGTAAATACTGTTGATAGTAGAGCTGTAATTGTGAAACCAAGGATCAAGTAAGCGATGTGTTTCTTAACTGGTAAGTAGTGAAGCAAGATAGCAAAACCAACGGCAGGAAGTGTAGCACCAGCTGTTTGTAGACCAGTGTTCAACCATTGTAGGTCTCCATTTAGATATGTAACCATTGTCTTAACAACACCTTGACCTAGAGCCAAAGCTAAGAATACAGGGATACCACGTGATAGACACCATGGAAGTGCACCCATGATTGTGTGTCTTTCAATACCTTTGTAGTTGAAGCTTTCAATATCCTTATCAACTTTGTGTTGGAAATATGTGTTAGTAAATCTAGCAAGAATATCAAATGATGTTAGAAGTGCGGCAACTGGAACACCGATAGCGGCAATAGCTGTAGCAGCTTTCATACCAGTACCGATTGAAAAGGCAGTAGCCAAAACAGTACCTGAGTTGGCATCGATCTTTGAAGCACCACCGAATGTACCAACACCTAGAACTGTCAATTGAAGTGCAGCCCCGATAATAAGTCCTGTCTTCATGTCACCCATGATTAAGCCAGAAATCATTCCGGCCCAAACGGGTTGACTCAATGATGAATTCATTTGTAATTCATCATAGATGTTATACATAGAATATGCCGTGAGAAGCAATATTTGAACAATTGTAAAACTCATAGTTCTTTCCCCCAAATTCAGTTTTTATTTTTTGTATTCTTTCAAGATACCTGCAAAGTCCTTGATTGGGTCACTTGGAACCATTTGTGCTGTTACTTTAACGCCAGCATCCATAATCTTGTGGAATGCATCGTAGTCATCATCTGTAACATTGATTGATTGTGTCAAATGTTGTGTTGTATCTTTTTGTGACATGTTACCAACATTGATTGTGTCGAATTTAACGCCTTCTTCAATCATGCTTACAAGTGTTGCTGGTCTCTTTACAACAAGGAATACTTTTTGTGAATCGTATTTTCCGGCTAAGATATTGGCTGAAGACTTCTTTGTTCCTAAAATACTTAGG
The DNA here is from genome assembly GCF_036246245.1 of Companilactobacillus muriivasis. NCBI lineage: Bacteria > Bacillati > Bacillota > Bacilli > Lactobacillales > Lactobacillaceae > Companilactobacillus > Companilactobacillus muriivasis. The sequence goes on from NZ_BTTQ01000003.1 coordinate 18,555, forward strand.
TTGACCCCAGCTGGTTTAGCTAACTTAAGGGCAGTTTTTTGAATATCACTCTTTATAATTTCGTTATCAACTACCATGATTCTTGATGCTTGTAATTTAGTTGTCCATAAATTAGCTACTTGTCCGTGAATTAATCTTTCATCAATTCTTACTGCAATAATACCCATATCTTTTTACCTCCAAATGTTTACTCTTCCTTAGGATTTGTTACTGATATCGTGTCGAATGTGATACGCGAATTGATCACTTCTGGCAACGCTCAAAGTAAACTCAATAATTTGATTGTGTGGATCATAAGTTTGTCGTCTGAGATTCAAACAAGGTGCGCCTTCTTTGATGTCCAAATATTTACTGTCGTTAGCACTTGTAATGCCAGCTAAGAAATATTCGTCAGCATAGTAAACTTGCTCGTTGAACTCTTCTGAGAAAACTGAATATAATGATCGATTGCTCAACATCGATTCAGTCATTAAATTGAAATGGTCAGCCGGTAGATAAGTGCGTTCCAACATTACTGGGATTCCATCGGCAAATCGAAGACGCTTTATCTTGATTATTTGACTACCCACTTCAGTTTCCAAATTCTTAGCGAAATATGCATTGGCCTCCTTCCGTTCAAAGCTAAGAACTTTAGTTTGTGGTTTCTTCCCCAGCGAAATCATCTGCTTATTGAAACTATAACTACTATTCAAATCGCTATTTAGATCAACCCTATTAACAAAAGTGCCCTTACCATGTACCCGACGAATCATTCCGGTAACTTCCAGTTCCATCAAAGCGGCTCTGACAGTCGTGCGAGACAACTCATACTTTTCAGCCAATTCCCTTTCGGAAGGCAATTTAGCGTTGGCTGGTAAAGTTTGAATGTAATTAGTCAGCAAGTTGATTAACTGTTCTTGAAGAGTAATTTTCATACGAATCGAATCCTTTCTGGTATCAACCACAAGACCATTGTATACGGTTCCAGTCCATATGACAACAACTGGGATAGACCATTTTTGCGGTGGTTTTTCTATTTAAATCAATGATAGCATGACTTTTGGCAGTTCTAAATTTAAGTGGTACTTTTTATGATACCTTAACGAAAAGATACCAGTTAGAAATTGGTCTAACCAATTTTTCAAATGTATATTCTTTTTTCATTAATGTCATGCTAAATGCTTATGGCGTTATATGTATCAGGGATACAAAAAAAGAACGTAGCGTTATGGCTTGCGTTCTTACTGTTAATTATTTTCTATTTATTGATTATTTTTCTTAATCTGTAGTTTCAGCAATAGCTTCAATTTCAATTAATGCATTGATTGGTAAATTTGCCACTTCGAATGCTGTTCTAGCTGGATAACTGTCATTGAAGTAGTTCTTATAAATATCATTAATTTTAGAGAAATCATTAATGTCAGCTAGATAAATTGTTGTTTTTAGAACATGGTCAAAATCACTGTTAGCTGTCTTCAAGACATTTTGGAGATTGGTTAATGCTTGTTTCGTTTGATTTTCAAAACCATCGACTAATTTATTTGTTTTCGGATCTAATCCAATCTGTCCTGATGTAAAAATGATTCCATTTGATTCCGTTGCATGGATGTATGGGCCGATTGCATCTGGGGCTTGGTTTGAAATTATTCTTTGCATATTAAACTTCCTCCATATCATCAGATAATACTTTTTGCCAAGTCTGTGCCATTCTTGACATCGCCTCTTCAATCACAGCGTGTGATGTTCCTAAATTTAATCTCAAAAAATTATCCGCATCAGCAACATAGTCATCACCAATACCCAATACAACGCCAGCATCATCAGCCATCACTTCAGCAATTTCATGCATATTCAATTTTGCATTTGATACATCAACCCATGGTAAGTAAGAAGAATCCATATTCATCATTTCCCAACCATCAAAATATTTATCAATATATCTCTGCGTAATCTCAAGATTTTCTTTAATATATGCTGCACACTGATCTAGCCAAACATCACAATCTTCGTAGGCAGTCGTCATAGCTATTTGCCCTGGAACATTTGGGGATGTAACTGAATTTTTTTCATATTGTTTTCTAAATCTCTTACGGATTTCTTCGTTCGGAATAATTGAGTATGATAATTTTAGCCCGCCTAAATTGAATGCTTTATTGGGAGAAGTAAACATAACTAAATTATCTAGATATTTATCATCCAATTCTAAAGCTGATGTATATATTCCTTCCATTATATGTTCTGAATGAACCTCATCACTGACAAACAAAACATTATATTTCAAACACAAATCTGCCATTCGCGTAATTTCTTCTTTTGACCAAATACGTCCTGAAGGATTATGTGGCGAACAAAAGAAGGTTGCTTTAGGATGCCTTTCCTTCATTTTTTTTTCAATACTCTTCCAATCAATTTCATATCTATTATTTTGCTTTAATAGTGGAACAGTAATAACTTGACGATTATTATGTTCAGCCGCATATGCGAAAGGACCATATATAGGCGTATTTAAAATGATACTATCATTTTCCTCCAAAAAACTTTGTACCAAGACGTGCATGTTGGGTACAGTCCCATATCCTAAAGTAATCCATTCCTTTTTTATCGTTACACTGTGCCGTTTCTTATACCAGTTAATAACGCTTTGATACCATCTATCAGTAGGATATGTATATCCATACGCACCGTTACTAGCCATTTTTGTTAGAGCAGCTCTAATTTCTGGTGCAGATTGAAAGTCCATATCAGCGATCCATAACGGTATAAAATCTTCACGAACATTTGGAAATTTAACTTCAACAATCTTTTTATCCCATTTTCTCGCATTATCTATTTGTCGATCAGCAAGAGTATCAAAATCGTACTTTTCCATCAACAATACCTCCATTACTAAACAAAAAGACTATTCTGTATAACCACATACACCATAGTCTTTTGTTTAGAGTGATTTGAATTAATTTCCAACAACCAACAAATTGTGAGTTGTTTTCGTTAAACTAACAGGCTTTTCAGAAGTAACTAAAATGTCATCTTCAATCCTAATTCCACCAATTCCTGGTAAGTAAATTCCAGGTTCACATGTACCAATCATTCCGGGTTCTAAAATGTCATTTGAAGTTGCATTCATCAATGGTCTTTCACCACCACCAATACCCAATCCGTGACCTAATCCATGTGTAAAATATTTTCCATAACCAGCCTTGGCAATTCTTTCTGATGCATATTGATGAATTTCTTTTCCAACTTTGCCATGAACAAATTGCTGAATTGTATCTTGCTGAATTGGCAATAAGGTTTCATAAAGATTTTTAAATTGATCGGTCATTTCTCCAACACTAACTGTACGCGTCATATCAGATTGATAACCATCTTTTACAATCCCGAAGTCCAACAACAAGAAATCTCCATTTCTAATAATTCGATCACTTGCTCGGCCGTGTGGCATTGCTGTTCTTGGTCCCGATGATATTACAGGATCAAATGAAACCCCTTCTGCTCCAAAATCATAAACTAATTTAAAAACTTCTCCAACAACCTGTTTCTCAGTCATACCCACATTTATATGCCTAATTAATTCCAAGAATATCTTGTCAGTTATTGAACAAGCATTTTGAACTAATTTTATTTCGTTTTCATCTTTTACTGATCTTATTAATGGAATAGAATCATTTAATGGCTTTACTTCACATAATTCTTCAATTGCATGATATTGCGAGTATGGCATTTCTGTTTCTATAGCAACCTGTTTAGAATTATTATCTTTCAACCATTGCAACACGCCACTAAAAACTCCACCTTGCTTAGTAACAATGTTATTGTAACGATCTGCATAAGGTTCAGCAGCAACTGCATATCTACCGTCCATAATTTGATAATTAGCATTTTTACTTAAGATTATCCAAACTCCACTACCAGTCAAAGCATCAAGATAAATCTTTGTAGCCTTTTGATTTATGACGATTGCATCAACATCAAGTTTGTCTAATAATTTACGAACTTTATCTATTTTTTTCATTATTTCTCCTAGAAATCAAGATCCATGTCGTCTAGTAATTCTTCGTCATCCAGTTCGCCTTTCTTCTTTTCAGATCTGTTCTGTTCTTCTCTTAATTGATTCTTTTCAAGAACCTTAAAGAATGGCAAGTATACGAGAACTGCTAACACAACTTGTAATGCATTAACAAGAATGGAACGCCAATCACCAGCCGTTAGGAAACCTTCAAAGAACGCTCCAACATAAGGTGGTGTAAAGACGGGTTTACTTAACCATCCTAATTTCATAAACATGTATGGTAATTGACCAACAATATTTCCACCAAGAATGAATGGAATCATCATGATTGGGTTAAGAATAACTGGTAGACCGAAGAGAATTGGTTCATTAATACCAAATAGACATGGCACAAGTGAAAGTTTACCAATCTTGCGATATTGCTCACTCTTAGAAAACATCGCAAGTATGACGACACCGATAGATATACCGGCACCGGTAAATCCAAAGTAAGCGCTTACTGAGCCAGGAGCATAAAAGTGAGGAATTGCTTGTCCAGCACGTAGGGCTTCAACGTTTTCTGCGAAGAATTGATACATAATTGGTGCTGTAATACCACTCAATACTGATGGGTGGATACCAAAGAAAAATAGTGTTAATTGCAGGATTCCTAATAGCCAAACTGTTGTTAGGCTATCCATACTACCAACAAGCGGTCCGATAACTATCGAAAGCATATCTGGTGGCAATGTTCCAGTTAGTCCAAGACATAGCCCACGAATAATAATGAATGTTCCAACAATTAAAGCTGTGGGGATAATTTCAAAAGAACTTGATACAAAATCTGGAACACCCTCTGGCATATTAATTGACAGATGATGGTTTTGACACCAACGATATAATTCAACTGTTACTAAACCAACAATGATGGCAACGAAAAGACCTTTTGCACCAAAATTAGATAGATCAGGAACACCTTTTTTATCATATTGGATAGTTAACATTACAAAGGCGAATGTTGACATCCCAATACATCCAGGAGCATACAATCCATAATAATGCCCCAATCCATATGAGATGGTCATTACCGCATATAGAGATAAGAAGCCTAGTGATAATGTTACGGGTAAATCCAATAGGGATGCATTATCAATAATAAACTGACTGACAAAATTATTTTTACCAATCATATTGGGTAAAGCGGGTAAAATAGCGAAGATACTACCTAAAATAGTGAATGGTGTAAGTCCCATCATACCTGACTTAACTGCTTTTAAATGTTGATTATTATCGACCTTTTCAGCAACAGGCATGAAATATTTATCCATAAAAGCTTGGAATTTCTCAAACATGGTGTTCATATTTCATCACTCCTTTGCTTGTTCTGCTTTTTTATGTGCGATAAGTGCCATTTTTAAAGCTGTAGCCCCATCCATCTTGCCGTATGTATCCTTATCCATAATTCTGTAAGGAATACCTTTAGGTGTCAAAATTGAACTAATATATTCTTCTCTATGAGCAATTTGAGGCCCAATTAAAACAGCATCAATTTCTCCTTCTTCATCTGCCAAAAGATCAGCAGAAATTGCTTCTAATTCAAAATCATCAATATTTAGTTTTTTACTTGCTCGAATAACATCCTTCATTTTTTCCATCATCATGGTTGTCGAAAAACCACCAGCACAACATAATACAATTCTCATTTTGGTTACCCCCTTATTAGGTAATTAAAATTTGTATAGTTCATCTGTAGTTTCTTTTGTAACTTGTGGAAGAATCTTTGTATATAGTTCAGCAATATTAGCAACGTCATTGATATCGACGATTGATGCAGAGCAATGCCCATAACGACATGGTAAACAAGTAGTTACTGTTGCTTTTCCTTCATGAACCTTATGTGCCTCACCACTATCAGTCCCACCGTTATTAAACATGTCATACTGAAGTGGTAAATCATTTTCCGTTGCCGTATCTCTAACTAGACTCACTAATTTCTTATTAGGTGCCATAGTGCGATCAAAGAAGGTTAACATTGGACCTTTTCCAATTTGACGATTATTTGTATTATCTCTTCTAAATTGATCAGGATACGTTGCAACATCAATAGTAAAGTAAACGTCAGGATCAATCATCTGTGCTGATGTTTTAGCACCTCTTAAACCAACTTCTTCTCCGTAAGTGCCAACGTAATAAATATCATTTTCATGTTTGATATTTTGCATTGCTTTAGCAATTTCAACTAAAGCAAAACATCCGTAACGATCGTCCATAGCTTTTCCCATATATGTATCAGGTAAATTCGTTGATTCAAATTCTGTACCAAAGGACAACATATCTCCAACATTGATTCCTAGATCAAGAACATCTTGTTTTGTTTTTGCGCCTATATCAAAGTACATCTGTGAATCTGCAGTTTTTTCGTATTTACCAGCAACCATACCATTCAACTTTTTGCCATCTGCAGTTGTCAAACGCAATCTATGGAAATCTAAAGTGTCTGTTTTAACTCCTCCAACAACTATTAGCATTACCAAACCACCGTCAGTAATACTTCTAACCATGAATCCAACTTCATCCATATGAGCAGCAATTACAACCTTAGGTCCATTTCCAGTTCCTTTTTGAACACAAACCATACTTCCTAAACCATCATACATAGTTTCGTCACAATATTTAGCTAACGTATCTCTTAAAATATCTCTAACTTCATCTTCACACGAAACAATTCCATCGGCATTCGATAATCTTTCAAGTACTTTAACATCAACATCCATAACGGTTTTACCTTCTTTTTATTTATTCAGTTTGCTTATCTTTCAACATTTCAATCATTTCTTCAATTAAATCTCTAGCTAATAAACTAGTCATTAAATGGTCTTGTGCATGCACCATTAACAATCCAACTGGTGTCTTATTTCCCCTCGCTTCTTCAGTCAGCATGTCTGTTTGTAAATTGTGAACTTCAGCACTAGTTTTTCTTGCTTCTTCCATTTTCGCGTCAGCTTCATCAAACTGACCCTTTCTGGCCATTCTCAACGCTTCAAAAGCTTGTGCTCTACTATCTCCAGATATTGAAATAATTTGAAAAACTTTCATTTCTGTATCGTCCATAATGTCAACTCCTCTTAATTGCAGTAGTAATCTTATAAATAAATTCCTTATAATTTTTAACTCTGATAATTGAATTTCTTAAATCGGAATCCTTCATTAACTCAATCATCATTCGACTTATCTCTTGATGCAGTGTTAAATGACCTTGACCAATATTAATCAAAAAAATAATCTGAACTTTTTTATTTTGATATTTAATTGGCTCTTTTAAAATAGTGACATCAATTATTTCCTTATTTGCAACATTGGTCATAGGGTGTGGCCCTGCAATGCCAGCATCATAAACGGTACTAATCTTTAATTCACGTTCGAGAACACTATCTTTATAACCAACCTGTGCTTGACCACACTGTTCCAACTTAAATCCACGTTTTTTTAATATATCTAAGTAATTATTTTCATTTGATACCTTAAAGTTAGTGGCAGAAAACAACCTCAAAACTGACTGTGTTTCATCAACAAATCTATATGGATTTTCATTTAACAATCTAACTGATTTTTCAACTTTATCGAGATTATCATTCGATAGAATTGGATCTATCTGAATAATTGGAATAGAAAACGTGTCATCTGGTATATAAATTGTAGAAATTACCAAATCATCTTTTTTATCAATCTTATGTATTTGATTCATGGAGATGGTTTTTATTTTTGCCTTGGGAAACAATCTAGCAATTCCTGTTTCCAAAAGGTATCCAGCACCACGCCCGTCTTGAGTCAAAACTACAATATTCTGGTAATTCTCCATTTCCATTAATTTTTGTCTTTCCAGACTAGCTGCAAAATAAATAGCAACGTATCCCAATTCATCTTTACTTAATTTATGAGTTAAGTCCTTGTTTAGATAATTCATAAAATCTAAAGATGCATTAATAACATTGGCATATTTAACATAAACATCATCAATTAAGGGATTTGTTAACTGGTGGTTAGTTGATAATCTTTTAAAAAGTGTCGCCACATGAATTAGAAGAAAATCCTGTAATTCATTGTCGTCTCTAAAGTCAGTTCGATACGTTTGATCAACTTTTTTTAATGATTGATCAATAAGATTCTTTAGCTCTGCTTCTTCTTCAACCTCAACGTATGATAATTTGCCAATCATCTGTGTCTTTAAATAAGTGATTTCAAAATCGGGTATTTCCAAATTATAAGTATCTTCAATATAACTAACGATGTCACTAACAAGTGCCTCAGTTTTAGCATTTCCTTTTAAATGAACGTTGTAATCAGAAATACTAATATAATTCTTTTTCAATAGTCTGAAAATAAGTAACCTAACATGTTCAATGACATTTTTTAATAATAAATCATTTATGACCAAATCATTTTTTATCAAACTGTCCTGAATAACTCTTCGTAATTCATCTTCTTTAATCATTTGTGTGAAGGTAATGTATTCCGGTGTCATTACAGGTGCGGATAATTGCATCCGAAAAAGGTCAATTATTGCTTGTCTTTTATTACTTTCTTTTCCATTTACATAAATTCCATAGTGAGGTTTTCCAACTACTTTTAAGTGTTTCTCTTTAAAAAATTGATTAGTACGTTTCAAATCATCTTTTACTGTTGAAACGCTTATATGGAACCTTTGTGCCAAATCCTTTAATGTAATAAAATCCCCAGCTAATAATAAAATAATTTCTAAATTAAGTAGTCTTTGACGGACATCCGTTAATAATATATTTCCACTCGTCTCCTGATTAAGATAGCTATCAAGCCGTTCTTTATTGGTAACTTGAAGTAAGTAACCTTTCTTACGAATGGTTTTTATTGCGAATCCATTGCATTTTCCTACCATATTCAATTCTTTAATATCTGATGATATAGTGCGATCACTGACATTCAACTTTTGGCACAGATCATTACGAGAAATTGGATTTGGTATATTTGTTCTTAATAATTTAAGAATATTACCATATCTCATTTTGTTATCCTCCTTTACAGTTCAAATTGTATCCGCTTTCACCAATGAATAAAATATTAGAATTTGCAATTTAACTTTGAAATTTCCAGCTCATTCAAAAAAAGAGTCATACCATATGTTAAATGGCATGACTCTATATAATTATTTAACTTCTTCAGGCAATTTGCTCTTAATATAATCAGCTGAGTATTGTAACTTATCCAATTCTTCTTGAGGAAGATCCAATTGAATTTGTTGTTCAATCCCATCACGACCAACAATAGCTGGATATGATAGGTAAACGCCATATTCCTCACGGAAATTGGAAACTGGCAATTCAATATAAGCATCATTCAAGATTGCCAAAGTTAACTTAACGGCAGCAGTTGAAATACCATAATTGGTATATTTCTTACCACTAAAGACAGTGAAACCACCCATTCTGATATCTTCGTTCAATTTATCCAAGTCCAAACCATCTTTTTCAGCTAGTTCAGCGATTGAATGGTCCAAAACTTTGACAGTTGACCAAGCAGTAAATTGTGAATTACCATGTTCACCCAAGTTGTAACCTTGCACAGAACGAGGATCAACATTCAAAGCTGCCCCAACAGCGCGTTTCATTCTAGCTGAGTCCAACAAAGTTCCGGTTCCCATGACGTGAGCCTTTGGCAATCCAGTGATTTTTTGATAAATAGAAACCATAATATCGTTAGGATTACTAATCACCACGATTTTTCCATCAAATTTAGTTGCTTTAATTTTAGTAGCAACATCGATAACTGCCTTACTTGTGAAATCCAATTCAGCGAATCGGTCAGGTTTAACTCGATCCTGCAATTTAATATTACCAACGGCAGAAATAATTACGTCTGTATCATCCAATTGAGAGTAATCATTAACAAAAACATTAGTATGGAATGGCAAATTTGCCATCGCATCTTCAAAATCTAGAGCATCGGCTTTAACCTTTTTCTCATTAATATCAATCATTACTAAATCATCCACAAAACCACTGCTAACGATATAATGCGCACAGGCTGCTCCAACATTACCTGTTCCGATAATTGCTACTTTTCTTGTCATATAATCTACCTCTCAATTCAAAATAAGTTGTAGTTGCCATTATACTCTAATTTCATTAAAAATTAATTAATAATCTTATTTTTTCATAAAAAAGCGGCATTTCATATACGAAATGTCGTTTAATTTCATTCCTACTTCCAGAAAGATACCGCGTAATCTGCATTCTCCGCTTGAATTTCTTTGACTTCATCCTCAGTAATATTGCGATTTTCGGCCATTTTTCTTGTATAGCTAAATTTTGATTCTCTTAAAATATCAAACTTACGTGTAGGTGCTTGTTTAATCCTACCAGACTCGTTTTTAGTGACTAAAACTTTGTTACCAATCAAATCGGGATCACTAATATTCTTATTGATATTAATCACTTTTACATTATTCATATCAATTTTTCCAATTTCGTCTGAATAAAAAATATCTGCTAGTATATGCTTACTTGCTTTTTCAGTTTTAACTTGTGCTTGTCCAAAATCTATTCTAAATTTATCGTCCGGAACCGTATCCTCAGAAATATCATTATTAATGTCATCTATCGATGCATATTTTCCATCATTTATACCAATAGCAATTTTAGAAAAGGTCTTTTCATATTTATTAGCAACCAGGCCTCCAATTGTAAAGTTCCTAACGACAAATGAACTTATCTTGTGTACAACTTTTAAGATATCAGACTCACTATACCCATTTTCCTTTAACGCTAAAATAACCGGATAATATGTTTTAACATTGAGGTCTGACAAGGCAATTAGTTCCCTGTTTAATTCATCGTTAGAAAAATATTCTGTCGACTTTGGATCTGAAATTGCACCATACACTGGAGCTAATCCATTCAAACTGATAATAAGACTTTTCGCATCTGCACGGTTCTGAACTTTTGTATAAATTTTCTTATACAAAAGTTTTTCTGTCGCAAATTCATTTTTCGAATTCCAATATGATCTTACAAATTTCGTTACATTTTTAGCTCCACCATTTAATGAATCTACCATTGAATCCCAGTATTTTTTCACTTCATTAATATCATCTCCAGATATTCTTAAGAGATGATTTTTTAATAAATCACTCGCACTTAACTCAGTTCCTCTATCATTCAATGTTTCAAATATAACGAAAGCATCTGATTGACTTGTTGTCGATAATGTAATCACATAGAAGTTTTCCAAAAAGCTATTTAGAATTCTGTACAACAATTTAACTTTTTCATTAGGTTGTTGCTCTTTTTTAAGTTTATCATTAACCCATGTATCAATTGTCTTATAGGTTTCAAACACATTTTTTTTGGAAGATTGCTTGCCAGAAATCTCTTCACTGAATGTGTTTTTATTCATAATATTACGTTCAAAATAATCGTTTAAATCTTTGCTTTGCCCAAAACGATAACTTCCTCTTTCTCCAAAATAATTATCTTGAAGATCATCAGCCCTTAGCTGTGCTCTAGCATCATCATATTTTTCATTCAATTTCGAAAATTCATTTCTTACTACTGCCAAAAATATAAAACTAGTTGTTATACGTTGTTGACCATCAATCACGTATTTCTTTTTATCTTGTGCATCACTATTTAAAACTATTAATCCAAAAAAGTGAGCATCCTGTTTTTCGTCAATAACTTCGGACAAATCATCCATCATTTCATCAACTTGATTAGTTTGCCAATCATAGCCACGTTGATAGAGTGGAACTTGCAAGTCCCCAAACTCCTTAAAAAATGCATCCATCGTGAACCTTTGAGTATTCAATTCCCCAGTCAATATTTAAATCTCCTTCTATTTCTGATTCTGTTAACGTCTTAACTATTAAGGCGTTTATCTCATTAATCGTAACTACCCCATTTTATCCTGAAATAAATAATTTAAATACCTTATTTTGCAAATAAAATAAAAACGACATCTCAATTAAGAAATGTCGTCTAATTTCATTCTATTTAATATTTTTCTTAATATAATCGGCTGATTCTTGCAACTTATCCAACTCAGCTTGTGGCAAATCCAATTGTAATTGTTTCAAAATACCTTCACGACCAACGATTGCTGGATATGAAAGGTAAACGCCATATTCTTCACGGTAATTAGAAACTGGTAATTCGATATGAGCATCATTCAAAATAGCTAATGACAATCTTACAGCAGCAGTTGAAATACCGTAGTTGGTATAACCTTTACCATCAAAGACAGTAAAGCCACCCATACGTACATCTTCGTTAATTTGGTCCAAATCAAGTCCTGAATCCTTAGCCAATTTCTCAACTGGTTGATCCATAACTTTGACAGTTGACCAAGCAGTGAATTGTGAATTACCATGCTCACCCAAGTTGTAACCAGAAACTGAACGAGGGTCGACTGAGAATGCCTTACCAACAGCGCGTTTCATTCGAGCTGAGTCTAGCAAAGTACCAGTTCCGATAACACGTTCTTTAGGGAAACCAAGCACTTGTTGATACATTGAAGTCATGACGTCATTAGGATTACTGATAACGACCATAATACCGCTAAACTCAGTCTGTTTGATTTTCTCGGCAACTTCAGTCACTGAATCACCAGTTGGCTTCAATTCACCGAAACGATTTGGATGATCTCCACCAATTAACTTAATGTGCCCAACAGCGGAAATAATAATATCAGCATCATCCAATTGAGAATAATCATTTACAAAAATATTAGTATGATATGGCAAATTGGCCATGGCATCTTCAAAATCCAATGCATCAGCCTTAACTTTCTTTTCGTTCTTGTCAATCAAGACCAAATCATCGACAAAACCACTAGCAACAATGTAGTGAGCACAAGCAGCACCAACATTACCCATACCGATAATTCCTATTTTTCTAGTCATAAATAAAATTCCTCGCAATCAAAGATTTTTAAATAACTTCCATATAACATCATACACTAAAGATAACCAATATCCAAAGCGCTACCATCGTTGGTAAATTAGGTATAATGCCATCTCCAGAGCTGATAGTATTCACCTGCTATGCGGACCGATCCGAGCCAGAATACGGTCTCGAATCTCGGTTTGAAGCCTTACCAAAGTTCGGTAAGTTTCCAAACACGCCCGGTGGTGTAATTGCTAAAGCAATAACGCCACACCCACAGCGGGTAAATACTATCAGCTCCTCCGACTACCTTAATTCTCTATTAAGATACTTGAACGTTCATCTTACGTTATGACTGAATTATAAGTTTTTCATTCAATAAAGATTCATATATTACTACAGCAATACATTAGCTGGAGGTTTACAGTGATTGGAGTCTGCTGTGGAGGTGGAGTTAGGGCAAGTGATTTTCTCGTTCTTACTCCACGGGGCGACTTTGGAGACTCGCGGTTTTTGCGAGGCTTCAAATCTAGGCTCGAGACCGCCCTTCGGCTCGGACCGGTCCCCATAGCAGAACTCCAATCACTGTAAACCGGAAGCGGCCCAAACAAAAAGACATATCCCATTACAGGACATGCCTAAAAATAATTATTGACGATTTTCGTAATACTTAACTTTACTCATAATGATTCTTTCACATAAGTCAGGGTATGAAATACCAGCAGCTTCTGCTTCTCTTGGCATCAATGACAATGGTGTCATACCTGGCAAAGTGTTTGCTTCCATAACGTATAATTGACCATCGCGTAACAAGAAGTCCACACGACCATAATTGCTCATGCCTAATGATTCGAAAGTCTTCTTTGTCAAAGCTTGCATCTTAGCATGAATTTCATCATCCAAGTTATCTGGTGGTGTGATGAAATGTGTCACATTGTTTTCTTGGAACTTATGTTGGAAATCATACCAACCTGTATCAACGGTAACTTCCACTGCGGGAAGTACTAAGCCGTCAACGATAGCAACTGAGAATTCGCGACCCTTGATATATTCTTCAATCAAAACTTCGCTATCAAATCTCAAAGCGTCAGCTACTGATTCTCTCAATTCAGTCGCATTTCTAACGATGTGTGTACCAACACTTGAACCACCGTTTGATGGTTTAACTACCATTGGATAGTTGAATGGAATATCTTCAGACAAAATCTTAGCTGTCTTAGTAGTTGTATACTGAGCTGTTGGAATCTTATCTTGAACAAAAATTTCTTTAGAATACTTCTTATCCATAGCAAGACCTGAAGCAAGTGAGCCACTACCTGTATATCTAATATCAAAGACATCGAATACTGCTTGCATCTTACCATTTTCGCCATCTTCACCGTGAAGTCCCATGTAGACGATATCGGCGTGTTGACAAATTTTCAAAACGTTACGGCCCAAAAGACCACGAGTTCCATCGGTACGAAGTGCATTGATTTTTTCATCCGTTAAAACTTCATCATCAATGATAAGTTTACTTTCACTCTCTGGTTCAGTTGTAAAAAGATCGTCAATCTTATCTTCATCAACATCCTTACCTAAAAATGAATCAACGTATGCGACTTCATAACCCTTGCTACGTAGTGCGTTGGTGATTTTAACTCCGGAAGATAAAGAAACATTTCTTTCTGTACTTCTTCCACCTGAAAGAACGACAATTTTCATTGTGTTTCACCTAATCCTTTTAATTTTATTACTTAAGCGTAATCCTAGAACCTACAGAATAGCACAATGGCAACAAAAAAACCATTTCAGAGATTAAGTTTCCGAAAAATTTTAGCTAACTTCTCGAAATTTTCACACATTTTTGGTTTAATTGGGTTTAAGGAGGATATAACCTTGAAAAAGTTAAATATTATTTTGTTAGGTTTATTATCTGTAATCACGCTGGGAATCTTCTCAGCACAAAGCGTTAAAGCTGATGATCTAAGTGATCAACCAGTCATGACTTTGGGAACATCTTTAACTAGCGACCAACGTCAAGGAACAATCAACGCCCTATCTTCACAAATTAATAATGGTAGTTACAAGACCATCACCGTTACTGGTGACACATTGGTTAAGTATTTGAATCCAAGTGGTAACTCATTCACAAGTAATTCTGGTGTTTGGTCATCTGCTTTGATTCAAAAGACTTCATCTGGTTCAGGTATTAACGTTAAAATCGTTGACTATAATGGTAAAAATAACATCACAACTATTACGGCTGACCAATATCGTAATGCCGCCGTTACTGCTGGTATCAGCGATGCTAATATCTATGTAACCTCGGCTACCCCAATCGATGGATCTGGTGCCCTAGCCGGTATCTACGCTGCTTACGCTAATAGTGGTGATAGCTTGAATCAAAGCCAGGTTAACGCCGCACAAAAGGAAATGAGCGTCTTGAGTGGCATTACTGATGCTAACAAAGGCACTGATGGTTACTCTGATAAACAATTGAATAATGCTGTTGCCGGAATCAAATCAGATATGGCTCAAAAAGGCGATACCATCACTAATAATCAAATTACAACAATTGTAAATAACAACTTACAAAAGAATAATTTGCAAAACATCATCACTGATAATCAAAAAACACAGATTATTAACTTGATGATCCAGATTAAAAATTCCGGAGCTTTGAGCAATTCAAACTTCAAGGAACAAGCTTCTAAGTTAAGTAGCGATATCATGAGTAAAGCTAAGAATATTTTCAACAACTTAAATACTCAGGAAAATCGTAACTTCCTACAAAGAATTTGGGACAGTATCGTTTCATTCTTCAGCGGACTATTTAACTAAAGCCGTCTCCAGGACTGAGAACATTTACCTGCTATGCGGACCAGTCTCGAACCTCGGTTTGAATGCTTGCACAAACAGCAAGTCTCCAAACACGCCCGGTGGTGTAAGAGCTAAAGCTCTAACGCCACACCCACAGCTGGTAAATATTCTCAGTCCCTCCGACTAATTGATTTTATATGTAAAGTAAATGTTCCGATTTCATACTAATAACCACAAAATCCCTGCAGCAATCGATAAAAGATTGTTACAGGGATTTTTTACAATTATCGGTCAATTTTTGATACAAGGAAAATTAATTTCTTATATACTATGGCTAGAGTCATGCTGTCGAAGACTTGCTATCTTTGTTGACTTTAGTCAGCCAGTTAAATGGTGCAACACCCCTCGCCTATTCCGTTTTGATGGAGGTGTATGACTTGATAACAGGGATCAGATTGAAGGTGTGGCTTTGCAGCTCTTAGAGTTTGCAATTAGTGTTTATTACTTGGCAAAAGCGTATTTCATATTTATAAAAGCCAAGGCACTAAAAAAGACTAATCATTTAGATTAGTCTTACCCATTAGTAAATCATTTTCCGTCTGATGATTGAGACTACAGGAGCGCATTCCTGTGGTCTCTTTTCATTTGTTATTATATGAGATTAAGAAATTGAAATCAACTGTTTAAGACAATATCAAATATTTCGTTGGAAGTTAATAAATAAAATCATTTAAATGACACTCAGTATGACGTATATTACTATCTTCAATCCAATTATTGAACTAAGTAGAATAAAAATCCTTTGACAATAGGCATTGAGCCCCATATCATAATATACACAAATATAATTATATGAATGCCAAAGGTTGAATGAAACCAACTATAGATTAATTGAAATTTGGAATATGAAAATAAGATATGACCCCTGGTTATGATTTATTTGAAATAGCAGAAGTCTTCACTTTATTATTCATAATAGAAAACAAACCAGTTGGAAGAGCTGAGAGTATTCATCAGCAGCGAAAGTGGCGTTATTGCTTTAGCAATTACACCACCGGGCGTGTTGGAGACTTGCCGATTTTACAAGGCTTCAACCGAGGTTCGAGACCGCTCTTTGGCTCGAGCCGGTCCGCATAGCAGGTAAATGTTCTCATCTCTGGAGATACCTTTAGGCAAATAATTGAAAGGGAGTGGGCACCTTGGTCTTCGTTAAAAAGATTCATCGTAATTTAATAGATAAATACAATTAGGAGTAGAAAATTAAATGTTAGAAGAAAGTACTAGTTCCAAAGATAACTCTAAGGAGCCCCCGAGGAGCTCTCAAAAATTATGGCAAATGGATGCCAAAGATATTAACAAATTATTCCAAACTAACGCTGAAGATGGCCTTACCAGTGCTGAAGTTAAACGTCGTTTGGATCGTGATGGACGCAATGAACTAGAAGTTAAGAAGACCTCTAAATTCATTCAATTCATCAAACAATTTAACAACAGTATCATCTATATTTTAGCCGCAGCTGCGATCATGACCTTCTTGATGCATCGTTATTCCGATTCGATCGTTATCGGATTAGTTATTATCGCCAACGCCATCATCGGTTATGTTCAAGAACAACAAGCCGGTAATGCTCTGGAAAAAATCCGTGAAATGTTGGTTTCGAAAAACTTTGTCTTCCGTAATGGTGAAAAGTTGGAAATTGACGCTCGAGATTTGGTTGTCGGAGATTTAGTCAATTTGGAAGCTGGAGATGCTGTTCCAGCCGATTTACGATTAATTTCTGCTGATAACTTGAGTGTTCAAGAATCTGTTTTGACCGGTGAAACTAATGCCGTCGAAAAGATTGAAGAACCAATCACAGATGATAAATTACCTTTGGCTGATCGTCAAAATATGGTTTTCGCTTCCACTGCCGTAACACACGGATCTGCTTTGGGAGTTGTAACTGCCACAGCTGGTGATACTGAAATCGGTCAAATTCAAAACTCAGTTGAGTCCGTCAAAGAAAAGCCCACCCCTTTGATGCAAAACTTGAATTCACTTGGATTTGGTTTGTCAATTGCCATCCTAGTTGCTGCTGTAATCTTGTTCATTATTGGTTACTTTATCGATACTTACAGTTTGCCAACATTATTGATTGCCGTTATAACGATGGTCGTTGGTTCAATGCCCGAAGGTTTGCCAGCCAGTACTTCAGTTGTACTAGCCATGGGAACTCGTAAAATGACTAAGCGTAACGTGATTGTTAAATCATTACCCGCTGTCGAAACTTTAGGCGCTGTTGATATTGTTAATACTGATAAAACTGGTACTTTAACTAAGAACGAAATGACTGTTAAAAAAGTTGTAACGCCGTTACATGATTTTGACGTCACAGGTGTTGGATATGATAGTGATGGAGCTATTGACTTTTCCGGTAGCTTAAAACTTGGGGATAAAAATTACGATTGGCAACAAGATTCTAGTATGAAATGGCTAGTCGATATTGCTGGTCAAACAACTGACGCTCAACTTCACTTTGAAAATAATCACTGGGAACTAACCGGTGAACCAACTGACGGTGCCCTAACTACCCTTTATCGCAAGATGACTGGTAACGACCCTGAAGTTGATGAAATTGATTCATTACCATTTGATTCAGCCTTCCGTTTTTCAGCCCGTTTAGCCAACTTAAATAACCAAAGAGTATTGATGGTCAAGGGCTCACCTACTACTATCATTAATGCCTCGGTTAAAACAACTGACGAAGATTACTGGAACAACAAGATTAAAGAACTTTCATCTGAAGGACTGCGTGTAGTTGCTTTAGCATATAAAGTTGTCGATGATAGCTTTGAAGAAATTCAACCTGACCAAATTACCGGCCTAACTTTGGCTGGCATGGTTGGTATCATTGATCCACCTCGTGAAGAGGCAAGAGCCTCAATCCATGAATTACGAATGGCTGGTATCAAAGTCAAAATGATTACCGGTGACCACCCTGATACGGCCTCAGCAATCGCGGAAAAACTCGACTTAGATTCAGTTATCAAGGCCATCACTGGTCCTGAAATTGACGCTATGTCCGACGAAGAATTAAACGAAAAAATTGACGATTACAACGTCTTTGCCCGAACGACTCCTGCTAACAAATTACGAATTGTTCGCGCTCAACAAGCCAACAATCACGTTGTTTCCATGACAGGTGATGGTGTCAACGATGCTCCCGCTTTGAAACAAGCTGACATTGGTGTTGCCATGGGTATTAAAGGTACCGAAGTCGCGAAAGAATCAGCCAATATGGTTTTAGCCGACGATGACTTTGCCGATATCGTTGTTGCGGTTCGTGAAGGTCGCCACGTCTTTGACAATATTCGTAAGACGATTCGTTTCCTACTTCCAACCAGTTTTGCGGAAGGATTAATCGTGGTAATCAGTATCCTATTGGGACAAGATTTACCACTATATCCGGCACAATTGCTTTGGATCAACATGGTTTCAGCTTTAACAATCCAATTTGCCTTTATATTCGAACCGCCAGAAGCTGGAATTATGGCTCGTGGACCTCGTAATGTTAAAAAAGGACTGTTGACGAAACTTGATACATTCGAAATCGTCTACGTTTCCTTATTGATTTCTGGACTAGGAATCTGGGCATTCGACTTCTTAACAGATAAGGGTATGCCTGAAGTTGTCGGTAGTACGATGGCATTAAATATTATCATCTTTGGTAAGATTTTCTACCTATTCAATTTGCGAAATGACCATCCCGTTATTTCCAAATATTTCTTCCAAAACAAAATGGCTTTCTACATCATCGGAATTTTAATTGCCTTACAATTGGGAATAATTTACCTCCCATTCATGCAATCAATTTTCCACACAACAAACATCAACTTCACATACGGTTGGTTAATTCCAATCGCAGCCGGAGTGATTGTCCTAGCTGTGACCGAATTAGGAAAGTTCATTCGTTTCCATATGTTGCAACGAACTAAAACTATTAAGTAGTACGTTAAAAGGTCCTGAAATCAAGTGATTTCAGGACCTTTTTTAATATCTAAAAATTTAAGGGGGATTTTTAGATTTTGTAACAAATCTAAAACTATTTTCACATATTTTATTATTCAAATTTAAGTATTTTGGCTTCAAATGGTCTCAATTCAAGACCATTATTTTTTGTAGAATAGTTACCGAGAATTTCTTTATATTCAGAATATTCCTTCAACAAATCTACTTCATGATCTGAATCAGATAAATTAGCAATTACTAATAACTTTTCATTGCCTAACTTACGGATATAGGCAAAAACATTTTTATCTTCTGGTAATAATAATTCAAAACTACCATCTTTAAAAATCAAATCATCGTGACGTAATTTAATTAGATTCTGATAGTATTTAAAAACCGATTTATTCGAACTGATATCTTCTGAAACATTTAGTTCATGATAATTAGAATTAACCTTGAACCATGGACTACCTTGTGTAAAGCCACCGTTATCAGAACTATCCCATTGCATCGGTGTCCTTGCATTATCTCGACTAATCTTACGAGCAGCCTTGAGAAAATCATCAGCACTGATGGTTTTTTCTTGTTCAACTAACTTGTGATAGTTGGTCTTTAGTTCAATATCTTCATAGTCATCCAAATTAAATTTAGGATTGGTCATCCCTATTTCTTCTCCCTGATATACAAAAGGAGTTCCTTTTAGACCGTGTAGAACAGTTGCAAAAGCTGTGGCAGATTCATACCGATACTCTTTATCATTACCCCAGCGTGATGGTGTTCTAGCTCTATCGTGATTTTCAAAATAGAGTGCGTTCCATCCGTGACCATCGAGCGTATTTTGCCAATTAGCCAATGTTTTCTTCAATTGCACAATATCTACTGGTTGAATTGCCCAACGACCATTAACATTTCCAGGCTTGCGGTCAACATGCATATGTTCAAAAGTGAAAACCATATTCAGTTCTTCTCGTCTAGGATCTACCAGTAAACGTGCATCCTTACTTTTACTTGCTGGTGCTTCACCTACACTCATCATTTCAAAAGGTTTAAGTACCTCTTGATTCATTTCATGAATAAACTCATGCATTCTAGGACCATTATCTTGATTACCCACAACATATTTTAAATTATGAGGATTGTCATTATCAGGGAAACTTTGATTTTTAGAAATAGACGTAATAACATCCATTCTCCAACCATCAACCCCTTGGGCTTTCCAGTAACGCATCACATCATATATTGCTTGACGCACTTTAAGATTTTCCCAATTTAAATCTGGCTGTTGTTTTCCATAATAATGAAGATAATATTGTTTTCGACTATCATCATATGTCCAAGCCGATCCGCCAAAGTTTGAACCCCAGTTATTAGGTTCACTGCCATCAGACTTAGGGTCTTTCCAAATATAAAAATCACTAAAATAATTGTTACGTGATTTACGACTCTCTTCAAACCAAACGGACTTGTCAGAAGTATGATTAGCAACCATATCCATTATGATTTTAATATTTCGGCTATGAGCATCATGAATCAACTTTTTCATATCTTCATTGTTACCAAACATTGGATCAATCTTACGATAATCAGCAATATCATAACCGTTATCAATTTGTGGAGATAAGTAACACGGACTAATCCAAATAGCATCAACACCCAATTTTTTCAAATAATCTAATTTTTCATCAATTCCTTGAAGGTCTCCGATACCATCAGCATTAGTATCATAAAAGCTCTTTGGATACACTTGATAAATTACGGCATTCTTCCACCATTCGTTTTTCATTAAACAACACCTACAAGTGCAAGAACGATTGAAATAACGATTGTTCCAAGAATCAACCAATTAATTGAAACGTTCTTTTTCTTCAAAAGCCAGAAACAAAGTAGTGTAATTGCCAAAGGAAGTAATCCGATAAATATTTGATTCAACATCGCTTGTGATTTTAGAATCGTCTTACCACCGATAACCATGTTCCACTTTAAATCAAATTTAACCATGTTACTTGTCATTGCTCCGACCATCATCAAACCAACGATACTTGCAGCTTTAGTCAAAATATTAATTAAACCTTTTTCATACAAATCACTAATGTAATTGGATCCCAAAGTATAACCCAATTGACCACCATACCAACGAACTAATTGAACAGGAATATTAAACAATAGTAGGAAAATAATTGGCGCAGCAATATTTCCACTTTTAGCTAAACTAATAGCAATTCCGGCAGCAATAACTCTTAAAACACCCCAGAAAATAGAATCACCAATTCCGGCCAATGGGCCCATCAAACTAGTCTTAATGGCATTAATTGATTCAGCATTGAAATCATCATTTTCACTATTCTGCTTTTCCATAGATGCTGTAACACCCATAACAAACGGTGCCATTGCTAAGTTCGTATTGAAGTATGACATCTGACGAACCATAGCATCCTTTTTTTCTTCTTCTTTCTTATAAAACTTATTAATGAATGGCAACATTGAATATTCAAACCCTGATGCACCTTGCTTAGCAGGCGTTACAGCTGAATACAAAGTAAAAGAGCGCCAATACATTTGTCTGATTAATTTTTTCTCGTCTTTCGACATGTCCTTTGAAAATTTACCCATAATTTTTTCTCCTAATCTTTAACCAAAGAAATCATCGTTTTCTTGCTCATCTTTAGTCTCAGTAGTTTCAGTTGAAGCGGCAGCTGGCTTAGCAGCAATTTTTTGTTCAAAAGTATGTAATTGGTAATCTCTTTGAGCTACCAAGATAGCAATAATTGCTCCCATTACGGCAACAGCAATCAATGGCATCTTCAAGTAAGCTACAATCAAAAATCCTAGGAAGTAGAAAGATGAAATATTCTTATCCCAAAGAATCTTCATTAGCATAGCCATACCAACAGCAGGAAGAACATTTCCGGCTACGGTCAATCCATGAACAATAATTGTTGGGATCATCTTTAGAACTTGTTGTGTTGCTTCAGATCCAAATAACATAGCAAAGAATGGAATCAATGAATAAAGGAACCATTGTAAAGCCCATAATCCAAAGTGCAACCGGACAATACCTTTTTGATTGCCTTTTTCAGCCATACTGTCGAACTTACTTGCGAAAGGTCCAACAACAGCAACGTAAATCAAAGTCTTAATTTGTAAACCAATAATTCCTAGTGGAATTGCTAATGGTAAAGCAACTCCTAAACCACCATGCATCATGATGGCAAAGGCAACAGCCAAAGCACTGGCTAAACCTGGTTCAGCAGCACTAGCACCACCGATATTAACAATACCCATAAAAATAGTTTCTAGAGATGCACCAATCATCAAACCGGTTTTTACATCCCCTAATAACAAACCAATCAATGGACCAATTACGATTGGTCTTCCTAGCATGGTAAAACCTAATAATTCCTGACCACCAACGGTTAGGAAAACAACTATAGCAACAGCGAATGCTTCATACATGTTAATTTCTCCTCATCTGTGATATTTCTATAGATTCATCTTTTTAATATAATCAGTAGCTTTTTCTTTTTTATCGCTTGGTAAATTTTGTAGAGCTGTATCTGGATAAATCTCAACCAACTTCTTCAATGATTCAATTTCAGGTTTTGTCAACATAACGAATTGAGTCAACGTGGTCTTAGGATCAGTTGAGGCCTTACCGACATTTCCTAAATTGACATAATCAATATCTGATACCTTTTCAGCTAACTTTTCAGCGTCTCCCACAGTTCTTACTAAAACAAATAATTTCATATTCTTAGCACGTGGATCAGTTAAAAGTGCAGTTGCACCATCAATTGATTTAACAATCACTTTAATTCCTGATGGAACCGCCATCTTCAAAGCCATCTGTTGTGTAGGATTCTCAGCTGTTGCATCATTAGCAACCACAATTCCATCAACACTCATTTCCTTAGACCAAACCATTGCAATTTGTCCGTGAATCAATCTTTCGTCAACTCTCATAATTTTAATCATTTTAAAATCCTCCTAATTGAAAAAATCTTCATTATCGTTATCTGTTTTTGAATCTTCTAAATCCACAACTCCCAAGCTATCTTTACCAACTTGAACTAATTTCTGAATGTAATCTTTCGTAACCTCTTCTTTAGAAAGAATTGCTTCAATTACAATTGGTAAATTGAATCCATAAATTATATAAATGTTGGGATTATTTTTGGCTTTTACAGTTAAACGTTGATTTACGCTACCACCCATCAAATCCGTAAAAATTATTACCTTATCATCATCACTAAATGAACTAAATAATTTATCTATTGTTTCATTAAGATCATCATTCTTCTTAACGTATGCAGAAATATAACTAACGTTTTCGTTTTGTCCCGCGAACAACTCGATAGTGTTTTTCATACCTTCGGCCATACTACCGTGTGATGCAACAACTATTCTTCTCATTATTATTTCCTCCTCACTTTTATATAAGCAATTACCGTGCCAACTTTTAAAAAAGCCTTAACTACGAGGTTAAATTAGTCCAAAAAAATAAGTGCTTAATAATTATTAAGCACTTACATAATTAAATATAAAAATGTAGTAGTTGATACATCAAGGATATTTCATAATCATTCACTTGGAAATTGTACTTTAATTCAATCCCCTTAAAAATAGTTTTGGAAACTGAATAGAACTCCTTTTCCTTCTCACTATCAAATGAAACACTCGGATTTTCATTTTTTCTAGAATTAACTAACATTCGTTCAATCATTAACGACAGATGCATATAAAGATTCAGCTTAGTTTTACCATCTAAAGCCATATCATAATAATCTTGATACTTCTTCGTAACTAACTGAACTTCATCAATCACGACATCTGGATTTAAAAATTGAAGACGATCTTTAATCCCTTCAATTGTAAAGAATTTCAACATTCTATTCATTAATGTTTCGATATTGGGACGCTGTTCACCAGAACTTATAAGTAACTTTTCAAATCGTTGATACCCGTCTTTTTCCATAATGTCATAGATATTAATAATATCTATGTCCAGTTTCGTATCAATATCAGTAGTTGTAACAACAAATTTAGTCTTATCAAAGAATTTCTGTTCATGATTTTCTAAGGTCTGTTTCAAATCTTTATAATCCATCGTGATAATCTTAAATTCGTTGGATAGACTTTCTAACATCATACGCTTAATTTCTTCAGACAAGCCAACACCTGACATGCAAGAAACAACAATATTAGATGTATCGGCTAGTCCCTCATAATATTGAGTTCCTGAAGCTTTGCCAAATCTATTTGCAGCTTCAGTTATATCTTTAAAGGAATCATTTCGTTGAATTCTAATCCCAGTATCTAGAGCAGTAGCAGTCGTTACGTTATTAATAACTAACAACTCGCTATTAGAATACTTTTTAATTTCGGAAAACATTTGTGTTAAAGATCCCATATCGAATAACACAAAAATCCCTTTATGTTGATGATCCTTTTGATTCTTGATGTATTTTTGCACATAACGATTGATTTCATGAATTGAAACGTCAATTGGCATATCAAATGCTTCAAAAATATAATTACCGCATAAATTATTGACTACGCTCTGAATACTTGTAGCCGTGCTATTGCCGTGAGCCAAAATAATTCCAGTATATTGAATACTTTCTATTTTTTTAATACAGTTCTGAAATACTAATAACATCCACGTAGCACCAAACTGTTGAAACCCAACATCACTACTAATTTGTTTTAACAATTGATGATAAACATACATTGTTCTAGGGTACAGCTCTTCTAGTTTCACAATCAACTGACTCATATCAATCTCATGATTAGGTATCAAATAATACAGCGATAGGCCCAAGGCAATCTGTCTAATATCCTCGTCAGAAATCGTTAGCTTTATTCCATATTTATCATTTAAAACTGTCTTAACACCATCATTAAATTTATAAATTATTGAATTAATTAAATTGTCATCTGCTAAATATTGAATTTTACGTAGAAACTTCATCAATAATAATGTGCAATCAGTAGGATCTCTTTTTTCATCAATTGACTTCAAAAGTTGATCAAAGAGATTCTTTAAAAGTTGATTTTCTTTATCTTTAAGCATTTCATAATTATTAATATCAGCTGAACCATCAATTATAATGGCATTGTCTTCATGCTTTATTTCGCCTATCTTAATAGTTTTATCATTACTATTTTCCGTATATGCTGAAGCACAAAGTAATTTAACTTCATTTTCCATAGCACCAATATTTCCAGCATCAGTGTTCCTAGTTAGTCTCTCAATATTATCGTTTGAAATGATAAATTGCCGATCAGTCCGTTTAGCTTCCTGCTTAAAAGCATTAAGAATTAACGATAACCTTTCAGTTAATGGACGATCTTTAAACGCAGGGAGTGATACATGTAATGGCACTCTTCTTATGAAAGTCTTTAGGAGTGTATTATCTAAATTCTCAGTTGTAGCAAAAATGAAGCGAACATTTACTTCATGAGCATTATTATTTTCACCTAACGGATAAAATTTACCCAAATCTAGTAATGAGAATAGCTTTTCTTGGCTTTCTTTAGGTAAACGATGAACTTCATCTAGAAAGAAATATCCATTATCTGCCTGATCAATCAAACCTGGAGTATCATAATTTGCACCTGTAAAAGCACCCTTCTTATATCCAAAAAGTACTGAAGATAACAATTCAGGATTATTAGCATAGTCAGCTGCATTCAAAGTAACTAACTTAGCATCGTCACTTATTACCTGTAGTTTTTTTGCCTCATTATAAATATTACGAGCCAAAAAACTTTTACCAACACCACTCGGACCAGTAATAACGATTGGAAAACCATTCGGTGGGTAAACAATTGATTCCTGACACTTCTTAACAATTTCTTTCAAACTACCGGCATATCCAATTAAATCTTTAAACGGTAAATCATTTTTGACAATCCTCCACAACACAGGACGACCATTCTTTTTTGTAAGCTTCCCATCCTTAAAAAGCTGTGACAAATAAATACTTACAACACTTCTGCTCAATCCAGCTAAATCGGCAATGTGCTTAGTATCTATCCAATCATCAGGGCTTTCCTTTTGAATAATCTCATAAATCTTATCAACAGCTTTAGTCATTTGGATACCTCTTTAAACACTAGAAATGTTTTTAAACACTATTTTAAATATTGATTGTAGTTAGTATTAGTTTAACTTCTTCAGTCGATTAAACACAAGAAATGAATTCATTTTATACAAAAAAACGTAAGCAATCATATTTTGATTACTTACGTTCTTTATTCATATAATCTTCAATCTATTATTCCAAATTAACAAACAAAACCCTAGTCGGAGGGTGTTAGTGATTTTTGCCAGCAATGGAGGTGGTGTTATGGCCTTAGCCATTACACCACGGGGCGAGCTTGGAGACTTGCCGAACTGCGGCAAGGCTTCAAGTCGAGGTGTGAGACCTTGGCTCACACCGGTCCCCATAGCAGGCAAAAAATCACTGACATCCGGAGACGACAACCACTACATCTTATCCATCGTCTCATTCAACAGTTCATCAACCCGATTATTTCCTATATTAGTAGCATGACCTTTAGTCCACTCAAAAGTTCTTGTAGGAACGGTTGGCAATAATCCATCCAATTCCTTCCACAATTCCACATTGACCGGAACGCTTCCATCAGCTTTTTTATAGCCACGTTTTTTCCATCCCGTCAACCAATTTTTCGTGATTGCGTTCAAAACATATTGAGAATCTAAGACAAATATCGTATTTTGTTGATTGATTTTTAACTCATTTAATCGTTTAATACTTTGAATCAGGGCCATTATCTCCATGCGGTTATTAGTTACGCCAAATTCACCAGCGGTTCCCTCAAATACTTCGTCATGATTGCTGATATGATAGGCCCAAGCGCCTTTATCAGTCGTCTTAACATGCCCGCCTTTAAAATTACCATGATTTCTCGAACCACCATCAGTGTAAACGACTGTATCAAAATCTTTTATATCAGACACAGTTTTTTTAGATGCTTTTGCCTGTGGCTTCGATTTTTGATTCGATGTACTCTTAACGTAAGAATCCTTACCGCCAAGAAACGCTTCAGCTTGGGCTCGATCAGGAAAACTTTTGTATCTTGCACCAGCAAATCCATCGACTTGAGCCTTGCATTCTGGCCATGTTAAATAGATTCCGGGTTTCTTGCCTCGTCTTACAGCATAAAATTTTTGCAATTGTCATACCTCATTAGGTTAAAATTTCTCAATAATAATTATATAATAATATCTTGTTGGGGTGAATTTATGAAAAATGGGCAATGGCCGATTCTCTACATCCATGGATTTCGTGGTGGAGACTATACGACTCAAAAAATGATCGAATCAGCTTTGGAATGTAACGGTAAGAAAAAGGACCAATTTCTCAAAGCAAATATTAATTGGCGCGGTAAAGTTACATATGAGGGGGCTTGGACTGATGATGAACATCCCATCGTTCAAGTAGTTTTCCAAAATAAATGGGTTGGCAGTAACCAAATGGAATATTGGTTAGTTAAACTCTTATTTGATTTACGTTTGAAACATGAATTTACTACATATGACGCTATTGGGCACTCATTGGGTGCCGTCGCTTTAGTCCTAGTCAATCTGAGGGAAAAAATGCGTCCTTATATGCCTCGACTCAAAAAATTAGTACTCATCGCTGGACCATTCAACGGCATTTTAGGTTTGGGAGATCTTCCTAATATTAACCGAATCAAGCCAAATGGCAAGCCAGCTTTTATGAGTCCAACATATTTTAGAATATTTATGAATCGAAATAACGTATCAGATGATCTGCGTGTTTTAAATATTTACGGTAACGTTGGTGATCACTCAAACAGTGATAAGTACATCTCCGTTACATCAGCAAAGTCAATTTCTTACATTCTCGAACCCCGAGCAAAAGAATACACCGAATATTTAATCAAGGGCTCTACCGCCGAACACTCGATGCTTCATGATGATTCAGAGATTTTAGATACGGTTAATGGTTTCATATACTACAATCCGTTATCGTAACGTTATATAATGACATTACGTCATTTAGTTTTTAGAGAGATTTGGAGGGGATTTCTATCAAAGCTTGGGAGCTATTCAGATTAGATATAAAAAGAACCCTACAGTCAAAGCCCGCAACATTATTAATGTTAGCTTTGATTATTTTGCCATGTCTATATTGCTGGTTTAATGTTTGGGCCTTATGGGATCCATATTCAAATACAAGTGACCTAAAGGTTGCCGTTTATTCAGATGATCAATCGGTTAAACTTGAAGGACAAAAAATTGAAATTGGTGATCAATTGATCGACAACCTAAAGAAGAATCACAAATTAGGTTGGACATTCGTCGATTCAAAGAAACAACTAGATCAAGGAGTTAAGGATGGCTCATACTACGCCGGTATTTACATCCCTAAAAACTTCTCAAGGGATATTGTTAGTTTCCTATCAGGTAACATTAAGAAACCATCGCTGGTCTTCAAAGTTAATCAGAAGATAAACGCCATCGCCCCGAAGCTGACTGAGACAGGTGCGACGACGTTACAAAATACAATCTCAGATGAATTTATTGGAACGATAAGTAAGACCGTTACAACGGTATTGAACAAGTCAGGCGTTGATATTGAGCATAATTTGCCAATGTTAAGAAGACTTTCAACATTACTTGTAACGACAGATGACAATTTGCCAGAATTACAAAATATCATGGACAAAGTTCAACAGGCCAATACTATCGTGCCTAATTTGAACCAAAAGTTGCAACAAGCTAATGACATGTACGGTTACATGCCACTATTAAATCAAGATGCTCAAAAAATCGTCAATTTGAATAACTTCCTACCATTAGCTGATGCTGGTGGTACGGCTGCTAAAGATTTGCAAACAAAGATTCCGCAAATTAAGAGTGCCGGTTCACAAGTTAACGAAATCGATAACGACTTTGGCAAAATCTCTAATTTAATGGACAACAGTATCACTCAAGTTGAAAACGGAATTCAAGTCATCAACAAAGTTCAAAACGTTATGCCTGACATTCAACAACTTGGTCAAGATGCCGAGAATGCTACAAATAAAGCTAATAATGAATTGATTCCTAAGATTCAACAAGCTTTGCCCGTCATTAAGACAACTGTCGATACTGGACTATCGATGATTTTCAATATTGTTAAGCAAATTAGTGCTTCAATGGAAAACATCAATACTTTGATCGACAAAATCAAGGCTGACCCTAAAAACCAGGAATTAAAGGATCAACTTAAATCAGTTATCCAAAACGTCGCTGACGATGCCACTCAAGTTTCAAAAGTAAGTACCCAATTGGCATCATCATTAACTGACTTACAAACTTTCTACAACAATTTAGCTGACCAATTAGGTCATGATCAGACGACGATTTTTGACTCGCCTATCAAACACCTAAATGACTTTGCTGCCTTGAATGATACTTTGGCTTCCAAAGCTAACGACATCATTGAAAACTACAGTGACCTCGATACAACAGCGTTACAAGCTAAGTTGACTGACTTACAAACTCAAGCAGATAAGATTGCTGACGGCGTTTCTGCTATCAAAGATCTCAACATCATGGACAGTGTTTCAAGTACCATCAATGATATTTCAACATTGCTCAAGACTGCCAGTTCTACTTTGAGCCAAGTTAACAACAATATCATCCCTGCTATCCCTGGACTTTTGAACAATACTAAGGGTGTGCTTGAAACAGCCTTAACTTACCTTCAAAAATATCAAAAACAATTGCCTGCCGTTGGTAGTGAAATTCACGATGCCAATCAATTGTTGAACGGCAACATGGGTAATATCGTTACTGGTATTAATTTGGTTAATGATTTCTACAACAACGATTACCCTACATTGAAGAAGAAAATGGCAACAGCCTCATTCTTCGTTCAATATCAATTGCCACAAATTGAAAATGAGTTGACGACTACCTTGAACTTAGTTAACTCCAAGACACCAGAACTTGAAAAAGCTCTTTCAACAGCTAATAACTTTGCAGTTAATGACTGGCCACAATTGAAGAAAGATGTTCATCACTCCGCTAAACTCTTGAAGAAGGGTGAGAAGGATGTTGATCTCGGTGCTTTGATTAAATTGATGAAATCCGATGCTAACAAGGAATCTGACTTCTTCTCTAACCCAGTTAAGTTGAAGCAAGAAAACCTTTATGACGTTCCAAACTATGGTTCTGCCAGTGCTCCATTCTACTTGGCATTGTGTATCTGGGTTGGTGCATTGCTCCTATCCAGTGTCTTCACAGTCCACTTCCAGTTGAATGATCGTCAAAAGTATCGTTACTCATTTAAACAAAGATTCAATGGACGTTACTTAACATTCGGTTTCTTGAATCAGCTCCAAGCTATTGCGGCTGCTTTAGGTAACTTGTTCATCCTACACGCCTACACAAAGGAAAAAGTTTGGTTAATCCTCTTCTGTATGCTGGTCAGTTTCGTCTTTATTTCTATCCTGTACTCGTTAGTCCAAATGTTTGGTACAGTTGGTAAAGGATTAGGTATTATCATTCTGGTGCTTTCAATTTCTGGTGCCGGTGGTAACTTCCCAGTTGTCCTATCCGATGGATTCTTCAGATTTATCAATCCATACTTGCCATTTACTTACGCGGTCAACCTGATTCGTGAGTCGGTCGGTGGAATATATTGGCCTAATGCTACCAAAGATATTATTATATTAGTGGCCTTTGGCGTAGTCTTCTACCTACTAGGCTTACTAACAACCGAAAAGCTCAAACCATTCATGCACAAACTACACAAGAGTGCCAAGAAGAGTATGATTATCGAATAATTTGGTTTGTAAGAGGGGGAAATTATTTTAATGTCTGATATAAAACTGAAATCGTATCGACCTTTCATGACTGAGAATTTCTTCTGGGATTTTCCCACACACTTCAATTTAAAAGAAGTCAGTGAATTTCTAGGCATGGAAATCAATCCAACTACTGAATATATTTCCAATACTGCTAAAACTATCATGCGAAACGATGGTATTTACTGGTTTATTCAAAAGAAACATCACGAAGATATCGTTGCTTTGATTTCTTTAAGCGACGTCGACCTAACTAAAAAGCAAGCTGCATTGAT
The DNA here is from genome assembly GCF_036246245.1 of Companilactobacillus muriivasis. Classification (NCBI taxonomy): domain Bacteria; kingdom Bacillati; phylum Bacillota; class Bacilli; order Lactobacillales; family Lactobacillaceae; genus Companilactobacillus; species Companilactobacillus muriivasis. The sequence goes on from NZ_BTTQ01000003.1 coordinate 50,349, forward strand.
GGTTACTTTCAAAAATTTGAACGATACGGAAAAACATGAAATTTCCCAACGTTTACTAGTCTTTTTAAAGGATCAGATTGATCTCAAATCAATCGAAATTAATCAACTTGATCGTATTATTCAAGAAAACTTCACAAATAATGGATATAATGTTTCTAACAATAATCTACTAAAGAGGAGTTAACATTTATGTACGGATATGGTTATGGTTTTGGTCCCAGCTATCTATTGATAATCATTGGTTTGGCTATCAGTATGTGGGCATCGTGGTATGTAAATCATAATTTTAAAAAGTATGACCAGTTCACTAGTCACCGTGGTAAAAGCGGGGCTGATGCTGCTAGATATATTTTGGATAGTGCCGGACTACAAGATATTCAAATTAATAAAGTCAGTGGTAACTTAACTGATAATTACAATCCTGGCGACAAGACATTGAATCTTTCGGAATCGACTTATGATTCAACCTCAGTTGCGGCCATCGGTGTTGCTGCCCATGAATGTGGACACGCAATTCAAGACCAAACAAGCTACGCACCAATGCGTGTCAGAGCTGCTTTGGTTCCAGCCGTTAACCTTGGTTCAAACGCTTCAATTCCATTAATTATCATCGGTGCCCTTTTGGGAATGAACCAGACACTGATTACCATTGGAATTTGGTTGTTTGCCCTAGTTGTCTTGTTCCAAGTTGTCACCTTGCCAGTTGAATTCAACGCTTCAGGACGTGCCATCAAGATCTTAGGATCAGGTGACATTCTTGATAACGATGAAGTTCCAATGGTTAAGCAAGTATTATTTGCAGCTGCTTTAACATACGTCGCTGCAGCAATTTCAACAGCTTTACAACTATTACGTTTAATCTTGATATTTGGTGATAACCGCAATTAAAAGCCTTTTAAAGGCTTTTTTTGTTGTCTAAATATGCCGTCTACAGAACTGGGAAATATTCACTAGCTGTGCGGAACGGTCCGAGCCAAAGAACGGTCTCGAACCTCGGCACACAAATATTTCCCAGTTCTTCCGACTAATCACTCAGCAACAATTGAATGTAAAAATTATACAAATGTATTAAAATTCAAGCTATTTAAACGATGTAATAGATTATCAAATAGCACCATGTGTAACGCAGGTAAAGTATTGTTCAAGACTGTCTTACCTCAACATCTTGACATTATTGTTTGGCAATTCGTCACAATTACATATCAAAATAAATACACAAAACGGATAACTTACGTCCAACTAAATAAACAAAATAGATACAATCAAACTTGAGACCAAAAACAAACTAGTCGAAAGAGCTGAGAATATTCACCAGCTGTGGAAGTGGCGTTATGGCTTTAGCCATTACACCACCGGGCGAGTTTGGAGACTTGTTGAACTTTACAAGGCTTCAAACCGAGGTTCGAGACCGCCTTTCGGCTCGGACCGGTCCGCATAGCAGGCGAAATACTCTCAGCTCTTTCGACGGCAGAGAACAAATATAAATATAATACCGTTTAAATTAGATTTTATTAGTATTTTGAAGTAAACTTTCTAGTAAGAATAATAGAGGGGAATTTATTTTATGATTGATATTTGGATCATCTGGCTAATTCTCATAATCTTAGTAGTCAATACAGTTTCAGCACTGATCACCGTTTTCCATAGACCGCGTAATATTGTTACTACTTGGGCTTGGATCTTGGTCCTTGTTTTATTGCCAATTGTAGGGTTCCTTATTTATGCATTTCTCGGTCGTGGGATTGCTCAGGAAAAAATCTTCAATATCAGTAAACAAGAGCACTACAGTTTAAGTCAGTTGAAGCAGATGGCAATTGCTGCTCAGAAACGGCCACAGAATGCTTCTAGATACGACGAAACACGTTACGCTGACCATATCATTCGATTTTTCAATGAAACCGAGGAAGCGCCTTTAACACGTCATAACGAGATTGAGCTTTTCTTCGATGGTAAAGAAAAATTCAAGAGCATGTTCGAAGACATTCGAAATGCTAAAGAAACTGTCCATGTTGAATACTATGCTTTTATCAAAAGTAATATTGGAGACGAATTTCTAGAACTATTGACTCAAAAAGCCAAAGAAGGTCTAGAAGTCCGTTTGCTTTATGATCCATGGGGATCTGGCGGAACTAAACCACGTTATTTTAAGAAATTTAAAGCTGCCGGTGGTGAAGTTTTACCTTTCATCACTTCTAAAAATGTCATTGCCAAAACTCGTTTGAACTATCACTTGCACCGTAAAGTTGTTGTTATTGATGGTACAACTGGCTGGATTGGTGGTTTCAACGTTGGTGACCAATACGTCAACACAACCGAAAAATTTGGTTACTGGCGCGATACACACTCAAGAATCTTTGGCGCTGCTACATTGCTATTACAGGAAAGGTTCTTCCGTGACTGGAATGCTTCATTGGATCGAAACGCTGAACCTTTGGCTTTCTTGGAAAAATATTTTCCATCAGATAAATTCGATGAAACGGCTAATTTGCCAATTCAAATTATCTCTGATGGACCTGATAATCGTGAAGAAGTCCTCAAAGATGGCTTTATCGATATGATTGTCAGTGCCAAGAAGAGTGTCTGGATTCAATCGCCTTACCTAGTTCCAGACGATGCCATGTTCACCGCTCTAACTATTGCGGCTCGTTCCGGAGTCGATGTCAGAATTATGATTCCTTGTATGCCTGATCATCCCTTCATCTACCGTGCTACGCAATATTACGCTAACCTGTTGACCACTTATGGTATTAAAATTTACAGTTATCAAAAAGGTTTTTTGCACTCTAAGACATCTGTTTTTGATGGCAAAATCTGTTCAGTTGGTTCAATGAATCATGACTTTAGAAGTTATTCATTAAACTTCGAGGCTAACGCATTTATTTATGATGCTAAAGTTTCTCATCAAATTGCTCGAGCTTTTGAAAAAGATATGAGTGATTCATTGTTGTTAACACCAGAGATAATCAAGGAACAAGGTGCTTGGCTACACTTCAAGCAACGTTTCTCAAGATTACTATCCCCTATTTTGTAGAGGTATTATTAGAATTAAATCAGCGATTTCAAAAAGAATAGGCATAGGTAACTCCAATAAATTCTGGAATTGCCTATGCCTATTTTGCTATTTAGAACTATATACTATCGGTTAAATTCCAATTTAGCCCTCCGCTATATGAACCGGCAAATGGATTGGAATCTACTTTCAACAAAATACCGGAATCAGCCGACCAACTATCGGAAATAGGATACTTATACGTGGTTTCGGAATCATTTTCACTTAATGTCACTGGAGAAGTCATTGATTGAGAAATCCCTGTCTTAGGATCAACGTAAACCAACCCACCAGATAATGTATGAGTATCAGTTGCCCCTCCAGTCGTCAACGGATCAGCGCTAGCAGTTAATTTATACTTCGAATCAACAGTATTAACGACAACATCCCAGTCACTAGTTCTCTTAACTAGTCGTGACCCTTGGCTTTGATTTAATGATCCAAATGAGTAACTATCTTTGTACGTTAAACTTGCAGTGCTATAAAGCATCTTCAGCGTAAACGTTAGTTCTGAAGTACGGCCATATGGATCGGTTGCTGTGAATGTAACCGTGTGTTTATCTGAAGTATCATTTGCATCAATACCTAAGTCTTTTCGTGTTAAGGCTCTTTCAAAATAGTATGTAGCCTGTGGTGTATTACTTTTTATACTATCAACATTAATCGGACTATTAGTATCAACTTTTGCAGTAAATTTCATGTCTGAAGGTTTAAATTTCTCACCATTCTCATACGCAATATTCATTGGAAAGGTAATATCACCATCTTCAGATGCAACAACTGTCATCTCACCATTATTTTTATCACCATATGTAAGAACTGGCTTCGTATCTTCAACATCAATAACAAAGGTCAATACATTAGATACATGCTTACCTGGGTCAGTGAACTTCAACGTAACGGTATTCTCTCCAATACTTAGACCATCAGAACTTGATATGCTCAAATTATATTGACGATTTCCACCACCAGTTCCATCGCTCAAAATTGGATATGGGTTGTCACTAAATGAAATCGGTTGGCCATTATTTTTGTTTGGATTAGAGATAGTATAGTCGACCTGATCATTCCCATCTTCTAGACCCGAGCCATCGTTATGTTTAAGTGTGATTGTAGGTAACGTGACCAATTTATCATTTAACGTGGTTATCTTATTAGTATTTGCGGCAGTTGCAACTAAACCAGTTTCATTCACGTTAACTGTGTAATGCACCTTCTTAGAGCCAACCGTTTCAATTGCGCCAGATGAACTCTTGTAATTAGTATACACAGCCTGAACCGTTATATCATTTTCAGCTGCTTCACCATTTTTACCAACCTTCAAATCTGAACCATCAATTGGAATTGAAAAATTACCGTCAGTGACAGTCCCACGACCAAGATGATCAGCTCCCCCATTTATAGAATAGTGAAGGTCATAATCTTCAGAATTAGTAATGGGAGTGACGGTACCGCCCTTTTTGAATGTCAAATGACCATTTAAATTAGCCGTACCGGTTTGGAAAATATCCTGTGGGTCTGGAGCATCTTTAGTAATATCCAATGTAGCTTCTGGTTCAACAATCTTGAACGCATCAGTTTGAGCATCAGATTTATAGTTAGTACCAGTGAAGTTAATGTGAGAGAAAGGTACCTTAAGTGATGTAGAACCACTCGGAATATCATTGGCCGTACCATCAAGCTCAATCTTTACCGCAGTCAAATCAGTCCCATTAGCATTATCAAGTTTTTTTACATTATATGTCAAAGTTGAACCATCGGCACTGACATTATCAGTCTTAGTTAAGTTAACGGGGGCAGTTTCTGTACCATCAGCACTAACATATATAACTTTACCAATCACATCGCTATTAAATGTCACATTACTAGGAATGTTCAAAGTCGATTTAATGTCTGTGGCAGCTTGTTTACCACCTTCATACTTGATACCATACTTAAACTTAAGATCATCACCAGGATGAGCCTCTGTAGTAATTGGTAATGCCTTATCTTCGTCTTCAACATAACTTGGATTTGCATCACCCGTATCAGTATCGACTCTAGATTTAGATGTATCGTCAACAACATAGGCTGTCGATTGAGCTTGTACAATAGAAGGAATAGATTCAAATACCACCCACATACTACCGGTTTTCATATTTCCCTCAGAAGAAGTAAATCCGAAACGTAGCTTATTGCTGTCATCAAGGTGGAATTGGCTAGTATCCAGATCAACTGAGTGATAAATCAAATTTTGTCCTGTTGTCTCATAATTAGAAAGATTATTTTCATGTTTATCTACACTTTTAGTATTAAATGAATAATCTAATTTAGCAATTCCACCCTTTGTTGCTGGTGGAGTATAGTTAATCATTACATGATGCCAGCCCCATTGTGGGTGACCTAACCCATTTAAGTATAAAGTTTCTGGATTATTATGAACTAGCTGAAAAATACCATTGGTGGAAGGAATTTGCTTATATGAACTAGCTAATCCAGGGTAGTTCCACCCAGTGTGTTGATCACTCATCGATCTGTTAGCCTCTAAATCATATGTATCATATGAACTGCCCATCGTTTCGGTTTTTCCACTGCTATCATTACCATCACGATGGTCATCAAATTCAAGTGCCCAACTATTTTTAATGGCTGAATTAGCAATTGAACTAGCAGTCTTATTTGCGTTAGAGTTAACACCCCAGACACCTAGAGTTTGCCCGCCAACGATACCAGAGCCATCAGATGAAATAGCATTAGTTCCACGAGAATCATTTTGTAAAACAAATGCCATACCATCAACGTTTGTACTAGAATCACCTAAATAAATCCAAAATGACAAATCTTGCTTTTTAGTAACATCAATATAGTTATCTGCATCAAGATTACTCCAAACACTAGTTACTGAATCAGCTTTTGAGCCATTTAATTTAAGAATGGAATAATTACCATTATTATCACTAATTATTGTTGGAACATATTTTCCATTATTCTTTCCATTAACAAACAATGATGAAGTTGGGTTGATCAAATTATCAAGTTCCAGTCCACTTGGAGTATACTTCATAGCATCGCTATCATAATATGCTTTAACTGTTGAAGTCTGTCCCCAAAATAATCCCACAATCAATAAAAATGAAAACACAAATAAAAATGCATTTTTCTCTTTTCTTAACATAATTAGCCCCCCTCTTCTCGACTTATGCCACAGATCTAAGAAATATGTGTATTATCTAGTACAGATATTATGCCATGGTTATAACTTTAAATTTTTCCAATTATTATAAAAGTTATTGTTCAAATATAAAAAAATATATTTAAACAGCAATAATACGTTAGACCGACTGTACTATTAATTTCAGCTTTTTCACTTCTATTATAGTAGGATTATTTGTCTACACACATTCAATGATAAATAATTTGTTTATAATAAACAAATTTAGTAATTAAAAAGTCAAACTCAGAAATGAGTTTGACTTTTTTACTTAACATTAAATTACAAAACGTCTAAAAAAAGTTACTAGCCCTATATTGTTGCTCATATAAAGCCATTTTTCTAATTTAGATTAATTTTTTTCTAATTTAAATCAAAAACCGGTGTATAATGAGCCCCATAAATTAAAAAACGGGGGTCCTAACTTATGGAATATCTAAGATTAATTGGAATTATTATAATTATATTAGGATTTGCATTTAAATTAGACACGATTGCCGTTGTTGTCGCCGCTGCTTTAGCAACCGGTTTGGCATCTGGCATGTCAATCGACCACATTCTGAATATCCTTGGCAAAGGTTTCATGGATAATCGAATGGTTTCGCTATTCTTCCTTACCCTTCCCATGATTGGTGTTGTTGAAAGCCATGGTATGAAACAAGCTGCTGTCAATGGTATCAGCAAAATTAAGAATCTCTCGGCGGGTAAAATTTTTAACATTTATTTAGCAATTCGTGAAGTTACCGATGCTTTCGGTATCGCACTTTCTGGTCAGGTTCAATTCATCCGACCACTAATTAATCCTATGGCTCAGGCCGCGGCCAGTGTTAAACATACTTTAACTGACAAACAAGTCGATTTAATCAAAGCTCGAGCCGCTGCCAATGATAACTTTGGTAACTTTTTCGCCCAAAACCTATTCATCGCATCTAGTGGTGTCTTGTTAATGGCTAGTACGATGAAGTCATTGGGACATCCCGTTTCCACCACTAGTATCGTACTTTACTCAATTCCAGTTGCCATCATCACATTCATCATCGTTGGCTACTACAATATGAGATTCGACAAGCAATTCAATAAGTAGGAGGTCAAAAATATGAGCGTTAATAATATTCTAGAAATTTTTTACGTATTAATGGGAATCATCATGGTTTTCGCCAGTATCGAATCGTTCCGTGATAAAGAAAACTCAGCTCGTATTGGGACCGGCCTATTCTGGTTGATTCTGGGTATCATCTTCGCCGTTGGTAAATATCTGCCAAACGTTGTCATCGGCTTATTGATTGTCTTTATCGGTATCTTGTCACTCTTGAAACAAATCAAGGTTGGTAAAATTAAGGAAGTCAACAAAGAAATTGCCGAAAAGTCTGCTAAAAAGCTTGGCGGTTGGCTCTTCTTTCCTAGTGTTGTTTTAGCTATCTTATCTATTTTGATCAGTGAATTCACTAACCTCGGTGGTCAAGTTGGTATCGGTATCGCCTCAGTTGTTGCTTTAATTATTGCGATGATTATTTCAAAAACCGATGGCAAAACGACTTATCATGATAGTGAAAGAATGGTTCGTTCTGTTGGTACTGCTGGTATTTTGCCACAGTTGTTAGCTACTTTAGGCGTTATCTTCACCGCTTCAGGTGTTGGTGACGTTACTGCCAAAACAATTTCGGGAATTTTCCCAGTCGGAAATCATTTACTTGGAGTTGTTCTCTACTGTGTTGCTATGGTTATCTTCACCATGATCATGGGAAATGCCTTCGCTGCCTTTGCGGTTATCACTGCTGGTATTGGAGTACCTTTCATCGTAGCTCAAGGTGGAAATCCCGCTGTGGTCGCCGCACTTGGAATGACTACTGGATATTGTGGTACATTGATGACACCAATGGCTGCCAACTTCAACTCGCTACCAGTGGCGCTGATGGAGATGAAGGATAACTTGGGAGTCATCAAACAACAAGTCCCTATCGCATTAATTATGTTAGTAATTCAAATTGCTTTAATGTATTTCTTAGCATTTTAAGGAGGAGAAATTTATGAAAATTCTTGTAACTGGTTTTGATCCATTTGGAACAGATAAAATTAACCCTGCCATCGAGGCTGTCAAGAAGATTCCTGACGAAATTGCTGGTGCTGAAATAGTCAAAGTTGAAATCCCTACAATTTTTAACAAGTGTGCTGAAGTCGTTCACCAAGCAATCCTCGACAACAAACCCGACTATGTATTAGATATTGGTCAAGCTGGTGGCAGATTTGCATTAACTCCCGAGCGAGTTGCAATTAACTTTGATGACGGACGAATTGCTGATAACGCTGGCTTTCAACCACGTAATCAACCAATTCACGAGGACGGGCAAAACGCCTACTTCACACAATTACCAGTCAAAGCCATGGCTCAAGCGGTTTTAGATGCTGGTCTACCAAGTTATGTTTCAACAACGGCTGGAACATACGTCTGCAATCACATCATGTACCAAGTTCAATATATGATTGACAAAGAATTTCCCGATTTGAAAGCTGGATTCATGCACATTCCATTCTTGCCAAATCAAGTCGTAGCACGTCCTGATACACCATGCTTGTCATTGGCAGATGATGTAGCCGGAATAACTGCCGCAATCACAGCTATTGTTAAACAAGATGGCAAAGGTGATATTGAAGCAATCGGTGGTTCTTTGAATTAATAAAAATTCCGTCTACAGAGCTGGGAAATATTCTCTAGCTGTGCGGAACGGTCCGAGCCAAAGAGCGGTCTCGAACCTCGGTTTGAAGCCTTGACACAGTTCGTCAAGTCTCCAAACACGCCCGGTGGTATAAGTACGGGAGAAATCGTACTTATACCACCTACCACGGCACACAAATATTTCCCAGCTCTTCCGACTAATTCATAGTTATTAACTGAATGTAAAAATAAGTATTCTCATTTAAAGGAATACTTATTTTTTGTTTCCACAAATTAATCGATTATATATACGATCAAAAAACCATTTTAATCTTTATATCATACAACCTATAATTAGAACTAAATAACTCAACTAGGAGGAATTCAAATGACCATACCTGACGCAAATGCGATTTATCCCAATCCAGCCATCAAAGAAGTTGTCTTTATCAAAAATGTTATCAAGAATCCCAACATCGAAGTTGGTGATTACTCGTATTATGATGATCCAGTAAATCCTACTGAATTTGAAAAACATGTCACTCATCATTATGAATTTCTAGGCGACAAATTAATCATCGGTAAATTTTGTTCTATTGCCAATGGCATTGAATTCATCATGAACGGTGCTAATCACGTAATGAAAGGTATTTCAACTTATCCATTTAATATTTTAGGTGGCGATTGGCAAAAATACACTCCAGAGCTAACTGATTTGCCATTGAAAGGTGATACTGTAGTCGGAAATGACGTGTGGTTTGGACAAAATGTGACCGTCCTGCCTGGTGTAAAAATAGGTGACGGTGCCATTATTGGAGCCAATAGTGTCGTAACAAAAGACGTCGCTCCATATACAACTGTTGGTGGCAATCCAATTCAATTCATCAGATCAAGATTTGAACCAGAAGTTATTCAAGCTTTAGAAAAACTGGCATGGTGGAATAGAGATATCGACTGGATAACGGTTAATGTTCCTAAACTAACTTTGAAAACACCTACAGTTGAATTAATAAACAGTCTAATGGAAAACTAAAAGTAAAAAGGCCATGCAAGCAATCAAAAAAAGATTGTTTACACGGCCTTTACTATTTAGTGAACCTAATTTATTAATAATATATATAACAAACACATTGGTAAAAAAATACACTAGCCGGAGGTGGCCATTAATGTAACCGTAGTGCAGGTAATATGAGGACTTACGTCCTCATATTACGGACGATTTTGAGACTTGCTGGTTTTGCAAGGCTCAAAATCGAGGTGTGAGACCTTGGCTCGCACCGGTCCAACATCGGTTAACATTAATGGCCATCTCCGGCGGAATCCAAAAAATTATTCGTATATTTTATTTACGACCTTCTGGTGATAAAGGTCACTTCCCTGTCCCCAGAAAATAAAGCTTAGTGAAACATAAACGACAGCCAATACTATATTGAAAACATCGAATTTCATGTTATTAGTGAGCATCATTCCAACGATAAAAGCAATTGCTAAAAATGGAATAATTGCGCCTAACCAAACATGTGAATTGTTACCTAGCACATATTTCTCAAGAATCAGAGAGGCAATTGAAACTACAATAAAAATAATCCCTAACATAATTACACCCCCATAATTAATTCAGCGTATATTATGTTAACACTAATAATTTTCTGAAATAAAGGGAAATGTCTTTGAAAGCGTCTCCAAGAAACAATTCAACACTTTTTTGCCATCTTATTGGATAATTAACAGTACTGGGGGATTTTTATCTTGTACAAGCAAATTACTATTTATGACTTATTAGAAATTTTATCAAAGAAATTGGGACCACAAAATTGGTGGCCAGCTGAAAATAATGAAGATATGCTTTCGGGAATGATTTTAATTCAAAACACAAATTGGAAGAATGCCGATCGATCATTGGCTAATCTCAAAAAAGCGACTAACTTTGAGACTGACCGTATTCTGGCTTTATCAACTGATGAGATGGAACAGCTGATTCAACCAAGTGGTTTCTTTCATAACAAAGCCATCTATTTACGTTCAATGTTGACCGCATATCGCGACAATTTTGACGACTGGTCCAAGTTATCAACACCACTATTGCGAAAGAAGTTGATTGCGATGAAAGGTGTTGGCAACGAAACCGCCGATGTATTATTGCTCTACTACTTCCACCGTCCAACATTTGTGGCCGACAACTATTCAATGAAATTGTTTACTAAATTACACACCTTTACGACAAAACCAACTTACATACAATTAAAGACAGCCGTCGAACGCGACTTCAAATTGGAATCAAAGCAAGCTGAGGAGTTACATGCTTTAATTGACGAGTTTGGTAAATTGAAGAGCGACTATTTCGACGATTATCAACTTAAATTGCCTTATTTGTAAATATTCAAAAAAAATGTAGCGAACCCACTAACTGGATTCACTACATTTTTTTATACTCACAAATTTATTAGAACTAGCCTAAATCTTATTTATAGAATGTCTCTCTAACAGCTTGTGCAATAGCAATCTGCACGTGAGCGTATGACAATCCACCTTGAATATATAGTGAATATGGAGGTCTTAATGGACCATCAGATGACAATTCAATTGTTGAGCCTTCAACGAAACTACCTGAGGCCATAACGACGTCGTCTTCATAACCATCTTGGTGACTAGGGATTGGATCAACGAATGAATTCATTGGTGAATAATGTTGAATAGCAGCACAGAAAGCAATCATTGGTTCTGGCTTTCCAAATGAAACTGTTTGAACGATATCAGTTCTAGGAGCGTCCCATTTTGGTGAAACGTTCATACCCATTTTTTCACAGAGTGCGGACGTAAAAACCATACCCTTCAAAGCTTCACCAGTTGTGTGAGCTGCCATGAAGAATCCTTGATAGAAGTCACGCAAGTAACCCCAAGTAGCACCCTCACCTTTACCAGCACCGGGAACAGTCAAACGTGAACCAGCACCTTCAACTAAATCTTGACGACCAACGATGTAAGCACCACTCTTAACAATTCCGGCACCTGCATTTTTGTACAATGAACCAGCCATAATATCAGCACCGTAGAAAGTGGGTTCTTCCATTTCGGAAAATTCACCGTAACAGTTATCGATGAAAATATTAACATCTGGACGAATTGACTTAACAAACTTGATCATCTTAGCAATTTTTTCAACTGTAAAACTATCACGAACTGCATAACCGCGTGAACGTTGGATAGCAACAACTTTAATTGAGTCATCCTTCAAATCTTTTTCAGCATTATCATAATCAACTGAACCATCATCCAGCAACTCAGTTGTCTTGAAATTAATGCCATATTCTGACATATTTCCGGGCTTATTACCAGCTAGACCAATAACTTCTTGAATTGTGTCATAAGGCGTACCAGTCAAATAATAAAGTGTATTGCCAGGACGCAACATACTGAACAAAGCTGTTGAAATGGCGTGTGTTCCAGAAGCAAATTGTGGACGAACTAGCGCATCGTCAACTTTGAAATAGTCAGCATAAATTTGTTCAATCTTGTCTCGACCAATATCATCGTAACCATAACCAGTTGAAGGAACCAAGTCCTCTTCGCCGACATGATGTTCTCTAAACAAGTTCAAAACACGTTGTTGATTGTAAAGAACTTGTTGATCAATTTCATCCAAACGAGGACGAATCATTTTTTCAACTTTATCGATTTTTTCACTTAAATCCTTAGGTAAATCGTCTTTCCATGATAATGCCATTATTATTTCCTCTTTTTTTCATTGGTTTTTAAATATGCCGTCTCCAGAGCTGGGAAATATTCTCAAGCTGTGCGGAACGGTCCGAGCCAAAGAGCGGTCTCGGACCTCGGTTTGAAGCCTTACCAAAGCCCGGTAAGTCTCCAAACACGTCCGGTGGTATAAGTACGGCACACAAATATTTCCCAGCTCTTCCGACTAATTAATCGTTATAAATTTGATATCAGAATATTCAAATACCTTTATATCAACTAACATAGAGCATATTCTTGTATGTTTTGATTTTTAATACGAGATGAATGAATCCAATCATTAAATTTATCTATATTAATCCCAGTTAACCTAGCCTTCGGGTCGCAGAGATTTCACGTGCAGTGAAAGTTGCGTTAGAGCAGCGATTTTCTGCTCTTACACAACTGACGTATTTTGAGACTTGCGGTTTGTGCAAGGCTCAAAATCGAGATTCGAGACCTTGGCTCGAATCGGTCTCACAGCAGGCGAAAATCTCTGTCACCCGGAGGCGGCATTCTTCAAAACACTACTTTTTCAATACTTCAGCTTGAACTGAAATACTGCCATCCGCATTCTTATTCCAATAGACACCTTGAATTTCAGGTACAAAACCAGGGAATCGCTCAATTGCACCGACTAGGTCTTCAAAATACTTCAAATCAACATCGGCCCACTTCTCGCCAGGTGCCACGATAAATACCCCTGGAGGGTATGGCAATGCTCCCTCGACAGCAACTCGACCTTTGATATCCTTCAAATCAACCAATTCACTCTGATTCTTCATAAACAGTTGATCAGCCTTTGCTGGAGTCATTGTGTAATCTTGCATGTCAGTTTTAGCAAATAGTTCTTTTTGTAAAGTGAAAGTCTTGTTATCACGATAATATTGATGCATTTCTTGACACAACTTTTGTAATGTATAGCCGTTATAACGGTCAGGATACTGTGCTGCTAACCTGGGCAATACTTCAGTCAACGGCGCATCTTCCATATACAATTGTTCGAATTCCAAGAACGCATTTAATAATGTATCCAATTCTTCTTTGGTATCGCCAGGTGTTAGCAAGAATAATAAGGAATTTAAATCATCTTTGGCACGAATGATACGTTTTTCCATTAAAAATTCAGCTACTACTGGACCGGGAATTCCAGTTTCTTGATATTTGGCGTTTTCTACATCAATACCGGTCGTTATAACGGTGATCTTTGATGGATCAATCATCGCTTGTCCGTCAGCCATTTCCTTGAAACCATGCCATTTATCGCCATGGTTCATTTCCCAATACTTGCTATCAGACATTAACTCGTCCGTGCTGATATTTGCAAAGTTATCTGGCACAAATGGGCGGAACAATTTTGATTTCTTCAACAATTCTTTACGCCATTCAATACCTAAGCGCAATGTTTCATCCCACCAGTTGAGGTTGCCTTGACCTGCAGTTAGATAAGCGTTGACAGTCAATGAGGCATAAACTGGATATGAATAACTTGATGTCACAAATTTCAAATAAGCATTGTTAAAATGTTTATGGTCAACATAACGCTCCTGACCTTTCAAATGTGCGTCTTTCTTGAGAATCTGCGATGTTTGAGCTAATCCAGCCTGTTGTTTGTGTAACGATTGAGTAACCAAAATTCCAGGATCTTCGGGACCATATTCCAATGATAATGGCGATAAACGTTTCATAATTGGGACGAATTGCTCGAAGCCACCCCAAGCACAATCGAATAAAATGTAATCGCAGAGTTTACCTATTTTATCAATCATCCATTTAGCATCGTAAAAGACACCGTCATAAGTTTCCAGTTGAACAATTGCCAAACGAAATGGCCGCTTAGCTTGGGCTTTTTCAGGATCAACTTTAGCAATTTCTTTTCTAATATTAGCTTCGTCTAAAGCTTCTGGGTTCATTTCACCAATCAGACCAAGGGCGTTACGGTCAGTTGGAACATAAACAGGTTTTGCTCCGCTCATAACCAAAGCACTGTTATAAAGCGATTTATGATTATTACGGTCAAACAATACCAAATCATCTTGCGCTAACAAAGCACTGGCGCAGATGGAATTAGCACTAGTTGTTCCATTAGTACAGAAGTAAACTTTGTCAGCGTTATAAGTTTTGGCAGCTTTTTGTTCAGCAGTTAGTGGTGTTCCACCATGGGTCATCGTATCGCCCAATTCATCGACCGTGTCGCTCGTATCAGCAAACATCAGGTTCTTGCCAAAGAATCGATTAAAAACGACTCCAGCTGGGTGTTTTTCGTAATACTGGCCATTGTGATGTCCGGGTGTCGTAAAACTAATGGGACGTTCTTTGGCAAAATTGATTAAATCTGTCAAAAATCCTGGCACCATCTTCTCTTGATAAGCTGTTACTTCGGCGCTGATATCTTTTTCAGAAATTTCAGGCGTCTTAATTTGAATAATAGGGATACCAAGTCCTGATGTTCTTTGTAGATCTTTCGCAATACCGATAGCAGTCGTATCATGTTCATTGAGTACGATTGCGGCCAATTCGGCAACGTCGATATCCATCGTAAATGGAACGGTCGACCATTCGATTGCGTCGTTGATTTTCACATCATTACCTGTGGCAATTTTCAAAAAATTCATAAATTTCCCCCTATTTCAATTTATTTTCATAAAAAGTATTGCAAATATAATATAAATACCTATACTTTTCTGGGTATGTTTTTTTAATATTGGAATATTATTTATGAAAAATATTACGGAATTGATTATATATATATATTGAGGTAGTACACAAGTGAAAATGAACAGTTCTTTGCTTACTTTGAAGCCCCCTAACTTCGAAAAGCCTTTCTAACAAGACTTTTAAACAATTCGGGGGAAATAAAATTGGAAACATTAGAACCAAATAAAACACATTATTTAAGATGGCAAGTCATCGCATTGATTGACTTCGTTACTATTATTAGTTTTGAAAATATTTTCTATCCTTTTCAAAACCAAGGTCTTTCCGTGGTTATCTCATGGATCTTCCTATTATTCTCTTATGTTATTCCTTATGCTTTGATTTCCAGTCAAATGAGTTTAACCTTTGACAATCAAGCCGGTGGGCTAGCTTCTTGGGTCCGTCACAGTAGTAACGATACTTTGGGTTACTGGACTTCATGGATGTATTGGGTTCAAAGTGTGCCTTATATCGTGGACGTTTCCAACTCAGTTATCGTTTCATTCAGTTGGATGTTCTTAGGTAACAACACACTGGATGATAAAATGTCACCATTCTGGTTTGGTATTTTAACATTCGTTATTATTTTAGCTTTCATCATGCTAGAAAATGTTATCAAGAACTCACTAGAAATCCTTTCATTGATTGGTGGGGGTGCAATGTTCATCATGTCAGCCCTCTTCGTTTTGCTAGCTGGTTACGCAGTTTTACATGGTCAACATATCGCTACACAACCATTCAACTGGGGTGCTTTCAAACCAACATTTAGTTTGAAATACTTCTCAACGACTGGATTATTAATTTTCGCTATGTCAGGTGCTGAATTAGCGGCTCCTTACGTGGTTCAAATGCGTGATCCGAAACATGAATTTCCTAAAGCTATGTGGCTTTTGGCTATCATGACTGGTTTCTTAACTATCTTTGGTACATTAGCCTTGGCAATGTTCTTCAACGCCAACCACATTCCACATGACTTTAAGATGAACGGTCCCTACTATGCTTTCCAACTATTAGGTAACAGTTTGGGTGTTGGTAAATTATTGATGTACATCTTTGCCGTTGTCCAAGCAATCTTCATGATGGCACAATTAGCTGTCTTGTTGGATGCTTCCAGTCGTGTCTTTGCCGGTGATGTCGCTGACAAATTCATGCCTAAGTGGTTAACTAAGAAAAACAAAAAAGGTCGTCCAATTCACAGTTATACAATGACAACTGGTTTGAGTTTATTCCTATTGTTATTGACAGGTACTTTGCCAAATATCAATACCATTTATAACTGGTTACTAAACATCAACGGAATCATCTCACCATATAAGACTTGTTGGGTCTTCTTCGCCTTCGTAGCAATGCGTTGGAATCAAGATAAGTTCCATTCTGATTACACATTTATCAAGAATAGAACCGGTGCTCTATTAGTCGGTGGCTGGTGTCTCGCTTTTACCTTTATCTGTGCTACTTTAGGATTCATCCCTCAAGAAGCCAAATTTGGTACCGATGCTTTCAACCATCAATTAATGTTAAACTTCATCACCGTTATCGTTTTATTCGGACTTGGCTTCGTTATGCCATGGTTACGTAAACGTGAACAACGTCGTGAAGGTTTGATTGATTAAAGAGGGATTATAAATCAGAATCCTTCTTAGTTTTAGTTCTATGACAGACTATAAAAAAAGTGACTAGATAAATTTTGAATGAAATTTATCTAGTCACTTTTTTGTTCTATTATATCAATCCAAGCATCAAAATCATCTAATGAACCAACAGTCTTTACTTGACCGGCTTCAGCCTCTTCTTTTGCCTCCAGTGCTTCTGATGAATCCAAAAAACTTACTAAACGTACCTCATTGTTAGCAGCTTTAAGCAAAGATAAGCGAATATACTCAGAGACAGTCAATCCTCGCTTAGCCAAATTATTCTTAGCCCTTTCGCTAATATCTGCAGTAACACATGTTGAAACTATTTTATCTTTAATAATACTAGCACTCATAGCATTCGTCTCCTTTTGCTTAACATTGCACTACATCATTGTGTTTTGTTTTAAAACTCTTGCAACTAATTAATTTGCTATTTTTTATTTCTTTGAATTCATCTGAGAATAATAAAAAGAACGTAAGCTAATTATCGCAGACATGTTCAATTAGAAACACAGATCAAAGAGGCCATTATTCACTCAAAGTCATTCGGTGAAAATGGCCTCTTTTTAATTTTGGTCAGCTTGAATCAGATAAATATCATTTTTATCTTTAAATAACATGGCACGAAAAAGCTGTACAAAAGCATTGATAAATATTTTCTAAAGACATTTGTTTTCTGCACCTTCAACCTTTAGCCGAGCAATTAATTCATAATTATGGTATTAATCATCTTTCAGACACTAATTTAAAATTGAGCTCTAAAATCAGTTGGCCCCATCGGACCCCCATCTTTGGCTAACATTATCAATCGCTTCAAACGATTCCAATTAGTTTGGTCGAGTCTTGAATTATTGGATGAATTGGCTAGCAAAATTCCACTGACTGTTTTAGAAGCAATTATTTGAGGTGCACTCTTCTTTTCACTTAGATATGTACCAGCTGTCATTAAAACTTTAAGAATATCTGGATCGGTGTCGGGTTTTTGAGATAAAGAATTGTACATTTCATCGACGATTTCGAAAACCTGTTCATAAACTGACTTTTTCATAGTACATTATTACCTTCTTCAGCATTTATAATAGTTAAATAATATCTCCACGGTAATTAAGCACCAAATAGACGATCAGTCTTTTTTAACAAATACTTGGCTAACCTTTGGAGATTTTCTAAACGAAACATTGCAGCTTATATCGTCAGCCAAATATAATATCCGTTTACGAGAATCATACGAGACTATTTTATCAATATTAACCAGCGAGCTTTTATCAACTCTGAGCAGATTGTCATAATCTTTTTCTAAAGCATTCAAGCTTCCCGGAAATGCCGCATGCCTATTAACAGATTCCAAACTAACTTGTCCTGGCAAAGATTTCTCAGTATGAAGCAGAATCAATTCCTTCATTGGTACAGAAAAATACTTAGATTCAATCTTATATCCAAAGGTCGACTCCCTTTGATATATATCATCCTGATAATACTTTTGAGTCAGCTCAATATCTTCAATGATTTTTTCTTTCAAGGCAGTAGAAGATAAATCTTTAAGTATATAATCCATTGGTGAAATTTTTCTTTCCAAAGTCAAAAATGACAATTCCTCATGCGTTGTTATAAAAACAATTTTTGCATCAGGCATGTTCTCTCTGACAAATTCAGATATTTTCAAGCCAGCCTTGTGTATCATTATCCATTTCCATATCCAAAAAGAATAAGCCATATTGACTCTTTGTGAACACATCAAAAAATGACTTGGTATTTTTGGCTTCCGTCAAGTTCATAGAGTAATCATTTATCATAATGGTATTTTCAATAATGCCTTTATAATATTCTCTTTGAATATCATTATCTTCTAGTAAATAAATTGGAAACAAAAGTTATCTCCCTTCCAGTATTATCAAAGTTATTCGGAAATGGTTCTTAACAATTTCAGTATCTAAATAGAGATTAGATTTGCCATCAACAATATTACTAACATTGGCCAAACCAGTTCCCCTGCCTGTGCCCTTGGTCGAATAACCTTCTTCAAAAATCTTTCGTATATCAATTGAGTGTGATAGTGGATTTTCGATTGATATCTCTAAATTATTGTCATTTTTTATGAATGCTAAACTTATATTTTTATCTTGGCATTTGATTGT
This sequence comes from Companilactobacillus muriivasis, assembly GCF_036246245.1. Taxonomy (NCBI): domain Bacteria; kingdom Bacillati; phylum Bacillota; class Bacilli; order Lactobacillales; family Lactobacillaceae; genus Companilactobacillus; species Companilactobacillus muriivasis. Next base: position 69,439 of record NZ_BTTQ01000003.1, read on the forward strand.
CTCTTCAATTGCGTTATCTAATAAGATCCCGACTATTCTTATAATATCTAATACATCGTCAGTTATATTAACAGATTCAAAAATCTCTACATTTAACTTAACTTGATTTGATTTTGCTTTAAAAAATTTCTGAATAATTAATCCCTTGAGAGGTTCGTTATTTATCAGTTTATATTCTGAAATAATCTTTCCCTCTAAATCCGAATTAAACTCCTTTTGCTGAGATAATTCCTTATATAGCTTTTCATAGCTATCATCAACATCTTCATTAGATCTGACATTCATCGACAAAACAATATTTTTAAAGTCATGTTTAAATTTTCGTAAATCATCATACTGTTCTTGAATGTTTTCCAAATATTCACTTAATTGTTCATTTTGCTTTCTTTCATCGCCCATTTTTTGACGAGCTGAAAACACACGAATTAAATTTATCATTTGCCATATCATTAAAAACAAAAAAGAGGTATACATAACCAATAAAGTTCCTTGAATAAAAATAGTTATCCCTTCAAAATCTCCAATAAATAAAATAAGTTCAAATGAAATAAATAACGATAACAGCATCCAAAATATCTGATTCTCAAGTTTCAACGATGATATTTTATTTTGTATTTCAGTTATCTTTAGGGAATTTTCCTTAAGCACAATAATGATGGTACCCACAATTATGGCATTAATTATCAAACTGAAAACGGAAATTAAATTATTTCCTACAGTCCCGTGATAATTTCTAAAAAAGCTATATCTGACTGCTCTTCCTATAAATCCACTGGAAATATATATAATTACTTCCAAAAGAACTGAAAAGATAAATGGATTGATAAAATCCGCAGATTGTAACCAATCCTTATTTTTAATGAATTCATAAATAATGAAGCAAGATAGAAACAGAACATAACTGAAATCATCAAAGATTATTCCCATAAATCCCCAAAATACAGAATTTATAATAATTTTAAAGTAATTGATATTCTTAAATTTTAGGCCAAAACTAGAATACAAAATTAAGATAAAAAATATGACGAGACTATCTAAAATACATTCTAAAGGAAAAGATATATACATCATTGAAACAAATATTTATCCTCTCCACTTGAAACCTCTAGTAGTTCTTTTTCCATTAGCTTGGCCCCCAAAAAAGTTTGTTCTTAGTAATTAAATATATATCGTTATGAAATCTTGATAGCTCACATATCAGCTCAGTATTATCAAGGTTATTCGGAAATGATTCTTAACAATTTCAGTATCTAAATAGAGATTAGATTTGCCATCAACAATATTACTAACATTGGCCAAACCAGTTCTTCTCATTATTTATCCCCTTATCGCAATTTCAAAAAATCACATTATATATAAATCTTCTTTAATAATCATATACGTTAATTGACTATTCTCAAGTTCCTTATTTAATTAATCATTTTAGATATCAAAGTCTTTACGTTTTATATAAAATCCATCAATCGTAAAATCGATTGCAGCGGCAAGCGTAATCCAAGTTAAAAGCGAATAATTATGACTATAAAACAATTCTGTGATTACATTTATCCATACGATGATTGCTATCCAAATCGAACCTGTTTTATAAAATTTGAAATTGAACTTTCTATTTTTCATCATTCGTCTTCATCACTTTATCTATAAGTCTTAATTTATTTATATGTCTGGTTATTAGTACTGCAATTAAGATAAATACTAAGCAAATTACATAGGAACTATCAAACTGCCTGTTCTCAAATATAGAGCAGTCAAAATTGCCCCCAATCCAGTCGCCTGAATCATTTGAGCTAAAGTATTTGCCAATGGTTGCACACGAACATTGCTAAAATGATATAGTCCAAAGATAATACCTGAAATTATTAGAATGCCAAAAACTTTTAAATAAGATTTTTTACCTTCAAATAGAACAGTAGCAATTTTACCTGTGATCAAACCACGATTGATATATTCTTCACCAATCGCCGTGAGTAGCATTAGGACGGCCCCGTCAGCACCCCGGCTTGGCTTATAAATAGTTAAAGCAATACTTAAAATAATGATTAAACTCATTCCAATAATCGTCTTCTTAGTAAAATCCACTTTCAAATATACTTTTTGTTTAAATAAATATGCATTCAACGCAAAGTACATGGCAAATTCCAGAACTTTATAAATATCGTTCCCAATTACAAAAGTCCCAGCTGGCCACACTTTATGCATCACTGGTATCAATATAAAATTGTCTAGAATTTGACCAACTATAAAAAACAAAAATACAAATAGAATACTATCTCGATACTTATCTAAAAATTTCATTACGGTTATACTCATTATTTAAGGCCCTTTCCCTAGACTATCAAAATTATCTTTTATTCCATTTTTAATTATAAAGATGATTTTAAAATAACTACGAAACATTTATTAACGTCGTATATTTACACATTATCGATTATATTTTTAACAATTGTCATCGATTCAGGAAGAATATTAGCCCTATTCAAGACATTTCATCCCCCACTTATGGTCATCGACGTATTATACAGATAGGAAAAGAGGTTATAGAAATGGAAGATACAACCTTATTTAATTTAATCGATGCTTCCTATGATGAAGATCTTTCAAATCAACCCGCCGACTACAAAAAGTGTCTTTTACAAGGTGCTGAGGAGCTGAACAATGGCAACAGTAATATTAGCGTATGTTTAACTATCTATCAGGGTTATCACAATAATTTCATTGTTCCAATGACACTGCCGCCTAAAAATAGAGAACTATATCAATATATTAAAAATAAACTTAACGACCCTAGCCAAAAGACAATGCGTGATGCCAAACTAGGCTACGGTTTGATTGCGACACACTTTACCTTTGGTCCATTAAATTAAAAATTTCTAAGTCACAAAAAATAAGGGTTGTGACATAACTATTTTTGTCTTAAATATGCAGCATAAACGTGTAACAAAACATGACTTTTTCAGCTTAAAACAAGTGTCTCCAGCAATCTAAAATCATGTTGTGAAGACCTTCTTAGATTTAGTTTTTTTATGCTCTTTTTCACATGGAACTTGCCAAAGCACCATGTGAAAAGGCTTTCGTAAAAATAAAAGAATATTCTATTATTCTTAGGATTTAAAATGAAAGAAGTGATATCTGATGATGATGTATCCATATTTGAAATTAGGCCCTAGAGATGGAGTCTTGTTGATTTCAGTTTTTATTATGTTAGGTTTAACACTAGTTTTTAAATGGTCTGTATGGGAATTTTTGTTCTCAGTTGTTGCAGTCATAATTTCGTTCTTAGCAGGAAACATGAAACCAAATGAGAAGAACGTGCTTGCCTTCTTGAAAAAATAATTTGATATAAAAAAATAGACCCCACACGAGGTCTATTTTTTATATCTGCCCAACTTCAACGGAAGCGTCATTAGACAATTTCTTCTGTAAATATTTTTCCATTTCTTTATAGGAAATATTAAAATTCATTTCCACTTGTTGTGGTCGTTTAGTGTTAAAGATCACTGCTACCTTTGGCTTACGTCCATCAATTTCGATTGGAATCAACGTTACGTGAACTACCGAAGCATAATCTAACACACCCGAATAGAAACCGTTCAAGACGATTTTCTTTTCGCCGACACCTCCGACACCATTCATGATATTTAACAACATGAACAACGCTACCATGACGATATACGACAATTGATTGGTTGGTGAAACTAACAACCATGCGCCGATGAAGGCCGCAAAGATTAATGATGAAACTTTATAAATCGATCTGATTTCAATCTGTGATTGCCAATAAACATTAAAGACAGCACCGAGAAAAAAGATGACATCAACTATTAATAGTATTGTACTCATTTAATTTATCCCTTTTCTAGTCATTATAATTAATCTGATTTTATTTTCAAAAATACTTATGGACTAAGTTTAACAGTAAATCGACTACTGAGGTAATAGCCCCATTCCATCTCTTTGAATTAGTCTGTAGAGCTGGAGCTCCGTAGACTTACTACCTATATTGTATCGTACTTAGGGAGTAAATTCATGATAGTACTCTTTTATTGGTCAAATGCATATTTGTGTTCAGTCAATTTCATAAAATATCATAAATTAATCTATTTTAGAAAAGCTCAAAAACGCCTTGACATCAACTTTAATCTAGTTTTTATTAGGTAGACTTAATTTTTTTGTTTATAGGGTTTAAAGTCAGTCTCTAACATGATATTATATCTGGAGACAAAAAAAGGGGGATATAAGCTTGAGTGAAAAAAATAAAAAGCACGAAAGCCTTATTCATTATGCTAACGGCCCTTCCTTGGAAGAAATTAACGACACCGTTGAAGTTCCGACTGATGCTGGTTTCTTTAAAACCCTATTAGCATATAGTGGTCCCGGCGCATTAGTTGCCGTGGGTTACATGGATCCAGGTAACTGGGTTACATCAATTGCCGGTGGGGCACAGTTTAAGTATAAATTACTATCCGTTATCTTGATTTCTAGTTTGATTGCGATGCTTTTGCAATACATGGCAGCTAAACTAGGCATTGTGACCGGAAGAGATTTGGCTCAATTGACTAGAGATAGAAGTTCCCGTGTGGGTGGCTTTATCCTTTGGGTAATTACTGAGTTAGCCATAATGGCAACTGATATTGCAGAAATTATTGGTTCCGCAATTGCGTTGAAATTACTATTTAATATACCGGTACTCTGGGGTGTCATCATCACCGCCTTTGACGTATTGTTACTACTGGTATTAATGAAGTTAGGTTTTAGAAAAATTGAGGCTATCGTAGCCACATTAATCATGGTTATTCTCTTTGTATTCTTATATGAAGTTATCCTAGCAAGACCAGATATGGGCCAAATGGTCGTCGGTTTTGTGCCTGATCCAAAAATTTTACAAAACCAAAGCATGCTTTACCTATCATTAGGTATCGTTGGTGCAACGGTTATGCCACATAATCTTTACCTGCACTCTTCAATTTCACAGGCCAGAAAATATGACCGTAGCGATTCAAAGAGTGTTCATCAAGCCGTTCGTTTCTCAACTTGGGATTCAAACATTCAATTAACTTTAGCCTTCATCGTTAATACTTTGCTATTACTATTAGGAGCTGCTTTATTCTATGGTACAAACAGTGATTTAGGACGTTTCGTTGACTTGTTCAATGCACTTCAAGATCCTAAAGTTGCTGGTGCAGTTGCCAGTCCCGTTCTAAGTATTCTCTTTGCGGTAGCACTTTTGGCTTCTGGTCAAAACTCAACTATCACCGGAACACTTTCAGGACAAATCGTTATGGAAGGTTTCGTCCACATGAAGATGAAACTTTGGGTACGAAGAGTTATCACACGTTTGTTGTCAATTCTTCCAGTTATCACCTTCGCCATTATGTATAACGGTAACGAAGCCAAAATCGAATCACTTTTGACATTCTCACAAGTATTCTTGAGTGTCGCATTACCATTCTCGATTTTCCCATTGATTAAATTCACTAGCAATAAAGAATTAATGGGTGAATTTGCCAATAATAAATTTGTCGAGTATTTAGGATATTTTATCGCTATTGTGCTGACAATCCTTAATGTTTGGTTGATTTATACTACATTTGTTCCTGGTGTATAGAAAAATGTCGCCTGCGGTTTACAGATAATTAGCCTGCTATGAGGACCGGTGCGAGTCAAGGTCTCGCCCCTCGATTTGAAGCCTTGCACAAACCGCAAGTCTCCAAACTCGCCCTGTGGTGTAATGGCTAAAGCCATAACGCCACCTCCATAGCGGGCCAATTATCTGTAACCCTCCGGCTAAGTTATCTATTCAATATTTATTTCATACTCAAATTAAAACAGGCCATGCAATTTTCTTGGAAACTTAATCCAATAATTGCATGGCTTTTTTGACTGTTAAATACTTGAAGAATAGAAGAAAAAATTAATCATGAATCCAATGAGTCGGAAGTGCTGAGAATATTTACCGCTGTGGTAGTGAAGTTAGAGCTTTAGCTCTTACTCCACCGGGCGTGTTTGGAGACTTTTCGGTCTATGAAAAGGCTTCAAACCGAGGTTCAAGACCGCCCTTCGGCTCGGACCGGTCCGCATAGCAGGTAAATGTTCTCAGCACTGGAGACGGAAAAACTTTTTATGCCAACTCATCCATTTTTAGGTAGCCTAATTGTCAACCTATGATATAATCTGGTATCATCAAACTAATAAAACAAATAGAAAGTAAGGAATGTTGATTGAATGCACTTATAAATATGTATGGTCCATTCTTTGATCTCCATAACTGGGCAACGGTTATCGAGTCGGGGGAAGATTGGTTAGTTATTTTATCTTTGGTAGTCATGGAATGTATGCTGTCCGTTGATAACGCCGTTGTCTTGGCAGCTCAAACACAGTCATTGCCTAACAAAGTTGAGCAAGAAAAGTCACTATTCTACGGACTTTTTGGTGCTTATATTTTTAGATTTTTAGTAATCGGGATTGGTGTGTATTTAATTGATTTCTGGTGGATAAAAGTTTTGGGTGCTGGTTACCTATTTTATCTTTTCTTAAATCACTTCTTTTTCAGCAAGAAAGAACAACCAACAGAGGCTCCAACCGAACGGAAAGAAAATGCTTTTGAAAAACATCTTCACATTTCCCGCTTCTGGCAAGTCGTTATCTCAATTGAATTAATGGATATCGTTTTCTCAATCGATTCCGTGCTAGCATCACTGGCAGTTTCAAGCAACCCTGTCATCGTCTTAATCGGTGGTATGATTGGTATCTTAGCAATGAGAGGAATTGCCGAATTGATTATGGGACTAATGAGTAAGATTCCTGAATTGAACGGAATGGCGTACTTCTTGATTCTCTTCATTTCAGTCAAATTGTTCCTATCAATACCAGCAATTGATATTGAAATTCCAAACCTAGTCTTCGTAGGTGTCTTGATTGCATCAATTATAATTACCTTAATAATTCACCAAATCAACAACAATAAAGCTCCAAAAAGCAGAAAAAAATAGTCTCCCGAAGGAGGCTATTTTTTATTTTACGGACTAAGCCTTTGTCTTTTTTTGAAAACCTAGTTCATTGATTATTCTAAAAGAACCAGTAACCCTAGCCTCCGAGAGCCAGTGATTTCACCAGCAGTGAAGGTTGAGTTAGAGCTTTAGCTCTTACTCAACAGACGACTTTTGAGACGCGTTTTTCGGCTCAAAAGCGAGGTTCGAGACCTTGGCTCGAACCGGTCTCACAGCAGGCGAAAATCACTGGCTCTCGGAGGCGGCATGTTTATTTATTTTGAAGTTTAGAATGCTTCAATCCATAAACTAGATAAACCACGATTCCGATTGCAATCCAGATTCCCACACTAATCTTAGAAATTGCAGGCAGCATTAACAAGAAATACAAACTAGCTAACCCAGCAAAAATTGGTAACACTGGATAAAATGGCATTTTGAAACCATCATTTGGAATATCCTTACGTTTTCTCAAGAGAATAATACCGAATGAGATAAAGACGAACGCCAACAGTGTTCCAGCATTAATTAGAGATGTTAATTCCGTTAATGGAACCATTCCAGCGAAGAATGCTTGTACAATTGCGGCAACCCAGACAGCATTTCTAGGCACAGAGAACTTCTCGTCCACTTCACCCATTTTTTCTGGCAACAATCCGTCACGTCCAAGCGCATAAACCAATCGTGAACCACCGAAGAACATCGTCAATAATGATGTGAAAATTCCGACCAATGCACCGACGGTAATCAACTTATTCCATGTATCCAAATGGATAACTTTCAATGCATAAGCTGCTGGATCATCAACATTCAAATCTTTATAGTTAACGATTCCGGTCAAAACAAAGGAAAATCCGACATATAGAATTACGGCAACAACTACGGTTCCCAACACTCCACGAACAACATCTTTTTTAGGATTAATTGTTTCAGCTGAGTTAGCGGCCAAAGCATCGAACCCTACGAAAGCGAAGAAAACTGTCGCTGTGGCAGTTGAGATTCCACCCATTCCAAACGGTTTCGTGTGAAATTGTTTAGGATAGAATGGCACGTAATTACTTGTTTTGATATAAAAGGCACCAACGATAATAAATAAAATAATAATGGCAACCTTAATTAAGACGGCAACATTTTCAACCTTTTTGGAGAGACTGGCTCCTTGGAGAATAATTGCGGCAATTATCACCACAATCAAAGTGGCAGATAAGTTGATTCCCCCGCCTTCCAGAGGTCCGGCAGCAAGGAACTTAGGCATCTGAATACCAAAAGCCCCCAAAATATTGTTATTAAAATATGAAGCAAATCCGACCGCTTCCGCGGAAACAGTTAAGAAATATTCCAAAATTAACGCCCAGCCGAGAATCCAACCAACAATTTCTCCATAAATAACCGCTCCGAATGAATACGCTGATCCGGCAACTGGCATCGCTGATGAAAATTCAGCATAAGCCATTCCCACAAAACCAGAAACAATCGCAGCAATTAGGAAAGCTATCGTAACAGCTGGTCCTGCGTGCAATGCAGCCTCGTGTCCGGGAAGAATAAAAATACCTGTACCAATTACGGCACCAATTCCTAAAGATAGTAGATCTTTGGCGCCAAGACTCTTTGTCAATCTGGAATCAGCTTTGAGATACGTATCGACCGATTCCTTTTTAAAGACATTTTTCATGAATTTCTCTCCTTAAAACTGCGTAACCAAAATTACACTAAGTCTAAAGTCTACTACAATTTTTTTCATGAAAAAAGATGTTTTGTACAGAAAATGTAAACAATTGTTCAATTTTACTTCACAGTGTGTTAAATATGCTGTATCTTCCGCCTCCAGTCATTGTATTTTTGACTTTAGATTTATTGAAATTTTTATATTGTTTTCAGTAAACACAGATATTTTTGACTTTCATAACTTGATTATTAAATAGTTGGAAAAACTCAGACCATGAAAAAAAGCCAGACAACTCCAATATTGGAATTACCTAACCCTCAATTTATAAATAATATTTTAATTTCTTAATAACAAATGCATAGAATATTCGTTAATCTACATCAAAAAGTTAAACTAGCCTTTGGGTGCGAGGTAGTCTGTTAGCAGTGAAAGTATTGTTAGAACAGCGATTTTCTGTTCTTACAATACTGACGTATTTTGAGATTTGCGTCCCTTGCAAAGCTCAAAATCGAGGCGCGAGACCTTGACTCGCACCGGTCTCACAGCATACAGACTACCTCGCACCCGAAGGCGGAATACCCTACTTTCCCTCAGTACGATACTTCGTTGGTGCAATCCCAGTATATTTCTTAAATGTCTGACTGAAATAGCTCAAACGTGTGAATCCTAATGAATCAGAAATATCATTGACACTCTTGTCTGATTCTTTCAATAACAACATAGCTTTTTGAATTTTACGGGCATTCAAATAAACGGAAAAGCTCAAACCAGTTTCACGCTTAAAAAGTTTGCTGAAATAATAATCAGACAAATAGACTTTACTAGACACTTGATCCAGTGTTAGTCGCTTATTCAAATTGCTATCAATATATTCGATTGCCGAGATGATGGAACTGTTCGACGTTGACATGACCTTAATTTGTTGCAAAGCATGGCCTTCATTGTCTGCCAATTCATCCATTGCATCATTAACATCTAAGGAATACTTGATGACAAAGTTATCGATTCCCCGATCTTTAATAATTAATTTGGTAACGCTTTCCGTCATATTACGTAAAAAAATAACATGGTCCTGCAATTGCTGCATCGTGCGTAAGTGTTCCTCGTTAGTACCCTTTTGGATATCCTTAGCAACGCAGACTTTACCTACTCGTTGATTGATACTATTAATTCTTAACGGGGCGTCAGCGTATTCTAAATTATATTTAAATTTATTGACACTTAATTTGGATAAGTCAGTCATTTTATTCATCCTGGTCAAAGCACTGCCTTCTGCCAAGTCACCAAATATACCCGCCTGTAAATGGTCGTCTGTGCCCAAGACAAATACAGCGATGTCATTTGTTTGTGCGTAAGACTGCAACAAGCGGATAATCACTTTTTCATTGCTAGATAATAAAGACTGTAAGTCAAATTCTTCCATAATTATTAGCCAACCAATCTACAATATTTAAATCTTCGAATTTAGATATTCCATTAGGACTACTGCATCATTATGTTCCTCATCTTTAGCGCTAAATAATATAAGAACATCTTGCTTTTCTAATGCCGTTTTTAAATTTGTCAAAAACTCTTCTGTGTAAGGATTTGCATTTATTTCTGCTAAATACTTTGTTTTAAAGTCCGAGTATTTTTCGGGATCATGACTGAACCACTTGCGCAATTCGGCGCTTGGAGCAATTTCTTTAGCCCAAAGGTCTAAATCTGCTCGAACTTTTGAGATGCCACGAGGCCAAAGTCGATCCACAAGAACACGGTAGCCCTCAGGCAACTCCTTGTCGTAAATACGTTTCATAATCAACTTAGTCATTTTTATAACCCTCTTCTATCCATTTTAATTGTATCACAGGAATTACTGATGATTTTTGTTAATTTTTTGACTAATTTAGCACTCGACAATTAAGAGTGCTAAATTCTTGAATTCTATCCCAGACGATTTTACAATGTATTTGTAATAAAGGGAAAGGAAGTAACATAGTATGACAAATGAAATTATGGATCGTAATAATTTGATGAGAAACTGGTTCAACAATGATTCGTGGATGAACAATTTTCCATCTATATTTGACAACAATTTCCCAGAGGACTCAACTCTAAAAACTGATATTAAGGAAACAGATAAGAATTATGAGGTCCATGTGGATATGCCGGCATTTGATAAGAAGGATATCGACATTAATTATGAAAATAATGTTTTAACAGTTAGTGGCCATCGTGATAGTTTCAATGATCACAATGATAAGAACGGTGACATGATTATGAGTGAACGTTCAAGCGGCCGCTTTATGAGACAATATCACTTGCCAGCAGTTGATACTAAAAATATCAAAGCTAATTACGACAAGGGTGTCTTGATGATTGATCTTCCAAAGTTGGAAAACAAAGTTGATTCTGGACATCATGTTGATATTGACTAGTTTCCCACCTCCGGCTAATGTTTTGAATTTAGTCAGTTGGTTGTTTAAATCTTAAATAATTTGGTTGAAAGTATTTTTTAACATTTTTAATACTTTCAATCTTTAAAACTTAGTATCAATTTAACTTCGACTTTTCAAATGGGTCTAACAATCCTAGTAATTTAGATTGTTGGACTCTTTTTTTATTTCATTCATACATTTCTGAATCTTGATAAACTCTACAAAATGTAACTTTTGGCACCGAATTCACAAAATCTTCACATTTTCAGAATATTTAATTCATAAAGATTCAGTATTATATAAATTGTAGATGAGAGATATAAGTAATCCCTTTTCTCACCCCCTATAACATATATATTTAATCCCCTAAATAAAAACACCTTTCCCCGAGGTGTTTTTTTATGTATTTTAGGTGCCTGCCGGTAGTAGTTGAGCAAAAAATAAGCTATACTAATATGTGCAGAGCGGAATTTTTCCACTCTCGTGGGATGTAGCGAATTTTGCTACAAAAGGACAAAAGAATTTATACAATAAAAAAAGACTTATCAACAATGGGCTATCCAGATTCAAATGATTTTTAGAAATTTAAACAACAAATAACTTTATGATAAGCCTGCAATTATAAACCGTAGATTAGAGACAACGACTCTTTTCTCATCCCCCCTATTAACAATATTCAATCCCCTAAGAAAAAGGCATCCTTCCCCAAGGATGTCTTTTTTGTTTTGCCGTCTCCGGTTTCACGAGATATTTCGCCTGCTGTGAGGACCGATTCGAGCCAAAGTTCGGTCTCGAATCTCGCTTTTAAGCCTTGCAAAATCGGCAAGTCTCAAAAGTCGTCCGTGGAGTAAGAGCTGAAGCTCTTACTCCACCTTCACTGCTGGTGAATATCTCGTGAAACCTCCGACTAATTTATTCTTCATATATGCAGCAAATTACAGGTAACTAAGAATACAACCATAAATAAGAAGAAAAAAATAACCGTGATCTAATGCTAATATTCTAAGCATTAACCAAGATTATCCAAAAATATTATGGAAGTAAGTTAAAAACATCCGTAATTTAAATATGCAGTAACATTTAAAACTAAAAACACTCTAGCTGGAGGGTGCCGGTGAATGGTAGTACGCAGTGAAGGTGGCGTTATTGCTTTAGCAATTACACCACAGACGTGTTTTGAGACGTGAACTTCGGCTCAAAACCGAGGTACGAGACCGCACTTTGGCTCGGACCGTTTTCCTCACAGCGGACTGCCATTCACCGGCACCCGGAAGCGTCATACTTCATCAGAACCTATTTAATCAATTGACCACGCAAAATAAATTCTGATGGAATTGACTTCTTTACAATGTCTTTTTCGAAAATAGACCAGAAAGCATACTCGCCTATTTCAATTAATTTATGATCAATGGTAGAAAAGTTCATCAATCGGCTGTAATCTAAATCTTCTTGCCCAATAACAGGGATATCAATATTCATCTTGTGCAGTTCTGACAAAACTCCCGCTGCAACCTGGTCACTGTTGGCAAAGACAACTTGCAATTTAGAATCACGTTCTACTAAATATTTAGCTGCCTTTACTCCTTCACTGTATCCTTGAGTTCCCATGTACAAATGTTTTGGCGTAATTTTTTTACCAAAGACTTTTTCATATGAACCTTTGGTTTGTCTGGTCGATTGACTATATTCTTCGCTACGTGTGAGTGTAACGCCGATATGCTCGAATTTTAATCTGCGCAATAGATCAAATACCTTGGTATATGACTCTTCGCGGTTGGTATAGGCACAAGAAATCGGATAATCGAAAGTATCCTCACAACACGTAATCGTTCCATACTGTTGATACTCCATGATTTTTTCAAAGGGAATTGTCCGAGATGTGAAGATTAAGCCATCGAATGACTGATGTTTCAACATTTCCAAATATTTAATTTCATTTTTAGCGTTATAATCAGATGGCAAAAGCGTCACTTGATAGTTTTCTTTAAACGCTGCTTCAGTAATGGCGGAAACCAGTTTTTGGAAATATGGAATATCAATGTATGGCAAAACGACCCCGACCATGTAAGTTTTACCGGTACTCAAGGCTCGAGCGACATCGTTTGGATGGTAATCCAATTCCTCCATTGCTTGCAAAATATCTTGTTTCGTATCGTCAGCAACGTAACTTAAATTATTGATGACCCGTGAGACAGTTGAAACTGAATGACCTGATCTTTTGGCAACATCGCGAATATTTGACATGACTTTCACTTCCATTTCTGATTGTTAGCTTGCTACGTATTAAAATATTGACTTATTTATAGAAAAAATCAAAATTCATAATTTCTTCACAATTTCAAAATATTTGGTTCACACTTATCAAGTATAGTATTAGTTGTAGATGAGAGATAAGAAATCTCATCTCATCCCCCCTATAACATATATATTTAATCCCCTAAAAAATTAAAAGAACACCTTCCCCGGGTGTTCTTTTTTCGTGCACTTTTTTCAAAGTTAAATATCAGAGTTACTCTTATTACTGTTAATAGGAGTATTTAGTAAATAATTTTAATTCGGAAGGTATGAGAATATTTACCCGCTGTGGTAGTGGCGTTATTGCTTTAGCAATTACACTACCGGGCGTGTTTGGAGACTCACGGTTTTTGCGAGGCTTCAAACCGAGATTCGAGACCGCACTTTGGCTCGGACCGGTCCGCATAGCAGGTAAATATTCTCATACCTGGAGTCATTTTTCAGCTGCATGAATGGCTGCTGCCTTAAACATTAAGTTATCAACAGTGATGTTCTTAAATCCAACATCTTGCATCATCTCAGCTAGACGTTTGATACTGACAAATTTATTAACTGAATCGTCTAAATATTGATATTCAGACTGACTTTTGGCAAAAACTCTACCCATCAAGGGCATCAGGTGATTGAAATACATCTGCCAGCCAATTTTGATTACTGGAGTTTCCACTTTGAAAGCTTCCAGACAGATCAACTGCCCACCAGGTTTCAAAACTCGATAGATTTCTTGCAGAGCCTTATTGGCATCAGGTACATTACGCAAGCCAAAGCCAATTGTGACTGCCTCGAAGCTATTATCTGGATAAGTCAGTTTCATAGCATTGCCAATTTCCAAATTTACATTGGTTACTTCAGCGTCACTGACTTTTTGTTGGGCAATCTTCAACATCTCTTGGCTGAAATCCATTCCGATAACTTTAGCATGAGGATAACGTTTGGCTAAAGTTATTGTCCAATCGGCTGTTCCACAACAGAGATCCAAAATATTATCAGGTCCCACCGTAATTTTGGATGTTGCCTTTTGACGCCACTTTTGATGTGTCCCCAAACTCATAATTGAGTTCAGCTTGTCGTAATTTTCAGCAATATTATTGAACGTCTTTTGTACGTCTTCTTCTGGTACTTTATTAGTCAGTCCCATAATTTACCTCTAATCGATATTGTTTACTCGACCATAATAATGCATGTATTTCACGCCACTGTCAGAAATGACATACTTTGAAACACCTGCATTATCTGGTTGGATGATTTGTGAAATATTTTGAGCGCCGGTAACGACTTTCATAAATGAACGACTGACAAAACCGTGGCAGACAACCATAATTTTTTCGTCACCTTTTTTAGCCATGTCATCCATAAAATCTTCGACACGTTTGTAGACGTCCGCATATTCCTCACCATTTTTGGCGTATTTAGTATAACCAGGCAATAAATAATTATTTTCATCGAAAACATCAGGATATTTATCATGTAATTCCGTCTCTTTGAGCCCATCCCATGAACCATAATCTGCTTCATAAAGACGTTTGTCCTGCTTAATTTCGTGAACATTTTGATTCAAAATCTCGGCTGTTTGCATCGCACGTTTCATTGGACTTGAATAAATTTCATCAAATTTATTAATATCGATATATTTTTTTAATTCTTCAACTTGGGCAATTCCTTTGGCGTTAAGTGGCTTGTCAGTAGACATACCATTGATACGTCCCTCATAGTTTGTATCCGTTTCGCCATGTCTTACAATATATAACTCGACCATAAAAATACTCCTCTGTGTTAGCGCTTTAATTTAACACCTTTTAGTATTTCATTATTGACTTTGCATTGCAACTCAATTATAGTGAAAGCAATCAAATAGAATCCTTTAAACATTGGTCCCGTGAGGCTAAGAAGGAAACACGTTCAGTCTTTTATTTCGCATACACGGGATGGAGGACTATTTTTTTTGCAAAATTTTACTTGGGGGAGATGTTCATTTTGGATCCAAATAGTAAAGACTATCGCAATCCGGATGCAGTTTTAGACGTTTATGAAAAGCCACCTTTAAGCACATGGGCTTTCCTATCATTACAGCACTTATTCTCAATGTTTGGCGCCACAGTTTTAGTGCCACTACTTGTTGGACTTGATCCAAGTATCGCGCTATTCAGTTCTGGTGTCGGAACAATTATTCATATTTTAATCACTCACCGAAAGATTCCAGCTTACATGAGTTCCAGTTTCTCATTCATTGTGCCGATGGTCGCGTTAATGAAGACCGTAGGTTATGCCGGAGTCGCACAAGGTACCATTGCCGTCGGCTGTGTTTACTTAATTGTTTCATTGATTGTTGGCTTCGTTGGTTCTGACTGGATTGACAAAGCTTTACCACCTATCGTTGTTGGTCCTATCGTTATCGTCATTGGTATGTCAGTTGCCGGAAGTGCTGCTAACAACGCCATGATGAACGGTTCTCACTACGATTTGAAATACTTCGGAGTTGCTATGTTCACACTTTTCCTAACCGTCTTATTGAACATGTATCTTCGTGGTTTCTGGAGTAATATCGCTATTTTACTAGGTATCGTTGGTGGATACATTCTATCCGTTGCCCTAGGTATCGTTGATTTTTCAAAAGTCATCTCAACACCTTGGCTCAAGTTACCTGCTTTCGATTTAATGTTCGTTAACTACATGCCCAAACAAATTTATTGGGGCGCTATCCTGAGTTTTGCGCCGATTGCCTTCGTTACAATGGCTGAACACTTGGGTCACATCATGGTGCTAGATGAATTGACTCACCGTGATTTCTTCAAAGATCCTGGTCTTCACAAAACTCTAGCCGGTGATGGTACAGCTTCAATCGTGGCTGCCTTCCTTGGTGGTCCTCCTATTACATCATACGGTGAAAATATCGGTGTTATGGCCGTTAATAAGATTTTCAGTGTGTACGTTGTTATGGGTGCCGCAGTCTTCGCAGCCTTGTTCGGTTTCGTTGGTAAACTGAGTGCCTTAATCCAAACAGTTCCCGGTCCCGTAATAGGTGGTATCAGTTTCGTCTTGTTCGGTGTTATTTCATCTAGTGGTTTGAGAATCCTAGTTGATAATAAAGTCGACTTTAACGAGAAACGTAACTTGATGATTGCCTCGGTTATCTTAGTTATCGGTATCGGTAATGCCTACCTCCAAATCGGTACTTTCCAGTTTACTGGTGTTGGTGTGGCTACTGTTGTTGGTATTATTCTCAACTTGATTTTGCCTAAATATGCCCTCTCAGAAAATTGGGACGATGATAAAGACAAATGGGAAAAAGATAAAAAAACTAAGTAGAATTTAAAAGGTAGTCCTGATGAGGGGCTACCTTTTTTTGGTTGTATTGAAATATGTTGCTTCCGGTTTCCGGTGAATGAAGTTACGCTATGGGGACCGGTCCGAGCCAAAGTACGGTCTCGAACCTCGATTTTGAACTTCGCATAACCCGCGAATTTCAAAACTCGTCCCGTGGTGTAATGGCTAAAGCCATAACGCCACCTCCATTGCTGTAACTTCATTCACCGGAAACCTACAGCTGGGTCTTGTTTTAAAACTAAATTTCTCTTCATTCTAATGTTTAATTTCTACTTCCAATTGACAAATAACTTTCAATATTAAAAGCAAGAAAACACAAAAAGATGTATCGAATAATCAGAACAACTTGAATCATTCTGACTACTTAATACATCTTTTTCTTCGTAATATATATTAGAGCCAAAAAGTTACTGTAACATCGCTGTTAATTTTTCGATTTGCTTCTTTATCTTTTGACCATAGTCCGTATCTTTAACGGTTATTCTTTCGGACGAACGCTCTACTATTTGCTTTGCTATCACTACGTCCGACATTTCTTCAATCGACTTTTTTCTTGATGTGAAAGACTTCAATGTCTCCAAACGCATGCCATATGAATCGAATAGCAATGCATAGCCACCGATTTCACTATCCTTGTTGTCCGCTTCTGATAATCCATTGACCACAACAATCTTCTTGTTAGCCATGATTGGTGATTCGTTGATATTCGGCGTGTGACCATTGATTATGTGCCCACGACTGTTCAATTCGAATTCCTTCATTAATTTATCCGCAAACCATTCTTCCTTACACAATTTGAAAAATGGATTCCAAGTTTCTTTTTGAAGTTTGGCGTCATCGATGAAATAACGTTCAAATGTTGCCATCTTATCTCGACCGAATAATGGTGAATTCTTTCCTTCCCATAAGTACCAGATGAAATCTGAATTATAGCAATCGCCAGTTGTGGGGTGTCTCATACCATCTTTCAACACGTATTCTGAATAGTCACAGAAACTCTTACCTGAATACTCGTGACCATCTTGTTGCCACTTTAGAAAGTTGCCTTTCTCATCAACTGGAATACAGCCGTGGAAAAGTATATTTCCGTTATGCTTCAAGTACATTGATCCGTTGTCGAGCATGAACCACATGTGTTCGTTCAATTGAGTTGAATGCGTGAATTGATTGATCAGATCGATGATAACGGTCTGTTCACTATGCGTAATTTGATAAGGATTAGCCGGATTGACCGTTTGAAAGCAGCCGTGTTTGATAGGATAAGTTTTATCGCCGATGGTAACCGATTTCTTATCTAAGCTTAATTTATCCAACAATAGACGGTCATTCATGCCAAATTCAGGACGACGTTTGATTGCCTGACCTTCCAACTTGAATTGCATGATGGCAGCTGCTTGTTGAACACAGTTGTCGATATCTTTTTCTTCATTAGTTTCCCCAGTGAGGTTAACTTTCGATTCAAAATTTGGGATTGGCACATAGGCGTGGTTAGCAAACTTAATCATTGAAGTTAAATCGATTCCATAAACATCTTCCAATAACTTGAGGTTATGGTAACGAGCACAGATACGGATAACATTTAGCATACATAATTTGGAACCTGCTAAACTTCCCATCCATAATATGTCGTGATTGCCCCACTCGAAATCAAAGTTTTGCCAAGTATCGCTTAACTGTTTAATAACACTTTCAGGGTGACGACCTCGATCATAAACATCCCCAATAATATGGATTCGTTCGATTGCTAGTTTTTGGATAGCATGACAGATTGAAATGATAAATTCTTCGCCCATCTTCAAATTGACCAGAGTTTTAATCATTTCACGATAATACTGTTGTTTATCCTGCGTGTCCAAATTGCCGAAAACTATCTTTTCTGAGATATCTCGGAGATTGCTATCAAGAGCATCATAGACAATATTGCGGGGATACTTGCCAGAAATATAACGCACAATTTCAACTAAACGGTTAATTGTGTCCATATACCACTGCTTGGCATCATCTGTATCAATCAGCTTTTTATTTATATCCTCCAATACTTCTTCAGGATAATAAATTAGACAGACCAATTTCTTTTGATTGAGCTTGGTCAAACGTCCGTTAAAAACCTCTTCGACTTTACGACTGACATTGCCCGCACCACTACGAATAATATTTAAATATTTATCATCATTACCATGAATATCGCTAATAAAAGCTTCAGTTCCTTTTGGCAAATTCAAATTTGATGTTAAATTGACTATTTTAGTTTTTATCTCATTGATGCTTGTGAATTCGTTGTCCATATTATGTGCTATGCCTTCCCCAGATAATCCGTCATCCTCAGTTCTGATAGCGTATACAATTGAACTATACCAAATGAATTCACTAATTCCAAGTATCACAATTATATTTGAGTTAAAATTATACTTATAGGAGGATATATTATGAATTTAAACTTAGATTCTACAGTAACTTTGAACAATGGTGTCGAAATGCCTCAACTTGGATTGGGTGTTTGGAAAGTTAACAACTCTGGTGCTTCTCAATCAGTCCAATGGGCATTAAAACACGGCTATAAAGCTATTGATACTGCTAAACAATATGGTAATGAAGCCGGCGTTGGCGATGGATTACAAAAAGGTTTAGCAGAAAATGGACTCAAGCGCGAAGATATTTTTCTAACAACTAAGATCTTTAACGGCGACCAAGGCTATCAATCAGTACTTGATAACTTTGAAGGTCAATTAAAGAGATTGCAAACCGATTATGTGGATTTACTTTTGATTCACTGGCCTGTAAGTGGTACTTATGTAGACACTTGGCGTGCTCTAGAAACTATTTACAAAGCTGGTAAGGCACGTGCTATCGGTGTTTCAAACTTTAATATTGAACGACTAAACAATATTCTCAAGTTTTGTTCAATCAAACCGGCAGTTAACCAAATGGAATATCACCCACTTTGCCAAGAAGTTGATATTAAGAATTTCTGTGAAGAAAATAATATTTACCTCGAAGCATGGTCTCCACTTGGCGGTGGTTCAGTTCTAGGCGATACAAGACTCAAGACAATCGCTGACAAGTACAACAAGTCAGTTGCCCAAGTAATCCTTCGTTGGGACTTACAAAACGGTATTATCACAATTCCTAAGTCAGTTCACGAAGCAAGAATTATTCAAAATGCGGACGTTTATGATTTTGAAATCAGCGACGACGATATGGAAGAAATCAATGGTTTTGACGCTGACAAACGCAGCCTTTGGTATGGTGACTTCTATTGGAGTGGTAATCCTGATGGATTCAAGGATAGCGTTGATGTTTGGGACGACCAAGATCAATTTAATAAATAATTTAATTATATAAAGTATACAAAAAGGATTGTGGACTCTTGAAAAAAGAGCTCGCAATCCTTTTTGTTTAAGCAAATACTCATTTTATGAAATATTTTTTATGTTGTTATGAGTCAAACTATCCATTTTGTCATTTTATACTATGAAAGCGATATCAAAAAAATATTTTTCAAACAAAACGGAGGTTCTTGCATTATGAAAGTAAACAAAGCCGCTAGAATCCTTAGCATTCTACTTTGCTCATCTTTAGCCTTAGGTAATGTGCTGGTTCAACCAGTTAAAGCTGTTACAACTAGCCTACAGCCTGACACAACAACTACTCCCGCAAATGATGCCAACAGTGTGGATGTTGACGATACTGACACCACGGATGATACAGATACTCAAACGGTGAATATCACTTTTGTCGATCAGAACAATAATAAAGTTGTCGACAGCCAAGGCACACCTTATACATTTTCAAAAGACTATGAAGTCGGCACTGAAATTGATCCTGCCGATTTGGCTACAACCATAAGTTCAGATTTGAATGGTGGTTATAATCTCGATGATAATCAAGATTCAATTACAGTCGCAGATAGCAATAACAATTATGTTTTAAAAGTCATTGCTAAAACTTATGACCATATTATGATCAGTCTTCGAGATCCAAATGGAAATTATGCTGGCGTATCCTATAGTAACTCTGCCACTGTCGGTCAAAAAAGTGACGAACTTCTCTTCAGTAAAGACGTAACCTATGAAAAAATTCCTATCAAAGATTACGTCTTTAACGGTTATGCTCTATCGCATCTTTCATTTACTGGCTCAGATAAAATTCCTAACTCCAATTCCGATGGTACGTTAACACTCACATATGATATGATTCCGGAATTTGAAAAAACATATCAAAATATCAATTATTATGTTTTGAAAGCAATTTACTCCGTCCCATTGGACCAAACAATTACACTGCAACATGTTGATGACAAAGGAACAGCGATTCCAGGCACTACTGATGAAACTCTTTCTGGATACAAAACTGGGGATGTCATAGAGAATCCTTACTCTCTTGCTGAGGTTAAAGAAATTCCCGGTTACACATTTTTCAAAACTACCAGTCCCTATGTCGTATCTGGCGAAAATCAAATCAAGCTGATTTATACCAAAGGTGATATTAACTATTTAACAGTAAATTATAAGGACGAAGTTACTGGAAAGATAATTTACACTGACTACCTACGTGGTAATTCCGGCGATACTGTGAATATCCAAGATATCGCAAACATTCAAGGATTTGACAGTTACAGACTATCTAATCCCGATTCAATCGGAGATTATACACTGACAACTAACAACGAAAGTATAAATATTGACGTACAGATGAAAGATCCTTTTACAATATCTATAATCCAATCATCTGATAGCAACATCAGTCTTACGTCTAAAGCGACTTTCGAATATGGCAGTGCCACAAATAATGATTGGGTAACATTTTTGGATAATAATTTATCTAATGTAGAATCGTTTACTCTCATTTCAGAATTTGAAGGAGAAACAAACTCTGAACAGCTAGATATCGATTATGTACTTTCGCTTGGAATTTCAGATTTATACGAAGTATTTAACGGTGTACTCATTCCTGGAACGATTATTAACGATGATTCAGATACTAGTGGTTTAGTTGCAAAAGTTGAAATAAATTATCGTCCCGAAACTCTTAGCAACAAGCCTATTAATGTAACTTACCAAACAACTGATAATAAAGATGTCGAAAGAACATCATTAACAAATGATTCAACTGATACTGTTGATGCAGGAAACTTAGTTAAAAATAGTCTGCCTAAAGGTTATGAATTTGTAGACTCTGACTATATCTACTCTATCAATTCCATCAGTGACGATTCTGTAGAACTCGTTTCGTTGGTTAAAAAAATATCTGATTCCGGAAATTCCGGCGGTAGTGGCAATAACTCTGGCGGTTCGAACAATAAGCCTGGAAATGTAACAACAATCAATGAATCAATCAGTACACATCCCGGTTCAACAGACATTACGATTTACGATAACAATGGTAATGCGACTGACAAAACTATCCCAGCGAACAGCGATTTTTCTACTACTCAAAAAATGACTTTGAATGGTAAAACTTACTATCGTATCGCTGACAACCAATGGATCAATACCGATGATGCTTATATTTATTATGACAACTCCACAAGTGTTAAAACTTTCTCTGATTCAGCTAAAGGATTAGTAACCTCTGCCAATAAAGCTATTACAGATCGAATGTTAGGCAACGATAGCGATTGGTATACTGACCGTTATACTTATATTAATGATCAGAAATACTACCGTATCGCTACTAACGAATGGGTTAGTGCTAATGATTCCTTCGAATATAAATTAACTAATCAAGTTGTTCAACCTTCATCAAATGCAAAATTGTACGATGACCGTGGAACTTTCGTTAAAAATGCACCTTCATACAGTTTGAAAACTGACAAAATTTCAACAATTAATGG
Source organism: Companilactobacillus muriivasis (assembly GCF_036246245.1). Taxonomy (NCBI): domain Bacteria; kingdom Bacillati; phylum Bacillota; class Bacilli; order Lactobacillales; family Lactobacillaceae; genus Companilactobacillus; species Companilactobacillus muriivasis. Next base: position 91,960 of record NZ_BTTQ01000003.1, read on the forward strand.
TGTTCAAATGTATCGAGTTGCTACTAACCAATGGCTTCCTGCTACTGATGTAAAATAACAAAAGGTACTTGGAAAAAATCCAAGTACCTTTTTGCTATCTTCGAACTGTTAATTTTTTGTTATCAATTATAGAACCAAGATTAAAGTTCAAAATATTAGCTCCAACGGCGATTCCAGTCAAATTATAGTGTGCCACAAATGGCATAAATTCATCCACACTGGCTTCTGTACCAACTAATGCCCAAATACTAGCTTCAATTAAACTGCTACGGATAACGGTCGTTTGCTTGTCATTATTTTTAGCTGTAGCAATGGCACCATTTTGTAAGTAGTACGTTGTAACCACATCTGCCTCATTCTTAGGTTCAGCGATATCAATCTGCCAACGGAAATCTGCACCTTGTCTAGTCGCAAATTTTGCATTATCATCGCCGCTTAAATATACCGCCACGATTTCAGGACTCTTTAACAAAGGTTTCAACTCATCATTAAAGACTTGCTCAATTGCCCAATTTCTAACGATTTCCGAAGGGTCAAATCTACCGGCAAAATATGGTCGATAGATTCCGTTCGTCATTTGTTGGGACAAAATAGCTGAGTTATAAATTTCTTTAAATTCATTAGAATAGGTCAACGGTGTTTGATCGCCACGTTGAAATTTTGAAACCAGTGAATCATAACGAAATGGCGAAAACATTTTGTCAATTTCTTGAAGATGTTCACTGACACGTTCAGTTAAAACTTTCATCTGTTCCATAATTTCAGTGCTTGAGCTTAGTGCTACTAGTTTAATTACAACATTCATATTCATTTGATTAATTTCATTTTTAAGTAAAGTTTGATTGTTAGTTTTCATTTAGAAATACCTCATTTCTTAGTACAAAACAAAGTATACGGGTGAACTTTGAATGTTTTATGACGAAGATTCGAAAAAAAATTGGATTTATTTTAAAAGAAGTCTAAAAAGATGAGACACATAACGACGTTATGTGTCTCATTTTGACATTGCTATTTTATCTGAAAATCCATCGCGAAAGTTTTCCATTCCAGCAAATTTATCAACTAGCATGCCTGTTAAATGGTATTTGGAAATAAACTGGGGAAACTTATTCGTTCCTGCCGCAATCCCCGCTGAGGACCAAATATTGGCATCCAGCGCATTACTACTGACGATTGTTACTTGTTCAACGTTACTTGGTTCTTTTCTCAAGCTGCGTTTCTCATTAGATGTTGAAATGGCACCATTTTGTAGGTAATACGTTGCCAATAAAATATCCAAATTCATCGGGTCCTTAATCGCAATCCGCCATCTAAAATCAATATTGGGACGACTGGCTAAACGAACATCTTCACCACACTTGAGTGAGACGCCATCAATGCCTTCACTGCTCAACAACGACAAGAGATAATGGTTAAAAATCTGGTCAATCATCCAGCCATTCAACAATCCAATTGGATCATACTTGCCATTGAAGTAGGAACTGAAGTAGTGCCGTGTCATCTGTTCAGCAGTAATCGTCTGCTCGTAAACTTCTTGAAAAATTTTGGATGACATCAAGCCACTTTCGTCTCCATTTTGAAATCTGGATAATAGTGAATCATTATTTTCCAATGAAAATGTATCGTCATATTCTTTAATATTTTCAGAAATCTTGGCTACCGTCTCATCAATTAATTCAGCATTGATTATTTCAGAATTTTGCGTTGCCAACTTAATTTCAAATGGTTGGTCAAACTTGTTAATCACAACGCTTATATATTTATATTCGGTCATATTTTTCACTCCTTTTGTATAAAAAAATACGTGTACTTTATCTAACTTTTCGATAAGTATACGTATTAAATGTGATGAAAATATGACCAAACTTTGTATTTGTTTTGAAAGTGTTTAAACTTGCTAATTTGTCTCTTTATGTGTATTCAACAATAGATTTAATAGAATGGCTGAGAAACTTCCGACAACTAATCCATTATTCAAAATCGTTTGAACAGTTGATGGCAAGAAATGTAAAAGTGTTGGTTGAACAGTCACACCAAGACCTAAACTGATTGAAACAGCCATGATCATGATATTGTTATTGTTCATTTCAACTTTAGTTAACATCTTGATTCCTTCAATACCAACGGTACCAAACATAATTAACATGGCACCACCTAAAACGGCGTTAGGAATCAATTCAGCCACAGCTCCAACCTTAGGAATCAATCCCAAGATAATCAATAAGAAAGCTGAGAAGTAAACTGGCTTGTTCTTCTTAATACCTGACAATTGAACGACTGCAACGTTTTGCGAGAAAGTTGAGTATGGGAATGTGTTAAAAATACCGCCCAAGATAGCTGCTAAACCTTCTGAAGCATAGCCACGTTGTAAATCATTTTCATCCAAGTCGTCCCCTGTCAATTCAGCTAAGGCATAGTAAACCCCAGTTGATTCGATCATACATGTCAAAGCTGCCAACAACATGACCAAAATTGATGACCATTCAAACTTAGGTGTCGCAAAGTAGAAAGGCTGTGGGATTTGGAACCAGTGAGCTGAACCGACCGTTTTAAAGCCAATCTCGCCCATACCGATACCAAGTAAATATCCAGCAACGATACCAATCAAGACCGCAATTTGTTTAATAAAACCGCGACCCCAAATACTAATAATTACAATAATTAAGGCTGTCGTAAATCCTAAAATTAAGTTAGTTGGGTTACCAAAACTTTTATCAGCAACGTTACCGCCACCGATATTTTGAAACGCAACAGGTATCAAAGTAAAACCAATCAATGTGATCAATGAACCAGTAACTACTGGAGGGAAGAATCTCTTCAAACTGGCAAACAACTTTGAAATCAACATGATGAAAACACCGGCTGCGATGATAGCACCATACATATAGGCAATCCCAAAGTGATGCCCAATGTTTTGTAACGGCGTTACGTATTCAACGGCTGATCCTAAAACAACTGGCAAACCAATCCCAGTCAGCGGAGTTCGCTTAATCTGTAGGAGTGTTGCCACCCCACACATAAAAATGTCGACTGAAATTAAGTAAGTCATTTCTTTAGCGCTAAATCCTAGTGATGCCCCAATCAAAATTGGAATTAAGATATCCCCGGAATACATGGCTAATAAATGCTGAAACCCTAAGAGCAGATTTTTCAGAAAAGAATCGCTCTGATTTTTTGTATCAAGATCCATTATTGCCCCTCCTATTATTTAGAAAATTATAGCATTATTTTCAGAGGTTATTAAAGGACAAGTTTTCAAAACGTTTATTCCATCTCCAGAGCTGAGAGAATATTCACCTGCTATGCGGACCGATTCGAGCCACAGTACGGTCTCGAATCTCGGTTTGAAGCCTTACCAAAAACCGGTAAGTCTCCAAACTCGCCCAGTGGTGTAATGGCTAAAGCCATAACGCCACACCCACAGCGGGTGAATATTCTCTCAGCTCTTCCGACTCTTACTTTACATTACATTTTTATAATATTTAATAAGATAAGATGTCAGCTAAAATACCTAATAATTAAATGTAAATAAATGTATTGAAAATTGAAAGTAGAATAAGTTTATTACCAATATCTTATATCTTCATATTTAATACCTTAACTTAAATCAACTAAAACCAATTAATAATACGTTCGGTTCTAATTGATAAGCTATCACAATATTTCATCTTCTGAAATTACTGAAATACAAATACATTTGAATAATATTACATTCAATTAATAACGATTAACTAGTCGGAAGAGCTGGGAAATATTTGTGTGCCGTGGTAGTGGTATAAGTACGAGAGGCACTCTCGTACTTATACCACCGGACGTGTTTGGAGACTGGACGAACTGTGTCAAGGCTTCAAACCGAGGTTCGAGACCGCACTTTGGCTCGGACCGTTCCGCACAGCTAGTGAATATTTCCCAGCTCTGTAGACGGCATATATATAAATAGTACATTTCCAAGTTTCCATCCTTATGAAGCCAACACTTAACTTCAGATATGCTAAAATGAAATCAGTATAAAGAGGAGGAATTCTTAAAGATGAATAAAAATCATTTGGATGACGCTTGTACGACAATTTTAGTTGGTAAAAACGCCAGTTTAGATGGATCAACAATGATCGCCAGAAACGACGATACATTCTTTGCTGTTGCACCACACAGCTTCGTATTAAACCCCGCCGTTAATGGTGAAAAGGGTCGTAAGGTTAAGTCATGGTTGAATGGCTTTGAATCTGAAGTACCCGAAAATGGTTACAAGTGGCCCGCTGTTCCAAACGTAGACTACAAGAAATTTGGTTATTACGATGAAAGTGGTATTAACGGCAAGAACGTTGCTATGTCTGCTACTGAAAGTACTTACGGTAACGAACGTGCACTTGCTTTTGACCCACTAGTTAAAGACGGTATGGACGAAGACGTTATCGTTCGTATGGTTCTTCCTTACGTTGATTCAGCTAAGGGTGCTGTTGAACGTACTGGCGAATTGATCAAGAAATTTGGTTCACCTGCTGGTAACTCTGTCCTATTCAGTGACAAAGATGACGTTTGGTATATGGAAATCGTTACTGGTCACCACTGGGTAGCTCAAAGAATTCCTGACGACAGTTATGCTGTTTGTGCTAATCGTGTTTCAATCCAACAAGTCGACTTTACTAACTCTGACGAATTTATGTGGTCAGAAGGTATCCAAGAATTCGTTGAAAAGAACCACTTGAACACAGATAAAACTGGTTGGAACTTCAGACATATCTTTGGTACTGACAACTTGAAGGATCGCCACTACAACACACCACGTGTTTGGTACGGTCAAAAGTTCTTCAATCCAGAAATCCAACAAGATCCAGAAGATGGTGAATTACCTTTCATCATGAAGACAGATCACAAGATTTCTGTTGACGATATCGAATATGTTCTTGGTTCACACTACAATGAAACACCATTCGATCCATACAGCCCATATGCTTCAGACGAAGACAAGCACCGTTACCGTCCAATCGGTTTGAACAGAACACAAAACTCACACGTTCTTCAAATCAGAAATGACGTTCCTGAAGAATATGCCGCTATCATGTGGTTATGTATCGGATTCCCAACATTTACACCATACATTCCTTTCTACACAAACATGAACGCGACAGATGCTTCATATGATAATGCATCACTTTCATTCAACTTTAAGGATGCATACTGGATGTACAACGCTTTGTCAGTTCTTGTTGAATCAAACTACAGTGAATTCATTCAAGACGACATCGACTATCTAACAGAAGTTCGTCAAGACCTTCGTATGGCCGTTGCTGAAACTGATAAACTTGCTGCTAACTACTCAGGCGACGAATTAGTTGAATTCTTAACTGACCGTAACCAAAAGGTTGTTAAAGAAATGCAAGACAAGGCTCATAAACTATTTGGTGACCTTTATACAAAGGGTATCAATATTTCAAAACTTACATTTAACATGGATGAAAATCTATAGCATCAAAAAAAAGAAGTATCCTTGCAAAGGATGCTTCTTTTTTTGCCTTAACTTTAATTTTGCGATAAATTGGTCTTAGAAATTCAAGAAATTCGAGGTTTTACTATTATGGAGCCAATTTTCAATAAAATGACCCCGGCTGGTTATCAAGCCATCGAGCAAGAAATTAAAGATTTAAAACAACAACGTCCACAAAAAATTAAAAATCTTGCAGCAGCTGCTGCCCTAGGCGACCGTTCCGAAAACGCTGAATACACTACGTCTAAGCAAGAATTAGGTCGTTTAAACGGTCGCTTACATTTCTTAACCAAACAATTACAATATGCCAAAGTCGTCGAGCCTGCTGATAATGGTATTCTTGATCTTGGTAAATTCGTGACAGTCGAATTCATGGACGATCATGATCAATTGACCTACCAATTAGTTGGCAAGCAAGAGGCTAATTTGGACGAAAATAAGATTTCATTCACCTCACCTATTGGCCGAGCTTTAAATAAACATACTATTGGTGACATCGTTACCGTCGAATCCCCCGCTGGTTCTTATCAGGTAAAAATCATCAAAATTCATATTTAATTACCAACCTTTCATATTATAAAAAAATAAATACGATATACATAAAGCACTGGAAAGTCACTATTGTCATGGTATTACGTGTTTATCTTTTATGCCAAAAGTCCTGATATTAAAAAAATAATAGTCAAAATCGAATAACGACAGGTATAATAGTCCTATTAGTTTTTAGGAGGATATTTTTTAATGGAAGAAAGTAAAAAGTTGGCCAAGAAAACTCTTGATCGAGGGTTTTGGTTAGCATTTTGTGCTTCTGCTCTCTGGGGAATTTCTGGTACTGTTCTACAAGTTGTAGCTAAGAACCTTAATATCCCTGCGATGTGGTTCATCGCCACCAGAACAACTGTTGCAGGAATTATCTTATTAATTGTAGGACTATTTGTTCTACCAAAAAGTGAATTTTTCGCTGTATTTAAAAACTGGAAAGATCTTTTAACATTACTTAGCTTTGCCGTCTTTGGACTGCTAGCTAATATGTTCACCTTCTTTCATGCTATTAAAACAGGTAATTCATCAACTGCTACCATCTTGCAGTATCTCTCACCACTTTTCATAATGATTGGTGCAATCATATTTACTAAAAAGAAAACCTCTCGTGTTGATGTCATCTCCTTTGTCCTCGCAATGATTGGTGTTGCTTTAATGATTACTCGTGGAGATATCGGTCACTTATCAATTCCGCTTATCTCTGTTATCTGGGGTATCGGCAGTGGTATCACAGCTGCCCTTTACATCACCATTCCCCAAACTTTGATTGCTAAATATCACGGTATTTTGATTACCGGTTGGGGTATGTTGATAGCTGGTATTATTTCCAACTTCTTCAATCCCATTTGGGTCAATCCACCTAAAATGAGTATGGCTAGCGTCCTAGGCGTTGGTACAGTTATCTTATTGGGAACAGTTATGGCTTTCCTACTCATGGTTATGAGTACAAAGTATACAACGGCAGCTATTATTAGTATTACTGATGCCGTTCAACCATTCACAACATTAGTTTTAAGTATCATCTTCTTGCAATATTCAGTTAATATTCCTGAAATTATTGGTGCTGTGATCGTTGTTCTAGCAATTTATGTCTTAAATCGCTATGATGCAGATTAATTTTTTAGACGAAATCTCAATGGTTTCGTCTTTTTATTTGCCTTTTTTCCGATAAAACCACCCCCTAGAGATAAAAATAGGGACCCCAAGTCTACGTTCAACTTGGAGTCCCTATCGTCATTCATTGCCAAAATCTCTAATTAGTTGGTAGGCGAATCACAAGGTCCAAGTTGTTTTGCAAAATAATAATGACAGCAATAATTGGCAAAATAATAAACATTGTGACTACCTCCCTTCAAAATTAGAATTTGATTAGATTTAAATTGTGCTAATCATATAATCATCAAGACGATTTGTCAATATTTAATTTTGATTTCTCCGGAGGACAGGGATATAAGTCCGCTATGGGGACCGGCTCGAGCCAAAGAGCGGTCTCGACCCTCGCTTTGAAGCCTTGCCACAGTTCGGCAAGTCTCCAAAGTCGCCCCGTGATGTAATGGCTAAAGCCATAACGCCACCTCCACAGCGTACTTATATCCCTGCCCTCCTCCGATTAAATTTAACTTTACTCACTAAAAAGTAACCGCAACCTCATAGTTACTTAGTAATTCTACAAAAAATATAATTATTTTTTTGAACTTTTATTTACTATATTAGGCTGTCTAAAACTGCCACCACATTCAGTTAAAATAATCTAATTTTGTATTGACATTCTCTAATTTAGTTCTAATATTGCAATTACAAATTTCGGAGGTGGTATTTATGAAATACGCAGTATTGGGTGCAGGTGCTATGGGCCTGCGATATGGGGTTCTTTTACAGGAAGCTGGTTTTGATGTTGATTTTGTTGAAATCTGGCAGCCTCAGGTTGATAAGATTCAGCAGCAAAATGGAGTTTTTGTTTCTCGTGATCATGAAAACAAGCACTTGGTGCCCGTTGACATTTATACTCCCGAAAACTATCAAGGTGACCCGGATGTCTGGATTGTCTTTACTAAACAAATGCAATTGGCTGATGCTTTGAAACGCACTGCTCGTTGCTTTAAAGATCATCAATATGTTGTCTCGCCAATGAACGGTATGGGTCATTTGGAAAAGCTCAATCAATACTTTGACGAGACTAAAGTTATTGGCGCTACTGCCATGATTGGTACTGTCTTGAATGGACCTGGCGATGTCGACTTTATCGGTGCTAAGGGTGCTGGTAGTATGCATATGGCCAACGAAACTGAAGTTCCTGATGAAATGACTCATAAGATTTTCGACGATTTTCAAAAGGCCAACTTGAATCCTGTTCTGACCACTAATTTGTTGGGAACATTGATGGCTAAAGTTATCTTCAACTCCGTCGTCAATACGCTCTGTACCATGTTTAGCATTCAAATGGGCGAATTTATTCAATCACCCGTCGCTAAAAAATTAAGCAAACAGTTGATTGATGAGGCTTTTGATGTCTGTGAACGTGCTGGAATTACTTTGTTGAATACTCGCGAAGAAGAATGGCAGACCGTTCAGAAAGTCAGTGCTGTCAGCAATCCTTTGCATTACCCTTCAATGTATCAAGATATGTCCAAAGATCGTAACACCGAAGTTGATTACATCAACGGCTATATCTATAAATTGGGCTTGAAACATCATTACGAGGCCAAAACTCACGACTTCTTGAGAAATTTAGTTCACTTAGCAGAATTCTCACGTGATTTTGACGTTGAAGCATTGGAAAAATCAGTCCAAGCAGCAGAACTAGCTAGTTAATCCATATTAAAATCAAAAAAATATTTACCTACGGTTGGTAGATAGTCACTGCCATACCTTAAACCTGTCATTACAAAAATCCTTCAAAAAAAATCATCTCAATCGGAATGCGAGATGATTTTTTTATGGAATTTTTTAAATTCTCTTTCTTTTATGAAAAATAGCGTTAAACTTAATAACAACTAATTATTAGAAAAAGCTAATTAATTTAGAAAAATCTAATAATAAAGAAAGAGGGATTACATGAAAATTTTTCTATACGGAATTCGTGAAGACGAAAAAGGTTACTTAAAAGAATGGACGGATGTTCACCCCGAGGTGGATATTGCCTATACGGATCAATTTTTAACTACTGAAACTGCGGAGTTAGCCAAAGGATATAACGGCGTTGTAACGTTACAAATGTTATCTTATTCTCGCGAAGCACTACAAAAATTACACGATTATGGCATCACTAAAATTTCAGTTCGTAATGTTGGTTTGGACGGTTTCGACTTCCAAGATCTCCGTGACCTAGGATTTTCATTAACCAATGTCCCTGTTTACTCACCCAATGCAATTGCTGAACACACTACCAGCTTGATTTTACGCTTGCTACGACGTGTACCCGAGTTCGATAAGAAGTTCAATAACGCTGACTACAGCTGGTTCCCAACCATTGGTGAAGAAATCAATAGAAAAACTGTAGGTATTGTTGGTACTGGTCACATTGGTTCCGTCGTTGCCCGAATTATGCAAGCCATGGGTGCCAAAGTTGTTGCTTACGATATCAAACCTAATCCATACTTGGAAAACCTCGGTATTTACGTTGATAGTTTGGACGAAGTTTTGAAGCAAGCTGATATTTTAACGCTCCATACGCCATTGGCTAAAAAGGATGTTCATATGATTGACGCCGAAGCCATTGCCAAGATGAAAGACGGTGTTGTTATTATCAACGCTGCCCGTGGTGCTTTAATTGATACTGATGCTTTAATTGCCGGACTAGATAGTGGCAAAGTTGGCGCCGCTGGTTTGGATGTTCTCGAAAGTGAGAATGCTGTCTTCCAAAAGAAATTCAACAGTCTAGATGACGTCAAAGATCCCCAATTCAAAGCTTTAATTAATCGTGATAATGTCATCATCACACCACATACAGCTTTCTACACGACAACTGCGGTTCACAATATGGTGTTTGATTCATTAACGGATAATTTAAAAATGTTGGAAAATAAAACTCCTAAATATCCAGTCGATATTTCAGAAGAATAATTCAACTGACAAAGCCGTAAACTCAAATGTTTACGGCTTTTTTAATGGTTAAATTTTGAAGCGGTTCCAATTTTCTGTTTTAATGAACATATATAGGTTCTACATAGGAGGAACAGAAAAAAATGAAAATATTTGCATACGGAATCCGTGAAGATGAACAGCCTTCTCTAAAGAAATGGGAAGCTGCTCATCCAGACATTGAAGTGGGCTTTACTGAATACACTTTAACCGCTGATTCAGCGCGTTTGGCTGAAGGTAGTAACGGTGTCGTAACGCTCCAAACTTCACCATACACACGTGAAGCTCTGGAAGTTCTCCACCAATTAGGTATTAAATATATTTCCATTCGTAACGTCGGTTTCGACAATTTCAAATTCCAAGATCTCAATGACTTAGGATTCACTCTAACAAATGTTCCAGTCTACTCTCCAAATGCAATCGCTGAACATACCGTAATTTTGATGGGACGTTTACTCCGTCGAGTACCAGAGTTTGATCAAAAAATGGATAACGGTGACTTCACTTGGGCTCCAACAATCGGTAAAGAATACCGTGAACAAACCGTTGGTGTCGTTGGTACAGGTCACATCGGACGTGTTGTTATCAAAATTTTACAAGGCTTTGGTGCTAAAGTAGTTGCCTACGATGTTTTCCATAATCCTGACATTGAAAAACAAGGACTATACGTTGACACACTAGAAGAGCTTTACAAACAATCAGACATCATCACCCTTCACGTGCCATTATTCGATAGCAACAAGTACATGATCAACGATGAAGCTATCTCCCAAATGAGAGATGGCGTCTATATCATCAACTGTGCTCGTGGTGAATTAATTGATACCGATGCTTTAATCAAAGGCTTGGACAGTGGTAAAGTCGGCGGTGCTGGACTAGACGTTCTGGACGATGAAAACTCAGTCTTTGGAAAAGTTTGGAGCAGCATTGATAATATTCCTAACGAAAAAATCCGTAATTTAGCTAAGAGATTAAACGTTATCGTTACACCACACAGTGCTTTCTACACTGAAACAGCCATCCACAATATGATCACAACAGCCTTTGATTCCAACAAAGCATTGATCGAAGGTCAAAAGCCAGATAACATTGTTGATACAAATAAATAAAAATATTTCTAAAACACATTTGACAAAATAAAAATCATGGTGTAAATTTATCACCAATCAAATAATTAAAACTTATTTAATCTAATTAGACGTTGAAGAGAAGAGTAAGTTAACGAGTAGTTTGTAGAGTGACCGTTGAATAGTGAAAAGACGGAACAAAAGTTAACTGAAGATGAGCTTGGAGTCTTACCTAGGTGAAAGCCAAAGGTACGCAAGGATGCGATATCATCCCGGACATGTTAGTGTCGTTGAGGTATTTTGTGTAAGCAAGATACGAATTAGGGTGGTATCACGGTAATCGTCCCTACATTGCAGAGAAGTTCTGTATTTGTAGGGGCGATTTTTTTAGTTGCCCTTGGTGGACAAGCCACCAAGGACAACTAAAAAAATTAATATTTAAAGGAAAAACCTAAAACCAACCCTTAAATATTAGTCCACCTAGAGCAACTTATGTGGAACGTCTAATTGACGTTCCGATATACCGCTCAACTACGATTGCTTTACCTTCCTTGCACTTAAAACTCATCCACACCTTCAACTCCTACCACACAACAACAAAATAGATAAAAATAAGCTAAAAACCCTGAGGAGGATTTACACTATGACAACAAACACAACAACAAAAATCGGATTCCAACATGTAGGAAGTTTCCTACGCCCAGATGCATTAAAACAAGCTCGAGCAGATTTCGAATCTGGTAAGATTAACGCTGACGAACTAAGAAACGTTGAAAATGACGCTATTGAAACATTGATCAACCAACAAAAAGATGCCGGACTAGATTACGCAACTGATGGTGAATTCCGCCGTTCATATTGGCACCTCGATTTTTTCTGGGGCTTTGAAGGTGTTAAACACACACATATCGGTGAAGGATATGACTTTTCCAACGGTCGCTCCCGTGATGATACAGCCGTTCTAACTGATAAAATTAGTTTCAACGCTGACACTCACCCATTCATCCAAGATTTCAAATTTACTAAATCCATCACTGACAAAATCGGTGGCATCCTTCCAAAACAAACCATCCCTGCTCCCGCTCAACTCTATCGTGAATTGACTCGCGGCAAAAATCTCGATGCTTTGAATCGCATTTATCCAGACAAACAGGAATTCTACAATGATGTTGAAAAAGCTTATCACGATGCCATCTTAGCTTTTTATAACGAAGGAGCTCGTGTCATTCAATTAGATGACTGTTCATGGGGACGTTTGTTGGATAAGAAGTTTCTAGAAACTGACGAAGGTAAAAAGTGGGTCGCTGAAAATGTCCAAGATATCTATCTCGAACTAAACAATGGCGCAATCGCTGACCTACCTGACGATCTAACCATCAACACACACATCTGTCGTGGTAACTTCCATTCCTCATTCCTATTCTCTGGTGGTTATGACAACGTTGCTGACAACCTCTTTGGTCAAGAAAATGTTGATACTTACTTCCTCGAATATGATTCTGAACGTGCCGGCAGTTTCGCTCCATTGGCAAAAGTTTCTGGCGATAAGAAAGTTGTGCTTGGTTTGATTACATCTAAAACTGGTAAACTTGAGAAACGCCAAGATATTATCGATCGTATCCATGAAGCCAGTCAATATCTTCCATTAGACCGTCTCTGGTTATCAACTCAATGTGGTTTTGCTTCCACTGAAGAAGGCAATGTAATTACTCCTGAACAGCAATGGGAAAAATTAGCTTTGGTTAAATCTATTATTGATGAGGTTTGGGGCTAATCGAAATCAGACTTTCAAACAAAAAAGTAACGCTTTGGATTTAGAATTTATATCTAATCCAAAGCGTTATTTTTTCCAATTAGGAGTTATTAACTGTCATGCCATCCCTAATATACAGGTCTGTCTTCACCTTGTGTGTCAGCATCAGCGATACCAACTGAATCATTCTTCAAATAGTCTGGATCAGCAACGATTTTCACGATTACATCAGCCATACTTTGACGAGATCCAGAAACTCCAAGGTATTGTTCATTCTTGTGTGTGATTGCATATTTAACTTCGTCACGGTCATTCAACCATGGGAAACGCAATGTTGTATATGCTAAGCCTGATTCTTCAAGCAACTTATCAGCATTGATTGCAGCGTCCAAGCCACCTTTGACCATACTGTAGTTCCAACGACCATATTCGCCAGGAACTTCGTTATATAGACCTAACAAACTTGATTCAATGACACGGTCAACATTATTTTCTTTCATAGCTTTAACAACATTCTTAGTCATAGTATTGTTGTCGTCGTGGTCAACAAATGAAATATAAACAATATCTTGACCCTTCATCGCATTATTAACAGCTTCAAAGTCATTGATGTCACCATCAACCAAAGTGACGTTCTTATGTAAACTTAATTCTGATAAACGACTGCTATTACGCAAGAATAATGTCAATTCAACATCTGTTTGTTCCTTCAAAATTCTGTCTTCAACTATTCTTGCAATTTGTCCATTTGCGCCTAATACTAATACTTTTTTCATTTTTATCTCTCCAACTATTTTAATTGAGCCAAACTTGTTCCAAAGATTTGTTCGATTGTTACAGGATCACGGTGATCAAAGAATTGACTCTCACCTTTATCAAGACTGTTCATAACATTCATATCATCATCAGTTAACTTGAAATCAAAGACGTTGATATTTTCTTCCATACGATTCTTGTGAACTGACTTAGGAATTACCACGATTCCACGTTGGAGCAACCATCTTAAAATAATTTGACCATTAGATTTGTTATATTTATCCGCAATTTCTTTAATAGTTTCATTAGTGAAGATGTCATGCTTACCTTCAGCGAAAGGTGCCCAAGCTTCAACCAGAACGTCTTCGCTTTGGTTAAACTCAACTTCTGAATCTTGTTGATACCAAGGACTAACTTCAATCTGGTTAATTACTGGTTTGATTTCATTGGATAATTCCAAATTCTTCAATTGGTCGGCATAAAAGTTTGAAACACCGATAGCACGAATTTTACCAGCTTTGTAAGCTTCTTCTAAAGCACGCCATGCACCGGCAACATCCCCATAAGGTTGGTGCAATAAGTATAGGTCTAGGTAGTCAACTCCAAGATTATTTAATGAAGTTTCGATACCCTTCTTTGCTCGTTCATAATTGGCATCTGATACCCAAAGCTTTGATGTAATGAACAATTCCTTACGATCAACTCCACTACGTTTGATAGCACGACCAACGGCTGATTCATTTTGATAAGCTGCTGCTGTATCAATTAATCGGTAACCTGAAGCAATTGCATCAACAACTGCTTGTTCACATTGTTCTAAGTCGGTTACTTGGAAAACTCCAAATCCTAATTGTGGCATTTCGATTCCATTATTTAATTTAACCGTATCCATATTTGTTTACCTCTGTGTTTGATTGATGAGTTCATTATATGTGGATACTAGACACTTGAAAATTACCAGATAAGCATGCTACTATACGTTTGACGTATAGCAACACAATGAGGTGATTTTATGATCGATAATTACTTGCTTGAGGAATTAGTTACTTTTAGTAAATTTGGAACATTAGCGGCCACAGCTGAAGAATTGATGGTGACCCAACCAACAGTAACACGAGGAATGCAAAAGCTTGAGGAAGAACTCAATGTTAAAATTTTCGACCGCCAGCCTAATCATATTTCTTTGACTAAAACCGGAATTTTGGCAGCTAAAGAAGCGCAAAAGGTTTTGGATCAAAACCAAAGTTTTATTGAGACTGTCCGAGCATATGAAGCCAGTCACACGACAATAAGAATCGGTTCGATTGCTCCCGGACCAATAATCATGTTGCATTCAATGGACAACATCCCTGACAACGTTGTAGTTAATGATGATTTGTTAGAACAAGCTGCAGTTATCAACGACTTAGAGAATCACAGTTTTTCTGTAATTGTTACCAATCATGAAATCATGACTGATTCGATTGAATCTCGCTTTATTGGAAGCGAACAGTTGTCAGTCAACTTAGACAAATTCACTTATCTCGCTAACAAGAATTCCGTAAAATTTGAAGAATTAAAAGGGATGAGCTTTATTGTCGTCAACGATATCGGTATTTGGAAACAAATTATTCAAGATAACATTCCCGATGCCAAGTTTTTATATCAAGAACAATATGATGCCTTTAAAGAAATAACTCAATATTCTAATTTTCCCCATTTCAGCACCAATATTTCCAGAAATGGTGATCACCTACCCGTTAATGATGGCGACCGTGTAAAAATCCCAATCAGCGATGATGCTAGTAAAATGGATTTTTATGTTTCCTATTTAAAGGGTCAAAAGCATCAAGTTAATCCTTTGATTGAATTGATGTCAAAGTCTTGGAAATAAAACAAGTTGAAAATCAAAAGACGCTGGAATCCTTATATACGGGTTCTGGCGTCTTTTTTTAATACAAAACTGAAGGTTGAAAGTTAAAAATACTATGTGACCATTGTTGTACAAGTCATAGTTGTAATTTATTTAGTTGTTTATCCCAATAAAAAATAAATTAGTTGGAAGAGCTGAGAGTATTCATCAGCAGCGAAAGTGGCGTTATGGCTTTAGCTATTACACCACCGGACGTGTTGGAGACTTTCCGGTCTTTGGAAAGACTTCAACCGAGGTTCGAGACCGCTCTTTGGCTCGAGCCGTGCCGCGCAGCAGATGAATACTCTCAGCTCTGGAAACGGCATACTCTAACAAACTTTCAACCTTTAATACAAAATCAGCCTTTTAGTATACGTTTGAAGCATACTTGTATGCTAATCTAGTAATTTTCAAACCTCCCAATCCATATTACTATTAGTGCATTCTTGTATAGAAACCGACCAAGTATTTCTATGCAAAGCTAATTTGAATTACGATAGGGGTTTGTAATGAATCAAAACAAAGAAAAATTTGGTATTGTATTACCTATTATTTTATTAAGTTATTTCATGATACTTTTGGATAACTCTATTATTTTCACGAGTACTGTTAAAATCGCAACTGATCTTCACCTAAATTCTCAAACACTTGCCTGGGTCAGCAGCGCATATACGTTGACCTTCGGAGGATTCCAATTGTTTGGCGGCCGTATTGGTGATGTATATGGTCGTAAACGAGTCTTTTTAATTGGACTACTGTTATTTTCTTTTGGATCATTAATGGTTGGCCTGTCTACAAATGCACCGATGATTATTTCAATGCGAGCTTTTCAAGGTATTGGATCTGCCATCTTAGCTCCCACTACATTAGCTCTCTTGTTAGACAATTATCATGGAACAATGCGTTCTAGAGCAATCGCCGCTTATGGTACTACAGCTGGTATAGGTGCCAGTTTTGGAATGGTGCTTGGTGGAATAATTACTAGCATGTTTTCTTGGAGATATGGCTTTTTCTTAAACGTGCCAGTTGGTTTACTGATGTTTTTCATGACCATTCGGTTTATTAAAGATGATGAAATTAGACGTGCCAACGGTCTTGATATCATAGGGACATTATTATCAGTCTTGGGGCTGTCAGCGTTAGTTTACAGTATTGACGGAACTTCTCATCAGTTACTCGCCATAATCGTAGCTATTATTGCATTGACTTTATTTGTATATGCTGAAGGATTGGTTAAAAGTCCAATTATGCCGTTACGTTTATTTTCTGATCGACAACGTAACAGCGCCTATATCGCCCGTTTCTTCTTTATCGGGGCAGCATTTGCTTACTTCTTTGTAACAACCCAAGCGTTACAACACATTTATGGATTTACACCATTGTTGACCGGCCTAGCATTTTTACCTGCAACAATTCCCCAATTCTTTGGTGCACTGCAGGTTTCAAGATTATCTGAAAAAATTGGTAATGCACGTTTAATTGTCATTGCAGTTTTGCTTGTCACTATCGGTGTATCAATGCCCATCGTTTTAGGTCTAGATAAAGGCTACTGGATAGCTATCGCGCTGCCAATGGTAATCTTTGGAATTGGACAAGGTTTAGTGCTCAGCCCACTGACAGCTGAGGGTGTGGCTAATACTGACCCCGAGATTGCTGGTGCTGCCTCTGGTGTCGTCAATACAGTTCACCAGATTGGTCAATCCGTGGGTATTGCAGCCGTTGTTGCACTCACTAGTGGTGTTCATGGTTTTTCAACAAGTTATATTGATCAGTTACTTATAATTACAATTATTTCAGGGCTTAGTTTGATTGCAGCTCTATTTTTACTAAATATTACCAAGAATCAATAATAATCTAACATTTAAATATTATCCGAGTTCAATTCATTTACGCTATAAAGCACTATAAGGTTGGAGGTGTAAAAGTCACTGATCCAAGTAACCGATATACTCATTCTTACCTTGATGGAATTAGTCGGAAGAGCTGAGAAGTATTTACCAGCTATGAAAAGTGGCGTTACGGCTTTAGCCGTCACCCCACCGGGCGAGTTGGAGACTTTTCGAACTTTGAAAAGGCTTCAACCGAGGTTCGAGACCGTACTGTGGCTCGAACCGTACCGCATAGCAGGCGAAATACTTCTCAGCTCTGGAGACGGCAAGGCAAATAAATATCATTAACAATTGATAGCGCTTTCAATAAGAACTATAATGTAGTTAAGAAAAAGAGTTTATATATATAGTTGGAGGTGTTAGCTATGATGAAACTTGTAGCAGACTTATTCAACAGAATTGTAGACTACACACTTAACTTCGATTGGTGGTAAAAAGCTGGCTTACAAATCTGTAAGAATAATGTAAGTGAATCAAATGTATAAAAAAAAGCAAAACTCTTAATATACTTGTCAGGAGGTAATTCAAATGAGAAGTTTTTTAAGAGTTTTTTTGTTGGGTATTGTAGTTATGATAATCGGTTATTTCGGGGTTTGTTTCTCAGTCAAGGACAGCACTAGCCAATCAGCACAGGCTTTCAACGCCTATAACGTATTGGTTAAGCGTGAACCTAAATATGTAAAAATTGATAATAAAGAGGCCAAAGACGAAGATGGTTATGGTAATTACACATATGATCTTAAAAGTTATGATGACGCTGGTAATGAGCATCCTATAAAGTTCATGGGTATGGGTAAGCTGAAACAAGGTCACTTCCTAAAGCTCGACACTAAAGGCAGTTACGTTTATTCATATAAGGAAGTTTTCAAAAAAGATATGCCTAGCGATGTTTATACCAAATTAAATCTATAGTTGGGGCCTGAAATGGCTCTTTTTTTATACAGTTTGGAGAAAATTATGAAAAAATTTATTAACGCCCTATTTATGGGGATAATCGTACTAGGACTAGGCTATTACATGGCTGGTTCCTATCTCAAAGACAAAAATACTGAGTTTGCACAAAATTTTAACCACTACAACTTACTAGCCAAACGCAGTCCTAAATTTATGCAAGTCGACTATGAAGATGCCGACAAAGAAAGCGATGGTAGCTATGCCTTTTACGCTGATGCATACGACCGCCAAGGCAAATATCACGAAATTGATCTGCATTCTGATGACGACTTAGATGATGGTCAATTGGTAAAATTGGACACCAAATGCAGCTATGTCAAAGACTATCAAGTAATCAGCCCAGATGACCTACCTTACAAACTTTATCGGATGTTTAACAATTAAATCATGACTCATGATTACTTAAATAAAGATAGCTTATGCGTTGAACGGTAAATTATACTTTCAACGAATAATATTTGGACCCATTCAAAATCTTGCACATCAACCCAAAGACAACTTTAAATTCAACAATAAACTAGCCGGAGGTTGGCAGTGATTTTTGTCAGCAATGAAGGTGGCGTTAGTGCTTTAGCACTTACACCACGGACGACTTTTGAGACGCGGTTTTCGGCTCAAAAGCGAGGTTCGAGACCGAACTATGGCTCGAACCGGTCCTCATAGCAGGCAAAAAATCACTGCCAACCTCCGGTGGCACTATACGTGTTGACCTTCCCAATTTTAATAACTAAAATAAATAGGTTACTACTTTATATTTTGGGAGCGCACAGACACATGTCGAAACAAATCAAAAAATCACTTTACATTATGGTCTTTGGTACCTTCTTTGGTGTTTTGTGCTCTACTTTAATGAACACCGCCCTGCCAGTTTTTATGCAGGTTTTCCATGTCAATTCTTCTACCGTCCAATGGTTAACAAACGGATATACCTTGGTCAACGCAATCATGATTCCTACTAGTGCCTACTTTATTAAGAAATTCTCCTTTAGACATCTCTTCATTATCTTTAGCTCAATTTTCCTAGTTGGGACACTTCTTGGAGCCATCGCCAATACTTTTACCATGGTTATCATCGGTCGCATGATTCAAGCTATCGGTACAGGTATGATGATGCCACTGGTCAACGTCCTCGCTATGCAATACACGACTAGAGCCAAGCAAGGAGCTGTAATGGGAATTATTGGCTTGGCCTTTAATTTCTCCCCTATCATTGGCCCAACGCTGTCTGGAGTCATTTTGCAGTACTTTTCATGGCAATACCTATTCATCCTAATCTTGCCATTCATTATTGCCGTCGTACTGTTGTCGATTTTCCAATTGCCACAAATTGAAACGCATGATAATCCCAAGTTTGACGTTCCCAGCTTAATCACTGTCAGTTTGGGATTACTCTTCCTATTAAGTGGATTTTCAAATATCGGTCAAAATAACTTTCTATCATTTAAAGTCTTAGGATTCACAGTTGTTGGTTTGATTCTGATCGTTATTTTCGCAATTATGGAAAACAAATCATCCAAGCCGATTATTAATTTCGAAATTTTTAAACATTCCCAATTCACCTTCGCGACAGCCATAAATATGTTGATTGTATTAACAATGTACGGCAATACAATCCTTTTGCCACTAATGATCCAGATGATTCTACATAAAAGTCCGTTAATTTCAGGATTAGCTTTGTTACCTGGGGCAATTTTGACCGGATTCATGTCACCCGTCAGTGGTCGCTTATTCGATAAATATCCTATCAAACGAATTGTTGTCACCGGAGTGTTAATCGACTGTTTCGGTACATTTATGCAAGCGGTTATCGACGTTAACGCGTCTGTTTTGATGCTGACAGTTGGTCAAATGGTTCGCCAATTAGGATTAGTTTTAATCTTAATTCCCATTCAGACACACGCCTTAAGTGCATTGCCAAAGAAGTATTTATCCGATGGCGTGGCAACATTCAATACCCTCAGACAAATAGCCGCATCTTTTGGTACAGCCATTATCATTGCTGTAATTACGATGGCTGACAAATTTATCACCGGCAGCACAGTCAATCAATCAGTTGGAATTCAAGCAGGATTTCTAGCATGTTTAGCATTCTTGCTCGTAGCATTATCATTGACCTTTAGATTACATAGGACTGATGTTGTCGATTAAAAAAGTGCTCTCTAGAGAAATAATCTCCGGAGAACACTTTTTTTGAATTGAAGTCGCATGTTAGACTTAAGTATCACGGATTGGGGGGAGCAACTTTGTTAACAAGTTATGTAATCGGCAAGGCATCACTACTGACCAGCCTATTTTTCATCATGGGAATCTTCATCGTCTTTCAAGTGGCTTTCGCCGGAATTAAAAAGATTTTGAAATTCAAAGATATTAGTTTTGACGAATATACACTTCGGGCTATCTTAGGAATTATTTATATCCTAGCCATTTTGTTCACCCTGCAAATTTCCGTTCGTGGGCATTCACATTCCTGGACATTCATTAATTTCCAATTAGTTGCGGTGATTTTCTACACAGTTATTCTCAATGTTCCGTTCAAATTTCACTTATTTGCGCCAATTGTCTTAGCCTTCATGGTATTCAATGCGGCCATAACTAGCTGGGAATCGTGGTGCTTAGGATTTATTCTGATTGCATTTTTCTACACACTCAACTACATCAAAACTCATACCGATAAAAAATTTCCATACTTCTATTACTTAGGTTCCAGCATTTTCTTCGGTGCTGCGTATTGGTTCTTCGCCAAGATCAAGTTTGCTATCAGTTATCCAACTTTTTGGAAAGAAATATTCTATCTAGCTATCCTAGAAATGTTTACTTTCGGCTATATTGCGACCTTGTTTGCGGACGTAGAGTCCAGAACCGCCCTATTTAGAGATGCGACTCACGACAAATT
Source organism: Companilactobacillus muriivasis (assembly GCF_036246245.1). NCBI lineage: Bacteria > Bacillati > Bacillota > Bacilli > Lactobacillales > Lactobacillaceae > Companilactobacillus > Companilactobacillus muriivasis. The sequence goes on from NZ_BTTQ01000003.1 coordinate 113,271, forward strand.
AACTTCTGCCTACAATTACGATGCCTTTGATATCGAATTACGGGAACTGTTCCGCAAAGTTAAAAATTCCGATACTAAATTTACAATGTTGATGTTTGATATCGACCACTTCAAGAGTATCAATGACACTTACGGACATCTTGCTGGTGATGCGGTCTTGAAAAACGTTGTCAGTACCGTCCAAACTGTTATCAGTCAAAATGATTCCAAGATAAAGTTATATCGGACCGGTGGCGAAGAATTTAACGTCATCTTTCCAAATTACGAATTAAACGACACTAAAAATATCATTGAAGAAATCTTTTCAGCCTTGAATCATTCCGAAACTAACTTCGACGGAAAAACTATCAATTTAACTGTCTCAATGGGTGTTTCCGAAATGACTAAGACCGATATTTCAATCAATGATTTCTATTCCAGAGTTGACGAAGCCTTGTACCATTCCAAACGTAATGGACGCCAAGAGATCACCGTTGAATAAAGCGTACAAAAAAAGCTAACAGACATAATCTGTTAGCTTTTTTATTTAGAATTATTTAGATTCTTTAGTGTCGCGACTCTTTAAGAAGTCAAGGACAGCTTGTGTGTTAGCGCGTTTTTCTGCACCATTTTTTTGGTTTACAGGACGGCGGTGGCCAGTCATACCTTTATGTGTATTTTGTGACATCTAAAAAACCCTCCTTCCCGTTATTACATTTAACTTATTTTATTAACCCTATTATTATAAGAGAATTCATCTTACATTTCAACCGTAAATTGATATTCATGTTAGATAACTTAAATTTTCCGTCTCCAGAGCTGAGAAGTATTTCACCTGCCATGCGGAACGGCCCGAGCCAAAGTGCGGTTTCGAACCTCGGTTGAAGCCTTTTCAAAGCCCGAAAAGTCTCCAACTTGCCCGGTGGTGTAACAGCTAAAGCCGTAACGCCACTTTCATAGCTGGTGAATACTTCTCAGCTCTTCCGACTAAGTTATCCCTTGAAATCAAGGTTAAATCTGATTGACGAATCCCTTATTTATTCCCACTAGAACCTAATTTAATCCTTTAAAAACTGAGACAAAACCAACAACCATTTTCAGAAAGTATCCCGAATAGCAAATTACAAATCCACTGCCAAAAACCCTCTGTAAAACAGCCCCAAATAAGCCGGAGGTTGGCAGTGATTTTTGCCTGCTGTGGAGGTGGCGTTACGGCTTTAGCCGTTACACCACAGGGCGACTTTGGAGACTTGCCGAACTGTGGCAAGGCTTCAAAGCGAGGGACGAGACCTTGGCTCGGCCCGGTCCTCATAGCTGGCAAAAAATCACTGCCAACCGGAGGCGGCCCAACAAAAAAACCAATCAATTACCGTCTTGATTGGCTCTTTTCGTATCAATTGTTCTAACTGATCAACTCAGCGACTAGTTTAAATCAGTAGCAGTGCTTTCAGCCTTATCTGTTACAGGCTTTGATTCTTTAGAACTAACTGTCTCTTTGCTTTTATTGTGGACACGGAATGCCAAGATAAATCCAAAGACAGCTAATACTAATGTAAACATAAATCCGTAGTGAGCGCCATTAGTAAATGCTAATTTAGCTGATTTTCCACCATCAGCGAAGTAGTTTGCTTGACCAGTACTCAACAAGATTGTTGCAATACCAGTTGCGACAGCACCGATAACTTGTTGGAAAGTATTGATAATAGCTGAACCATCAGCTGATTGATAAGCATCTAGTGAGTTCAATCCATATGTTTGTGCTGGTGACATAGCTAAAGGAACACCAATCATCAAGACGATATGGGCAGCGATAATGTAACCTAGTGAACTGTTTTGGTTACTGAATAGGAACATAGCTGCACCAATGATTGAGACTAAGAAACCTAGACGTGATAGTACTTTAGCACCGATTTTATCATAAGCACGACCGGCACCGAATGAAACGGCCGCATTGATAATACCACCCGGCAACATAACCATACCTGTTAGGGCAACAGCTACGCCTAAACCATTTTGTAAGTACATTGGCAACAAGTACATTGCTGACAATGTGATACCAAAGTTGATCATAACTAGCACAGAGCCAGTTACAAATTCAGGGTTCTTCAAAACGGCGAAATCCAAAGTTGGTGTTTCAGCGTGCAATTGTTGTCTGATATAAACAACCAATAGCACTAGACCAACGACTAAGGAAATCAAAGCTAATGTGATACTTTTACTTAAATAACTAACTCCGAATACGATTAAACCAAAACTAATCGTTGAAAGTAAAATAGCTAACCAGTCAACTTTTGGCTTAGTTACTTCAAAGACATTCGTTAAATTCTTTTCCATGATTACTAAACCAATCAATAAGAAAATGTTGAATGACCAGAAAATAAATCTCCATGATGAAACTCCCAAGATAATACCGGAAATTGTAGGTCCGATAGCTGGGGCAAACATGATGACAAGAGCTGCCATACCAAGTGCTGCACCTAACTTATTAGGTGGGAAGATTCTCATCGCAATCGAGAACATCAATGGCAAGATAATACCTGTGGCAATACCTTGGATCATACGTCCGACTAATAGCATTGGGAAGCTGATAGCAAGAGCTGCGATCACTGAACCCACGATGAAATCTAATAAACCAAATCTAACTAATCCCCTAGTTGAGAAATGTTTTGTCAATAAACTTGAAAGTGGCAAGACGATAGCGATAACTAGCATGTAGCCAGTAACTAACCATTGAGCAGTACCTGTTTCAATATTAAAAGCTTTCATAATAGATGGAAGAGCAATATTCAATGAAGTTTCACTGAACATGCCGACGAATCCACCGATAAGAACACCCATTAGTGACAATAATGGATGAAGAGGTTTTGTATTAATTTTTTGAGCTTGACTCATAAGTTACCTCCAAATTGTTGCAACAGTGGATTAATATACCAGAAAAAATCCTTCTTCGTAAGTCTTTTCTGAAATTATTTTTTTGTTTTCAATAAATTTGGTTATATTGCCGTCTCCGTTTGCCAGAAAAAATGAACCTGTTGTGACAGAATGCGGTCTCGTACCTCGGTCTTGAGCCGAAAACCGCGTCTCAAAACACGTCCGTGGTGTAATTGCTAAAGCAATAACACCACCTTAACTGCTGGCTCATTTTTCTGGCAACCTCCGACTAATTCAGTTTTTCATAACATGGTACCAAGACAAAAAAAACTAGTCCCTACTTATTTTATAGGGCTAGTTTTATGCATTATTTATATACAGAAACTTGATATAACAGTTCTAATTGCAATTTTTTAATATATTTTCTTGATTAGATTATTCAAAAAAACAACAAAAAATAAATCAGTTGAAAGAGCTGAGAATATTCATCCGCAGCGAAAGTGGCGTTATGGCTTTAGCCATTACACCACCGGACGTGTTGGAGCCTTTCCGGTCTTTGGAAAGGCTTCAACCGAGGTTCGAGACCGCTCTTTGGCTCGGGCCGGTCCGCACTGCAGGTTAATATTCTCATACCTGTAGACGGTTAACATTTATTCTGTGAAAAGTAAGTTTCTTCTTTGTAATCCATCGTTATACAAGTCTATTTGTGTAACGCCTCTAGTCAAGTCACTGCCACAGTTATAGCCTGTAACGTTGCCATAATTTAGGTGCACTCCGGCGTATGATCCCGAGAAATTATTATAGTGATCATGACCGGCAAATAATGCCTTGATATTGTTCTGTTTTAAAATCTCATGGAATAGTCCTGAATTGAGGTCAGCTGAACAAACTGGCTCGCCAAAACTACCGGTTATTCTTTCAGGATCAACTTTCCCATATTCTGGCAATGGTGTATGCATGAATCCAACATCAAACGTCTTGTGCGCATATGATTTTGATGTATCAACATACCAATTGATTTGGTCGAGATCGATTGCCGCATAGAGGCTGACTTCCGGCCATTTTGAATATGCGCCACTATCCCAAACAAAAATTTTATTCACTACTTCACCAGTCGCTTTATCTAAAACTTCTAACATATAATTTTCGTGTTCACCAGACATAAAAATATGTGTTTTATCAGCTAAATTCTTTAATTCTTTTTCAAAAGCACGGATATAAGCTCTGCCATAGCGTCCTTCGGTATCATGATTACCATAAGTTATGGCAACTGGCGTCTCAAACTCGTTCAATAAATCGAAGAGCACTTGTAAACTCTTGTGCGGATCTTCGTTGTATTCGCCCCAAATCAGATCTCCTGTCAACATCAACAAATCAAAATGATTATTTTCCAAAACATTTCGTAACTGGTCAATCATCTTTTCATCGGTTCTTTCCAAAGGATATTCGCCCATGTGAATATCGGTTAGTTGTCCTATCCGAAATGCTTGACCTGCTTCAACGTATAATTTCACTCGTTTTACCTCACTTGATAATTACTTTCAGAAAACGAAATTATCAAACGATTATGTATTTTTTGTATATAAAATGGACCATGACCAACATTTTAGCTAAATGAGTTATTATTCAAATTGATATTTTTATAGCATAATTTACTTTAATTAATCTTTAGAGTTTTCAAAACTTCAATTGATACGGAAAACAGGCCATGCACTTTTAACATGTATTAAATCTAAATATATTTATAAATTAAGTCTATTATCAAAAAAATCAGGTCTTCCTATTAAGGATTGCCTGATTTTCTTATTATCTATTGATAGAACGAGCCATTCTGGCAATCGCATGTCTTTCACCACGAATGGTTTTACTCAACGCATAAATATTTTCAATTGGTGATTGAATTCCCCATGCGGCATCTCCGATATGTTGAATATCAACGCCAGCAACTTTGTTGCGTATAGCCACATTTTGAATGAAACTGCTGCCAGATCCTTCTTGACTAGTTCCAATTGTGCTCATCACCAAAGCTCCACGATTGTGAGCTAATTTAACAATTTCCTTCAATTCAGCATCATCAAAACCAGGAACTGTTCCAACTGCTGGCACCAAAATAACGTCAGCTCCAGCATCCAAGAATGCTTCAACAGATTCAGGACTGACAACAGCTTCGTCAACCCCAGCGCCATGCATTTTCCCAGCGATTACTAAACCAGAGAAAACCTTTTTAGCAACTTTGATATTAGCAGCGATTTGCTTATTGGTTACTCCAGTTCCGGGATTACCAGTTAAAACTACGAAATTAAAGCCAAGCTTCTCAACTTCCTTTAAAATTTTCTCACTAGCCATACGTCCTTCAGGAATAACCAATCGGTCCTCAGCCATTTTGGCATTAGGGTCAACTGGTTCCAAGTTAACTCCGATTGGACGACCAACTAATTTTTGCAAACGATGGATTGACTCACCATCATGATGAGCTCTAGCCGTTGCCATGGTTTCTTCTCCGTCATAAAGTCCTAAAATCAATGGATTCAACACATCCAAAGCATTCAATAAAATCAAATCAGCTCCAAAAGCGGCCGCAATTTCTGAAGTTGTAATGCCATCCAAAGGTTCATGAACGACGACATTTTCACTCAAAACGACACGACCTTCACTGGCCTTGATACTTTGCTTCAATTCCGCACCATTCATTGCCAACATTTCACTCGAATTAGCACTAATTAAACGTTTAACCATTTATTTTTCTCCTTTTACTTGCAAGCGATTACAAATTCACCATATCATTTTTACGCAATTTCAGCCACAAAAAAAATGCGCTATCACACGCATTTAATTTTTTAATACCAAGCAGGCTTATCCCCGTCAGTATTAGGTTTGTTAACACCAATTGACTCGCGTTTAAACTTGTCAGGATCTTGGAAAATATCGACAACAACTTGAGCAATGGATCTTCTAGAAACTTCAGTTCCTTTGAAGGCTTCACCCTTTTGCGTTACTTCATAATCAACTTCTGGCTTGTCAGTCAACCAAGCGGGACGAATGATTGTGTAGTCAAGATCTGAATCTTCAATAACTTTAGCTGCAGCAGCATATGTAGTAATGTAGTTACCCAAAGTCTTGTTGTTCCATTCACCAAACTTGCCGGGTACTTCATCATAAATACCCAAAGTTGAAATCCAAACTAGACGTGTCTTCTTCTCGGCATGCATAGCTTCAACGACAGCCTTAGCTTCATCCTCAATATTGCCACCAGCTAAGTTTGCGTAAACCATATCAACGTCTGACATTGATTCGCTTAATCCAGCAACATCAGTGGCGTCACCCTCAACGGCTTCAACCAATTTGTGTGAATCAGCGAAATCCTTTAAACGTCCAGCATTTCTCAAATATAATCTCAAATCTGCATCAGTTGTATCAACAAAAATATGTTCAGCTAAACGAGCAATTTTCCCGTTAGCACCTAAAATTAAAACTTTAGCCATTTACTTTTCCCCCTGTATTAGTTTCTACAGTCCAATATAGGAGAGTTTTGAAATTAATACAAAGAATGTTTCTCGAGGGAGAGTGAAAGAACTAAAAATTATAAGTCTGGTTGGGGGGCCGCCTGAGGATGACAGTGATTTTTTGCCGCTATGAGGACCGGCGTGAGCCGAGGTCTCACACCTCGATTTGAAGCCTTGCCACAGTTCGGCAAGTCTCCAAATTCGCCCTGTGGTGTAAGTGCTAAAGCACTAACGCCACCTCCACAGCAGGCAAAAATCACTGTCATCCTCAGGCTAATATATTGGTAAAATGTTGTGTATTTCTTCCTTTAAGAACATAAATAATACAAAAATATTGAACGTCTTCTTCTATTTCATATCTTGATTCAATTCAAAAAAGTACAAAAATCAGAACCAAATAATATTACGTATTAATATTAAATTATCAGACTATTAATAATTAGTGTTATTGATCACTTTAAGAGATTTCTATTCAGATTATTTGATACATACCTTATTGATTTAAAGGTCAACTAAACATCAAGAAATCTCCTAGCCTCCGGGTGTCAGTAATGTAGACCGCAGTGAAAGTTGCGTTATAGCAGCGGCTTTCTGCTATTACACAACTGACGCATTTTGAGATTTGCGGTTTATGCTAAGCTCAAAATCGAGATTCGAGACCTTGGCTCGAATCGGTCTCACAGCAGGCTACATTACTGACACCCAGAGGCGGCATATTTAAATGTGAATAATTTTACAATCATTGAAGATAGAACAAATACATGATGTTATAATTATTGAGTAATACAATGCTCTAAGGAGGATCTTTTATGGCGAGTGACGTGGCTCATTTGATCAAAGTTGCATCGAATGAAATTTCCCGTGGTATCAATACTTTTGCGGCTAAATATGGACTGACTGGTACTCAGGTACAGATTATTCATTACTTGGCTGACCATCATAATACCGAGATTTACCAAAAAGATATTGAGAAAGAATTCAATATTCGCCGCTCTACTGCGACTAATATTTTGAAGACTATGGAAAAAGATGAATTAATTATTCGACGTAGCGTTAAAAGTGACTCACGTTTGAAACGAATTGTGTTGTCTGACAAGTCTAAAGAAATGCAAGATGCTATCGATAAATTTATGACCGATAATGATCAGAAAATTCTCTCGACTTTAGGCACATTGGAACGACACAGTTTTGTTCGCGCTCTCAAAAAGATTCCCTTAAAATTAAAAAAGTGAGGTAAGGATTTAATGACAAAAGTAATTATGGACTGTGATCCTGGTATTGATGATGCGATTGCTCTAACAGTTTTACTTGCACATCCCGAAAAAGCTGATTTGATGGGTGTTACTACTGTTGGTGGTAACGTTAAACTTGAATATGTTACACAAAACGCTAAGAAACTACTAACATTTTTAGGCTCAAATGCAGAACTTGCATCTGGTCAAGCATCCCCACTAGTAAAACCAATCGAAACTGCTGGTGAAATCCACGGTAAGACTGGTATGGAGGGCTATGATTTTCCAGAAAACAGTCTCGACTATCCTTTGACAAGCGACAATGCCGTTACTTACATGTACGACCGCATTTCTAAGAGTGACGAAAAGGTCAACTTAGTTGCCACTGCCCCATTATCAAACGTTGCCCTTCTATTGAAGACTTTCCCTGATGTTAAGAAAAACATTGAACACATCTATATTATGGGTGGCTCAACTCTTCAAGGTAATATCACATTGGCTGCCGAATTCAACGCCTACGTTGATCCAGAAGCTATGGATATCGTCTTCAACTCAGGATTACCAATTACTTTATCAGGTTTAAACTTAACCGAAAACAAAGCCTATCTAACAATGGATGAAATCGGCAAGATTAAAGATCTCGGTCGCGTTGGTAAAATGGCTAGCTCAATCTTAGATTTCTATGCCTCAGCTGAATTAGCAAAAGGCATGACAAAGATTCCAATTCACGATGCCTGTGCCGTTATCAGTTTGATTGCCCCAGAATTATTCACTAAGAGCACAAACTATTCAATGGATGTTTGCCTAACTAACGACCAATATCGTGGTATGACATATCCCGACCGTCGTACAGATGCTCCACAAAAGAACAATATCAAAGTTCTTGAAGATGTTGACCGTGAAGCATTTGTTAAATTCATTTTTGATTCATTAGCAAGTTATGAAAAATAAATATTAAAACTCAAAAGGATCAGATAATTCCAAACATGGAATTTATCTGACCCTTTTTTTTACTGTAAAATTTCTTTGATAATATCTAAACCTTCATTTAATTTATCATCATCCATAATCAATGGTGGCAACAAACGTAAAGTATTGTGCTTAGCTGATAACGTCAACAAACCTTTATTCTGCAATTTAGTTATCACTTCATTGACATCTAATGTCGTATCCAAATGAATCCCAATCATCAGACCCATTCCAGTTACTTCGGTTACAGATAACAATGGTAGAATTTCTGTCTCTAGTTTCTGCCAGACTTTAGCTGACTTAGCTTGAACTTCTGCCAAAAACTCTGGTGTTAACTGTTGTAAAACTCCTTGGGCAGATGCCATAGCTAACTTATTACCACCAAATGTTGTTCCGTGTGATCCAGGGCCAAAGGCTCCGACCATTTCCTTTTTACCAATCATTGCGCCAATCGGAATACCGTTACCTAGAGCTTTTGCTAAAGTAATGATATCTGGTTTCAAGCCAAAGTTTTCAAAGGCAAATTTCTTACCTGTTCTACCGATTCCGCTCTGAACTTCATCAATAATCAGTAAAACGCCGTTATCATGGCAAGCTTGTTGAATATCGGTCAACCACTGCTGGTCAGCTACATAAACGCCACCCTCACCTTGAATTACTTCTAAAATCACAGCTGCTAAATGAGAGTCAATCAATTCCAGCGCTTTGTTATCGTTATAGTCCGCAAATTCTACATCCGGAACTAATGGACCAAAGCCTTGTTGAATATCCGGATTGCCGGTCAATGACATTGAACCATAACTCCGACCGTGGAAACCATTGTTGAATGCTAGAACTGCTGTTTTACCAGTATATTTACGAGCCAGCTTGAATGCTGCCTCATTAGCTTCAGTACCTGAATTACAGAAGAAAGCTAGTTGATCATCGTCACATAACATTGCGGCAACATCGTCTTGAATCTGACTTTCATACAAGTTAGAAATATGCCAAATTTTACCTAATTGATTTTGAACATTATTTTGAATAATTTCGTTACTATAGCCAAAACTACAGACACCAATACCACTAGTGAAATCCAAGTAAGTTTTGTCGTGATTATCAGTTAAATAGACATCTTCGCCTTTAACTAAATCGAATGGGAAACGCGCGTACGTTGGGAATACATGTTCCATGATGAACCTCCAGAAATTTTTATTTTTCGACGTATTGGAACTGTGTTCCCGGTCGTCCTAAATCGTTGGTGATAAAAGTTTGGTTAACGCCATTTCTCAAGGCATTGAACGAAGCCTTAATTTTGGGCATCATCCCTGATTTGATAATGTGCTGTTGGAATAAATCATCGGCGACTGTCTCAGTTAACTGTGGAACGACTTTACCAGAATTCAGAACTCCTGGTACATCTGTCAACAAAACTAACGATTCAGCGTGCAACTGAATGGCAATTGTCGCAGCAGCCATATCCGCATTAACGTTCAACCACTGACCTTCATGGGTCTGGGCTAATGGTGCTAAAATCCCAATCTGATTCTGTAATTCTTCCTGCAACCATTTTTTATTAATTTTAGTAACTTGTCCAACTTCACCATATTCAGCTTGGTTTAAATACTTACCTTCTAACAAGTGATTATCGCTAGCATTCAATCCAATAACAGGCAAACCAGCATTACCGATAAACTGGCAAAGTTTTGGTTGAACTAAACCTAATAGAACAGCCTTGGTAACGTTCAAAGTTTCATCATTCGTCACTCTGATACCGTTAATTTTCTTCACAGGCAACTGTAATTTCTCACTCCATTGTGAGATCTGTGGACCGCCACCATGGATAATCAAAATTTGTTTACCTTCTAGCCACCAAGTTTTCAGCTGTTTAAAGAAAGTCGCTGGTAACTGATCACTCGCATTGCCGCCTATTTTTACAACAATCGTTTCCTTCATAATCTTCACCTCATACGTATTTTTTAATTAGCTTCTGTATGTGGCGTTGATTCGGACGTAATTGTAAGTTAAATCACAGCCCCAGGCCTGACCAGTCGCATTGCCGGAATGAAGATCGACCAAAATCGTAATCTTATTTTCGGATAAAGTCTGTTTCATAACTGCTTCGTCAAAGTCAGCACTGTGGCTGTCAGTAACGAGTGGTAAATCGTTCAACCAAACTGACGTATGATCGATATCAACTTGGGCATTTGTCTGTCCAATAGCTGCGATAATACGACCCCAGTTGGCATCTTCACCAAAGATTGCTGCTTTAACTAAGTTAGAACCAACAACTGCTTTGGCAACCTTCTGAGCATCAGCATGGTTAGCCGCATTTTCAACGTTAACTTCAACTAGTTTCGTTGATCCTTCACCATCAGCTGCAATGTCCTGAGCCAATTGTGTTAAAACGGCGTTATACGCACTGAGAAAAGTCTGTGCATTGGTGCTGTCATCATTTTTAATCGGTTCATTTCCAGCTAGACCATTGGCCATCGTTACAACCATGTCATTAGTAGAAGTATCGCCATCAACGGTAATCTGGTTGAAAGTCGAATCAACTTCTTGGCTCAACATTTCCTGCAAAGCTCCATCGGCAATCTTAGCATCAGTAACAACAAAACCAAGCATTGTTGCCATCTTCGGATGAATCATCCCTGAACCCTTACAAAAGCCACTAATAGTTACTGTCTGGCCGTCTAATTCGATTTGAGTTGAGATAGTCTTAGTATGTTTGTCAGTCGTTAGAACAGCTTCAGTTACGTAGAAATTGTCTAATAGCTGTAACTTATCGACACCCTTTTTAATCAAATCCATTGGCAATGGTTCACCGATAACTCCGGTTGAAGCAACGCCAACTAAATCATTGTCGACAGCCATTTTTTCAGCGGCCCAAGCCTGCATTTGTAAGGCGTCGATCATACCTTGCTTACCAGTTACGGAATTAGCATTGGCAGTGTTCATCACGATTCCTTGTAAAAGATGTTCTTTATTGATTGTCTGTTTAGTTAATTTTGTAGGAGCAGCTTGGAATTGGTTAGTCGTATAAGTTCCAGCAGCTTGAGCGGGGACTTCTGAATAAAGCCAGCCCATATCTTTTTTCTCAGGATTCTTACGCAATCCTACGTAAACTCCATCGGCTTTGTAACCCTTAGGCCATGTAAAGGGTACTACTTCATAATTTTTTTCTTCTTCTTTGATAAATGATTGCATAAAAAAATCCTCCTAATTTATGGCAAGGTTGGAATTAAATCCAATCCTAGACCTGGCTCGTATTCAAACATTTGGTTAAAGTTTTGAATTGCTTGCCCGGCTGCACCTTTTAGGAGGTTATCAATTACACTGACTACGACAATTTGATGGGTAACAGGGTTTAATTGATAACCGATGTCACAGAAGTTAGTTCCGACAACTTGTTTAAGTGTTGGGAAAACTCCTTCAGTAGCATTCACAAAGGTATCAGCTGAGTAAGTTTGATTAAAGGACTTTCGGACATCCTCTTCAGTTATCTCAGGCTTAGCCTTGATGTAGCAACTGGCCATTATTCCACGTGTCAGTGGTAATAAAGTTGTTGTGAACTGAATATAAGGTACGTCCGCATCCCAAAGTTTTAATTGTTGAACGATTTCTGGAATATGTTGATGTTGATTTACCTTATACAGTTGCAGATTTTCATTTGTTTGGCTGAAATGAGTTAATTCACTCAATTTCTTTCCCGCACCGGATGTACCAGATTTGGCATCCACTACGATTGAAGTTGGATCAATCAGATGATTTTTAACTAACGGCGCTAAAGCTAAAATTGTTGCAGTAGCGTAGCATCCAGGGTTAGAAACATAAGTTGCACCCTTCGAGCTAGTAAAATCAGCTAATCCATAATGTGACTTTTCAAGATACTTCATTTCTGGAGCATCCTTCTTATACCATTTCTTGTATACGTCACGTGACTTCAATCGAAAGTCTCCGGCTAGATCAATCACTGGAAAGTCCTTGTCAATAAACGGCTTGGCTAATTCAGTGGTAACACCAGCAGATGTTGCGAAAAATACCATTTGATTGTTCTTCATGATATCAGCAGGATCATAAGGCAAAATGTTAGCTCGTCGTCGTAGTTGAGGTAGGACCGATTCTAAAGATTTTATTTCCGATTGTGCATGCCCATAGAGGTTGACCGAATCAACTTCTGGGTGATGCAATAATAGTTCGTACAAGACGCTACCGCTATAACCAGTAACGCCGACAAGACCAACATTCATACGTATCATCCTTTCTTGATGTCTCTGTTCTACTTTTTCGTTCGTAGAAATTAATAGTTAGAGTACGCCTGATTATTAGAAATAACAAGTGCTTTTCTAATTAAGTAATTATTTTTTTAATGTTATCTTTGGCTGGAAATCGTTTCCAATATTGATAGATAAAGGTTAAAAACATTTAAAAAAAATCTTAATTATTGAAATTAATTTTTAATTGCCGCCTCCGGTTGTCAGTAATGCAGCCTGCTGTGTGACCGGTGCAAGCCTTGCGTCTCGAACCTCGATTTTGAGCTTCGCAAAGACCGCGAATCTCAAAATACGTCGGTGGTGTAATAGCAGAAAACCGTTGCTATAACGCCACTTGCACTGCGGTCTGTATTACTGACAACCGAAGACTAGAGTGTTTTTTTATCTGATGTTTGGTTGGAACCTTTTTAACTATCTAATTAATATTTGGAATTTTTTGAATTCGAAACTAACAGATAACTAGCAATAATTAGCAGTAAATTAACAGAAACACCGGAGATTGTCAGAGAATTTCACCCGCAATGGAGGTGGCGTTAGTGCTTCAGCACTTACACCACAGGACGACTTTTGAGACGCGAACTTCGGCTCAAAATCGAGGGTCGAGACCTTGGCTCGAGCCGGTCCCATAGCAGGTGAAAATTCTCTGGCAATCCCCGGCGGCAAGAAAAGAACACAAAAAAAATACACCTTCATTTCTGAAGATGTATTCAATAAATATATTACTTACTAATGCCTGTAGCGAATTCTGGTTCGTAATATGAATTTGATTTCAAATTCAATCCACTGTTCAAGTTAACGTCAGAGATCCAAACCCAATCGTTTGTTCCAACTTGACCCCAATATGAACCATATTTATTAACAACTAATTTACTAATTTTCCATGATGTATTAGCTGGTAAACTTTGATCATATCTATTAGTTGCAGTGTTATATGTTTGGATATTTTTCTTTGTTGTAGCAATCAAACCATTGCCAGGTGTTGGCATGCTTGAATTTGTATTTGTTGTTGGTGTAGATGTTGTTGTATTGTCAGCAATATTTACATAGGCAACTGAAATATATTCATTTGTAGCGATTTGATAGTATGTTTGCTTGTCATAGTGCAAAATATCGCCACCAAGGATCCACTTGCTACCTACTGGCACTGTCTTTCCAGTATTATCGCCGTGACCATTTACGATGTCAGTTGTTACCGTAACTGCTCCGGTCTTACCAGCATCTGTTGAGCCAGACGTGATGTAACTACCATTTCCAGAATAGTCTGTATTGTTATTTGTAGTTGTTGAACTAGCAACTGACATATCGGCAAATGAGACCCATTCGTTAGTAGCAACTTGATAGAATGTTTGCTTGTCACGGTGCATAGCTTTTCCAAGCTTCCATGAACTATTAACTGGCAAAACAATTCCGGTATTTGTACCTTGATCATTAACTACAGCAGCGACTTGAGTTATGGTACCAGTCTTGCCAAAGTTACCGTCTGTTTCAACATAATTATCAGCAGCAGTATTTGAATTATTATTGTCATTTTCACCATCAATTGTTACATCAAGTGATTGAATGTATTGATTATTTCCGACTTGGTAATAAACCATACGGTTGGCATGCATTACTTCACCAATAACCCAACGGCTACCAGCTGGTAAAGAAGTTCCTGTTTCGTTACCATAACGGTCAACGACTGCTAAAGCTTGATTGGCTGTAACAGTTTTTCCAGCATCGGGATTAGTATTATATGTAATAGCTGGTCCAAATTCAGGATCAACAGAATTTGTTGCTCCAGTAACATTTGTAACAACTGAAGCTGGAATATACTCATTCGTACCAATTAAGTAGTGAGCTACTCCGTTGATTGTTTCTTGTTGACCTAATTGCCACTTGCTTCCACTTGGCAAAGTTTGACCTGTTTGTTTACCACTTGCGTTATAAACTGGCGTTGTAGTGGCGACAGTTCCCACAGCACTGGCATCCACTGTTTGTTGTGGTAGAGCATTCAAAGCAGCTGGTGCTAGCATGATGGCAACTGCTGATGCTACTAAAATATTATTTCTTTTTTTCATTATATCCATCTCCACTGAAGAATATTCTTACTTATATTCATGTTAAGTTTATAATTCATACATATAAGGAAGCAACGAATTTTCGTAAATATTACGAAACCTTTACAATTATAATTTATTTACATAGTGGTCCATTTATTTCTCTTTAAGGAGTCAGAAATTATGAAAAATTATCACGTTTATCAAGTCGATGCCTTCACCAAAACTAAGTTAGCCGGTAACCCTGCTGGAGTAGTCACAAACGCCGATGGATTAACCAAAAAACAGATGCAACAAATTGCTCGGGAAATGAATAATTCGGAAACTGCTTTTATTCTTCCCGCAACAACTGATGATGCTGACATCCGAATTCGTTTTTTCACACCTACAACTGAAGTCCCAATCTGCGGTCATGCCACGATTGGCGCTAATTTTGCTTGGGCAGTCGAAAACAATTTACCATCACAAACTATCGTTCAGGAAACTGGTGCTGGTAACCTTCCAATCGATATTTTGAAAAATGGCGACACCTATCAAATCACTATGACTCAAGGTCAAATATCGATTGATGAGCCTCTAGCTACTGATATTCAATTACGAATTCTCAAAGCGCTGGGAATTTCTGAACAACAACGCAATCTTGAATTTCCGATGGCAATCGCCTCAACTGGTGCTGCTAAAGTCATGATTGCAATCGATAATCAACAAACACTCGACAATTTGACTCCTGATTTAGAAGCACTAAAAGCTATCACACCTGATATTAATTGCAACGGTTATTACGTTTTTTTCGTCACACCAAATAAAAAGGAATTAATCCATAGCCGCATGTTTTCTCCAGCCAGTGGTATCAACGAAGATCCCGTCACCGGCAATGCCAATGGACCTTTAGGTGCTTATCTCGTCAAATATAATTTAGTCGAAACACACGGCGATACCTTTGAATTTTCAATCGTTCAAGGTGAGAAAATAAAAAGACCCGGAACCATGTTGGTTCGAGTCTACTTGGATCATGGTCAACCAGTAAAAATTCAGATTGTTGGCGATGCTGTGATTGCCTTTTATACTAATATTTATTTATAATTTACATCCCTAAATACCAAACAAGACAGACAACCCAAAATCGGATTGTCTGTCTTGTTTTTCTAATAATTAAATATTTTTACATTCAATTAATAACGATTAATTAGTCGGAAGAGCTGGGAAATATTTGTGTGCCGTGGTAGTGGTATAAGAACGGGAGGAATCTCCCGTCCTTATACCACCGGACATGTTTGGAGACTTGACGAACTGTGTCAAGGCTTCAAACCGAGGCCCGAGACCGCACTCTGGCTCGGACCGGTCCCCATAGCGGAACCACATTATTGTCGGTCTCTGGCGGATTTTTTATTTATGGTATGTTCGATGATTAATAATCATGAATGAACGATATATTTGTTCAGTTAATACCAAGCGCATCAACTGATGTGGCAACGTAAACTTACCAAAACAAATGCTGTAATCAGCTCGTTTAGTAACTTCAGGACTAACTCCTAATGATCCACCAATTACAAAAGTGATATCAGAAGTTCCATATGTGGATAAGTCGTCGATCTTTTTGGCCATTTCCTCAGAAGTGAGTTCTTTTCCACGTAAATCGAGTAAAATCACATATTCCTTATCCTTAATTTTTCCTAATATTCGTTCTCCTTCGATTTGTTTCACTTTGAGATCCTGAGCTTCACTCAAACTTTCAGGAGCTTTTTCATCAGGACACTCAACAATTTGAAACTTACAAAAGGCGCCTAAACGCTTGGCATACTCTGCTATACCGGCTTTAAAGTACTTTTCTTTTAACTTTCCAACAGTAACAATTTTAATATTCATAACAAAATCTCCTCGTTATTTATCATACGAAACTATCGTTTAATTTCCAAATTAATTTTCAAAATACGAATTATCATGAGTTTTTATTTTTGCACAGAAAAATAAAAGTTTGTCTGTTTTTGTGTAACACTTATCATCCCTAGTTTGACAGTAATTGCTACTAACAGATGGGCAACCTTAAAAAATCTATCCACAGCTGTGGGTAATTCTGTGGATAACTTTTCTACAACGGTTTTTCTTATTTTTCGGTACTTATACACAAGTTATTAACATCTGTGGAAAACTCTTGTTCATTAGTTTTCTGAAAAGTCGAAATAAATATCCAAATTGTACATTAAAGTTCAAAAAAAAGCGTGAAACCCTTATTGTACGGTTTCACGCTTCTATTTTACTTAAATAATTTTTATTCTGTAGTTTGCTTTGTTAAGTGAACCTTAGCTGTATTCAATTTACCATTTCTGTAATATTGAATGCTTACAGTATCACCAACTGAGTGTGCATATAAGGCTGTATGCAAGTCTGCAACAGAAGTTACGGTCTTGTCACCTAATTTCACGATTACATCGTACTTCTTCATACCAGCAGCTTTAGCGACTGATCCTGAGGTTGTACTGTAAACCACAACACCTTTAGTTACACTGCTTGGCAACTTCAAGCTTGATTGTGAGTCATCGGTAATTTGATCAAGGTCTAAGACTTTGATACCAAGTGATGGACGTTCAACTTTACCATTGGCAACTAATTGATTGATAATCTTAACCACTTCGTTACTTGGAATAGCGAATCCCATACCTTCAACTGAAGAGCCATCAGTACTTGAAGCCAACTTCATTGAGTTGATACCAACGATTTGACCAGCTGCGTTAACTAACGGACCACCAGAGTTACCAGGATTAATAGCAGCATCAGTTTGTAAAACAGTTGCTTGTCCGGTTGCTTGGCCAGTATTTTGGTCTTGAGTTGTGACAGTTCTGTTGGTAGCTGAAATGATACCTTGAGTAACTGTCGTTGCGTATTCACTACCTAATGGCGAACCAATAGCAATTACAGGGTCACCAGGTGAAACGTTGTCAGAGTTCCCAAATGAGGCTGTAGCGGGCACTTTACTGCCAGGAATCTCCAAGACAGCCAAGTCAGTTGCTGTATCAGTACCGACTAATTTAGCGGCTACTTTTGTACCATCTTCCAAAATAATTTCTAGTGAATCAGAACCAGAAACAACGTGGTTATTAGTTACGATATAACCTTTACCATTTTGTTTAGCATAGATTACACCAGAACCTTCACTATATTCTTGCAATTTACTGTTATTTGAAGAGCTTGAGTTAGAATCACTGCTGTTGCCACTTTCATCAGCTTGCCCTTGAGCATTATCTGATGAAGAACTGTCTGACGAAGAACCGCTATCTCCAAACAAATCACCGAAGATGGATGAAATACTGCCATCACCAGAACTCTGTTCCTTTTGTTTCTGCAAGTTGATAACGGAAACGACAGCCCCGTTAACCTTCTTGTAAGCTCCAGACATGGAACTGGATGTATTTACCTTCGTATTGCTAACTTGAGTTGTTCCGGCGGTATTGCCGACACTAGCTGTATCGGAAGAGTTATTGCCGAAATATGTGAATCCTGCAAAAGCAATTACCACACCTAAAGCGGCGGAGATAAATGCTACAATTCCCGTCTTAAGCAAAGAATTATTACCAGAATTCTTAGTGGAACCACGCTTCTTTTCTTCTACTCTTGATTCAGACTTGTCGTTATTGTCATTATTCATACATTTTCACTTCCCCACACATTTACTAATGCATCGTGCTAGTTAATAAGTCCCTTGAAATACGTTCGAAATATCTTTATATCTCTTAACCAATTATTTTATAGATTTAGAGGCTAATAAATCAATTTTATTGAACATTCAAAATTTTAAGTAACTCTAGTCGGAGGAGCTGAGAAATATTTATGGGCAGTGGAAGTGGCGTTATGGCTTTAGCCATTACACCACCGGGCGTGTTTGGAGACTTGCGCCTTTTGCAAGGCTTCAAACCGAGGGACGAGACCTTGGCTCGGCCCGGTCCGCACAGCCAGTGAATATTTCTCAGCTCTGGAGACGGCATTAACTAAGCACCCCACATCTACTAACTATAATATACCGTTGAAATATGAAAAAATTATGAACGACTTATGATTAAATTGTTCACTTTTTACAATGCAATCAACGGATCTGCCACTGCTGGGTCGGTATCGTTGATTTTAAAGTCATGACCCACACCAAAATCGTGGTCTTCCAAGACTTGAGTAACCTCTTGTCTGGCCGCCGCTTTGGTGTTGTTTTCGTGGCTCAAATGTCCCAAGAAAATTTGTTTAGTATTATTACCGATAACGTCCATCAACGTTCTGGCACCATCTTCATTCGATAAGTGGCCCTTTTCGCTAAGAATACGTTGTTTCAAAGGCCATGGATAGATACCTTCACGCAGCATTTCAACATCGTGGTTGCATTCCATCAAATAACCATCGGCATTCTCAATCGTCTTTTGAACCCGATCAGACACGTAGCCTGTATCAGTTAAGATAACAAACTCCTTGCCATTGTGATAGAACTTGTAGAATTGTGGATCAACCGCATCGTGAGAAACGGCAAAACTTTCGACATCCAAATCATCTAAAGACATAACTTTGTTGTGATTGAAGATATTTATCTGGTCCTCAGAAACCTTACCAATCTTTGGCAACATGGCTTCCCAAGTCTTTTCGTTAGCATAGACACTTAATCCATAGCGGCGGGCTAAAACACCGACACCTTGAATATGGTCAGTATGTTCATGGGTCACAAATAGGGAATCGACTTTCGTAATATCCTTACCGATGCTATCCATAGCACGTTTGATTTTGATACCAGACAATCCGGCATCGACTAAGACACGGCGCTTGGGCGTTTCGATATAAGTGGCATTTCCAGAACTGCTACTGGCTAAGACACTGATTTTTAAACTATCATCATTGGGCACTGTAATTATCTCCGTTTGTTGAACTCTTTATAATATTGCCTGTAAAGGCGTTAACTTTCTTCGTTGCTGAAACTTTACTATCTTTATTCTTAATCGTTACGAACCAAACCGGAATATAAATGGTACTATCCTTGGCTTCTAACAATTTCGTATAAGCTAAATTAGCGTATGAAATTTTAGAATTGTTAGGGATTTCCGAATTGGCATACAAATTAGTAATGACATCTTTCTCACTCTTGATTGGTTGCTTTTCATGCAAGACAATCAACTTTTTAACATAAGTCTGAGTATAACCTACCACTTCGTCATCGGAAATAGAAAAGATTAGCTGGGCTGTTTTATCATAAACATCACCTAACGAACCAGTTTCAATGTAAACCATTTGCGAATTGGTTGAAAGTTGTGGCGCATATTTATAATGTTTCCCAAACAAAATATTGCTTTCTTTTTTAACAAAATTGTTCATAATTGTTTTTCTATTAGCGTCTGTAACTGTAATAGGATCATCCAAAGTGCTTGATACCATGTGGTTAACGTCTTCATAATTAATTTTTTGGTTACGCAAATTTTGAAGATTTTGAGCCAAAGATTCATCTGGTTGTGAGCCTAAATAATAAGCATTGCCACTCTTGGTATCCAAACTTCCAAAACTGATATTACGTTTACGCATTTCGGTCACAGTTGACGTGTTGGTACTAGTGCTGCTGACCAGTTGTTGACTGTTGCGGAATGACAAGAACAAAAAGATATCTAGTGAGAAAAAAACTACTAAGAATATAACTTCAATTCTTCTAAAATCCATTTAATCTTCCTCCGCACTTTCATTTGTCCACTCATCATATGACTTCCAATGACTATCGATTTTAACATAATAAGTAGGTTTCAAATCGACAACTTTCTCATTGTCAGCCTCAGCTTCCCACTGATAACCAACTTCAATATCTTCCACATCGTTAGGAGAATAACCAGCTCGTTGCAAGCCTTTGAAGATGGCATTCGTTGACTTCAATTTAGTGGCCGTTTGGTTAGATGGCACAGGCACTTCAAGAACTTTATTCAAGAAATGTTCGGTACTGCCCTTACGGCTAAATTTAATGCGAATAGAACCAAACTGGCTCTTCTTAAAGATTGGGAAACCTTCAACATATTCGCGGAAAACTAAATCCTTGTCATCCCAATTGGCACTGTAAAGGCGCAGGTTGGAAATTGAATTTTGGAGATTAGTAATCTTTTGATAACCTCGTTGCAAAAACGCCAACTGTGTCTTTGGAACAGATGTATCAGTATAATCTTCAAACGTTAATTCATCGGTATTGTGATCAGAAATTAAACGTTTTGATTCTCCGTAATTATATGTATAAACGCCATTATCTTCTGAAGTTACTAAACCATTCGTATTGGTATCAAACAAAGCAGTTGTGTACTCGCCATCTTGTTTACCACTGATGACATATGAGTAGGTCTTCAACTTGATAGGCTCAATATAAAACGTGAAGACACCATGTTTCATAATATTTAAACGAACTTTTAAGTCAATATTTGCCTTCTTAACTAATTTCTTTAAAGGCATCGACGAAGCATTCTTCAACTTGGCTTTATAAACGGCATAGTTACTGTCATTGGCCAAGTAAATATTAGGGTCCTTCTTATCCTTTAAATTAACCAAAATTCGGTTAAATTGATTGGACTTATCATTTTTCAAACTGTCATTATTCAGCAAGTAACCAAAAGTATTGATGGAAATTGCGGTTGGATAGACCATCTGCAACATATTTTTACCCTGGATAATCTTTTGGTAATAAGCACCATCTTTTGAGGAAACTTGTTTAGGTTCGCTAATTTTCCAATCTTGCATAACTTTTTGGATACTTAGCGAGATATTTTCATTACTGTTATAAATCAAATGTTGGTCATCTTCATCGTGCCAAATTACCGAAGTTGGACTGATAACTTGGTTCATCGGAATTTCATTCTTATTTGATTCAGCGGACGTCACATCAATGTTTCTGCCTCGTTGATAGCGCGCAGTATTAGTCCAGATGAAGAAGGATAGGACAATACTGGTAATCACTGCCACGGCCAAAAATACCTGGACAATTAATCGACTAAACTTCATCCCATTCTCCTCCTGTCTCGTTAGGATCAAATGGCAAGGAAATGTAGAATGTTGATCCCTTACCTTCAGCACTGTTGACCCAGATTCTACCCTTGTGTTGCTCAACGATTTCTTTAGAAATGGATAGACCTAGTCCAGTACCACCTTGTTTTCTAGAACGCGCTTTATCAACACGGTAGAAACGTTCAAAGACTTTCTTAATATCCTTTCTAGGAATACCAAGGCCTTCATCGGAAATACTAATAATAATGTGCTTATTAGTCTCCAACAGACGACAAGTGATGACGCCCCCATCTGGTGAATATTTGATGGCATTGTTCATAATATTATCGATAACTTGAGTCATCTTATCAGTATCAATTTCGACCCAAAGGTCCTTGCTGGTGAAAATACGCTTGATACGATAGTTTTTAACAACCTTCGTATCATCTTCTTTAGCATCAGCCTTTTCCTTTTTCAGCATCATATCAAAACGATCCAATATGTATGAGAAAAATTCATTGAAGTTAACTAGCTCTTTATCAAGTTTCGAACGACCTTGGTCCATTCGTGACAAACTCAAAAGGTCCTTAATCATACGAATCATTCGGTCAGTCTCTTCAGCTGTAACGCCCAAGAATTGTGGTGCCAGCTTCTGATCTTTCCAAGCACCATTGTTCAAAGCATCGATATAACTACTGATACTTGTCAAAGGCGTTCTCAACTCATGAGAAACATTGGAAACGAATTGACGACGTTCACTATCGATTTTTTGTTGTTCAGTGACATCATGTAGAACACAAACCATACCACTGATAAAGCCACTATTTCTTTGAATCAACGAGAAATCAGCATTTAAAATCAACGAATTATCGTCGGTTTCATCGTAATCATCATTGTTATCATTCGTTTCAATAACCATTGGGTCAGGATTTTCCAACAAGTCATCAAAACTCGTCCGATCCTTAATACCCAAAACTTCTACCAATGGTTGACCGATGGCTTCATCTTCGTCCTTTTCCAAAAACTCTTGAGCCATTTCGTTGATAACAGTAATATTTCCCAAACGGTTCGTGGCGATAACACCATCCGACATTTGGGTCAAAACACTGTCCAGCCTTCGTCGCTCAGACTCCGAGTTCTCGGTGGCCTCTTCGACTTTAACTGACAAGTCATTAACAGCCATAGCCAATTGTCCTAACTCATCAGGAGAGTAAACACGAACTTGTCCGGAATAATCCCCTTCAGCCATTCTGACCGCCTGCTGCTTCATTTCATCAATAGGTCGAGTAATCGCTCGTGAAATGAAAATAGCAATTGTGGCACCCAACAAACCAGCTACCAAGGACGCTGTTAGGAAAATCAGAATAATACTGTTGATACCGGTATAAACTGATTCCATGCTGGCACGAACATAAATAGCTCCGACAACCGTACTATTATCCGGCGAAGTTACTGGCACAATTGACTCGTAAGAACTACCATTTTGCTTTTCATAGTAAATCTGAGTAATTTTTTTATCAGTCCGAATACTTTGTTTGATGTTATCTTTCAAAGTCTGGGTTCCGACAATATTGGCGCCATCCGAATCCTTGGCCCCCACGATAATGCCACTACGATCAATTACTTGTACGTCGGTAATATCTGTGCTGACACGTGAATAATCTTGAATCGCATTTCCAATATTTTCACGGGTATGTTGATCATTATCCGTTAAATTTTCCGAAATTTGATTAATTGTATAAGCCGGCACCTGGACGGAAGTTTCAAAATTAGCAACATTTTGATCTTCCAACTGACGCACAAAATAGGCCCCAATGATCTCAATTGTGACGATTAAAATTAAAATAAAAGACAATCCGATTTTGAAGTTAATCGAATGTAAAAAGACAAATCTATTTTTCAAAATATTTCCACCTAAATTGTACAGACTTATGTATATTATACAGCTTCCAAGGTAAATATGCCGTCTCCGGTCAACAGTGATTTTTTGCCCGCTATGAGGACCGGTCCGAGCCAAAGTACGGTCTCGAACCTCGATTTGAAGCCTTGCAAGTTCAGCAAGTCTCCAAAGTCGTCCTGTGGTGTAAGTGCTAAAGCACTAACGCCACCTCCACAGCGGGCAAAAATCACTGCTGACCTCCGACTAAAATAACATACTATTTATAAGTTACTTCACTTTTTAATTATAAATATAACAAAAAAACTGACTCACATTTTCAGCTTATCAGTTTTTTAGAATTTCTATTTTAAAATGGAACCTATATTAACAGTTAGAGACTTACCAACATACAAGTAGTGTGAAGAAAATATTCCTTAGAATTTAAAATTTAGCTCAAATTCAAATATAATATTTAAGCCATCAGTTAAACTAGTCGGAAGAGCTGAGAGTATTTACCTGCAGTGAAAGTGGCGTTAAGGCTTTAGCCTTTACACCACCGGGCGAATTTGGAGACTTACCGAACTATGGTAAGCCTTCAAATCGAGATTCGAGACCGCTCTTTGGCTCGGATCGGTCCGCACAGCAGAAGAATACTCTCAGCTCTGGAGACGGAATTCTTCCTATCTACTCACTATCTGGGTCTCTTAAATAGTAACCAACGCCACGTCTTGTCATTAACCATTCTGGTTGACTAGGATTATTTTCAATCTTTTCACGTAAACGTCTAACGGTAACATCAACTGTTCTGACATCACCAAAATAATCGTAGCCCCATACTGTTTGAAGCAAGTGTTCACGTTTCATTACTTGTCCAATATGTTGAGCTAGATAGTGTAACAATTCGAACTCACGATGAGTTAATTCAATTTCCTTACCATTTTTTGTGACAGTATAAGCATCGGGAAGAATAGTTAAATCACCAATTTTAATCTCACTAGTTTTAGTATCTTCACTGCGAGCGTGTGTTTGGGTTCTTAACCGTGCCTTAACACGGGCAACTAATTCCCGATTAGAGAATGGCTTAGTGACATAATCATCTGCCCCAAGTTCTAGGCCAATAACCTTATCAATTTCGGTATCCTTGGCCGTTAACATAATAATTGGAGTATCTTTAGTTTTTCTGATAGTTCTTGCTACTTCAAGACCGTCAATAACCGGAAGCATTAGGTCAAGCAAAATAAGGTCTGGATCATCCTCATCTACTTTATCCAAAGCTTCTTGTCCATCAAAAGCAGTTATGACTTCGTAGCCTTCATTTTCCAAATTATATTTAACAATGTCGGAAATTGGTTTTTCATCATCTACTACTAGAATTTTTTTAGCCATATAATTTATCTCCTTGACGTGAATATTATACAAGTTATTAGTTATTAAAACAAAAGCACCATGAGATTGAGGGTTTATTGGCGTATTCCGTTTCCAGAGTTGAGAGTATTCATCTGCTGCGCGGCACGGTCCGAGCCAAAGTGCGGTCTCGAACCTCGGTTGAAGCCTTTCCACAGCCCGAAAAGTCTCCAACACGTCCGGTGGCGTAATGGCTAAAGCCATAACGCCACTTTCGCTGCGGATAAATACTCTCAGCTCTTCCAACTAATTTATTTTTTATGAAATGAATAACTACATAGATTTTTATTATTTCAAATAAATGGTACTATTGATAATTTATTACAACCGAAATCTTACAAAATAGGTTATTTTAAACACTCATCTTTCAACCCTAATAAAGCCACCTTAAAGCTACGTTAAATTTTTTGAATTTTTTTCAAAAAAAAGCTTGTCATAAATTTGGAGCTTATGGTATGATATATTTCGTTGGTTGAGAGAGATGCGCAATCAACTACAGATACATGGGTGGTTAGCTCAGCTGGCAGAGCAACGGACTCTTAATCCGTGGGTCTGGGGTTCGATCCCCCAACCACCCATAAATGCGATTATCGCTTAACCGATTATGATGAAAATCATGATCGGTTTTTTAGTGTCTACAATTGTTTCCAGCAAGTAGTTATCTTAACATCTTTGGATTATCTAGTACAATAATTTGAATTAAGAACTAGCCTATATCCACAATGACTTTTTACATAATCTCAATAATAAAAGAAAATATTAATCTCGAGTAACCTGCCTTTATTGATATCTAGAAAAAAATATTTGGTAGATAATAATAACTGATAGTAAGTTAACGACGGTGGCTTATATCGAAAGAAGTGATGCTTATGGTTTTTTACACATGAGTTCCCTACATTTCGAGGAAAGGAGGATGCCTTTTTTGTCTATTTTTGACACTATTAGTTTGATGTTGACCTTCGGTATATTCTTAATTGCCCTGTTGACATACATACGTAGCGACAAAAAGTGAACAAAAAAATAACCGTCTTAAACTTCGGATAGTTTACGGTTATTTTAGTTACACTATAATTTAATCAGTAGCTACCGTCTTAACGGGCTATCAAGTTTTACAGGAAAAGGGATGCTGAGAACATCTCTTTTTTTGTTGCTGAAAATGTCAAACCTTCTTATATTGTAAGGAGATTCAAATCACAAATTCATTATAACAAGGGGGATTAAAAAGTCCAGTCAACTGGCCTAATATTAAACATCTTAAAATTTCATATTTATGATGCGTCTTTTAATCCACACAGATCAAGCGTTGAATCTTAATATCATAATCCTCAATTTCCCAATCCGCTGTATCAAAATGCATTGCTGATGGGACCAAAGCCACGGTTTTACCAGGATATTTTGCCAAGAAACGGTCATAATAACCGCCACCAAAACCAACTCGATAATTTGAATCTTCCGCGAAAGCTAATCCGGGAACAATGACTAGATCAGGTGTCTGATTGACCAAATCTTCATTATAGACTGGCTCGAGTATGCCGTAATCACTTCTTACCAAATCATCGCTATTGGTGAATGGTAGAAATGCCATTTGGCGATATGGCATTGTTTTTGGTAGATAAACTTGCTTGCCCTCTGCTTGAGCGGCCTCAATTATCGGTGTCGTGGGAACTTCGATAAGTGAACTGACTGTCGTTGCAATAGTCTTTGCATTCTTCCACTCAGGAGTCTCCTGTAACTTTTTCAATAACTGTAATCCCTCAGTGCGAGTCAGTGCCTTATTTTTATGCAATTTCTTAGTCTGTTGTTTACGTAATTCCTTCTTATCGATAAGCTTGCCCTCCAAAACCGTTATTTACTATCTAGTAGTTTACAGTTAAGTTCTCCAAAGTTAAAACTGATATGCCTGATAAATAAAAAAAGAACCCAATAATATCAGGTTCCCCCTTAATTAGACTAATCCACTTTTCTCCATCTACAACAAATCCTTATTTAATATGGCAGGTTCCCAAGAAAATTTATTTTTCTTGATTTTAGAATTGCTAGCATTCATGATTCCATTGTATTATTTTGCTGTATTATTCAACTATTTTAAAAAGAACGTATATATCTTCTCATGATGCTTATGGATTATTAGTTTATAGGCTGAACCAACGAAACCCATAAAAACTCCGAAGGAAGTATCCAATTATGCAAGCTATTTTGTTCTTTACCTCTTTTGTCTTAATAAATCTTGGGATTATAATCGAGTATTTGTTCAATTCAAAATACTCTGAAGTTTATAAAAAAAAGGTTGAGCCGATTATTCAACACGAAGACCCAATTGATTCTTTGATAGACATCGCCAATTTAAGGACAGGTTCATTCGACTTAGAAATAGGTAAAAGTCACCTGTACTTAGAAACACTTATACTATTTCTTCTATTTGTCACTAATTTATTTCTATTAATTCACTCCATACATTCAACTGTTCTGTCCAACCAACTAATTTTTGTAGCACTCGCAAATGTCGGTTTCTTTGTTTACTGTTTGGGTGCATCATATGACCTTAACCGAAAAGCCAAACTTCTTAAAAAAGCGAAATTCGAATTATAAGCAAACTTATGTAATTATTTACCAAACAAAAATGCCTCAATAATCTAAGAAGACTATCAAGGCATTTTATATTTTAATATACATCAGCAGCGATAACATATTCGTCAGTTGCGACACGTAAGTATCCTACGCCACCATTACTTGAGAATTCATCAGTATACCATTTAGTATTTGGAGCTAGAGCACGATCAGTAATAAGTTGACCGTTAACATCATATAGTGAAGTTGGCTGACCAGGTCTTGTTGTTACAACTTCGTTAATAGCTTTGATAAATCCAGCCTCATAAAGACGGACGTCTATAGCACTAACGTATTCACCTAGACCAACACGATAATAAGTTCCACTGGCAACATTATTTATCTGATCAATTTTCCAAACTGAACCGTCAGGCAAAGTTTTCCCAATCGGAGATCCGGCAGCGTTATAAAGTGCCGCACCATAATCAGAAGTTACCACGACACCATCATAATTTCCAGGAGATTGAACACCATAGCCGTGAAATCCAGCTTTCATTTCGTAACGCACATCGGTGGCTTTAACATATTCGTCAGCGCCAATGCCATAGTACGAACCATTATAGAGTGTGTTTTCCAAATTAGTCTGCCACTGTGAATTCATTGGTAAATACTTGCCAGTTGGAATTCCGTAAGCATTATAAATTTGCGCACCTGTATCTCTAACCGTTACAACCGACGTAGCAATTGCCGTGTAGCCGTAATAATTATCGTCAGCTTTGACAGTTGTTGGACCAGCAATGGCTGTTGATCCGACACTAAGTGCTAGTAATGAAGAAAATAATAAACCTTGTGTAAATCTCTTCATAATAAACTCATCTTCTTTAAGAAAATCAATAACATACTTTGTTATCAGCCTGTATATTAGCAAGGTTTTGGAGTTTGGGTATCAATTAACGCTAGTCATTTAGTATATGGCCGCCTCCGGCTAGAGTACTCTCCAAAATTTAATGGTGCTAACTAAAATTATTTACGCAACTAAAAAAAAGCCCCAATATAGCTTTGTATTTTAAACAAACTATATTAGGACTTTTATTAAGTATTTAAGACTCCTCGTCCTCCTCAGTAACAGTTGGTCCAATAATCAGCGATTCGGCCATCAGAATATCGTTATACATCTCGAAGACGTAATCTTGATACTTGACCTCACTTTGAGAAATCATATCCAAATATTGTCTTTCTTGATTAAAGGCATTCATAAAAGCCCGCATTTCCAGTTCTTTTTCAGCACCTGTAAATTCGGGATGCTTCACAACATTTACCCATTCTTTGACAAAATCACGAGTTCTCGTCCGTTGTTTTTGCGCCATGAGGTCAAAGATAACGGATTTTTTAACATTATCCGGCAAATACATCTTATTAATGGTATCAATCGCTTGGTGAACCATATTGACACGGATCTGCGCCACTTCTTCATCAATTTCACTATTTTGCACATCATGTTTCAAAATAAATCGAAAAACAATTGTCGGAACAATTAAACTCAAAATAATTAAAACGCTCTCCGACATCAAAACTAAATTAAAATCTGAGCTTTTCACATGGTACTCAGCCAACGTATACGCCAAGGCCAATGTAACCGCCCCGTGAACTCCCCCTAAAGCAAATGTCCAGCCAGAACGATTATTAAATTCCAAACGCATTCTTCCATAAATATAACGTGTTAAAACATTGATTACATATAACACCACACCAATGACTAACCACGTCAACGAGCTCATTGAGAAGTGTTCATCTGAAATGATTTTAGTAAACATAAATCCTAAAATAACAAACACAACACTATTGAAAATCTCTGTGATCATCTTTTGGATATCATCCCCCAAATGCACTTGAGGAGCATTCGTCAAGCGGCTTCGTTGCGACTCTGCGTTGGAAACTAAACCTGCACAGACAACCGCAATAATACCGGAAATATGAATTTGTTCAGATAAATAATACAGGACAAATGGCTCAACTACATACAGTAGAATTTGAGCATTGAGTGAATTATAAGATGTCCGTATCAAAATTTGTCGAAATAAAACCATTACCCAAGCAAAAGCAAAGCCGACCACGATACCACCGACAGCTGAAATAATGAAGTCAAGAATCGTTTCCTGATAATTGATATACCCGTTAATGTACCAGAGCGTTGCCATATTCAAGAGGATAATTCCCGAAGCATCATTGAATAGGGATTCCATCTTTAAAAAAGTACCCTCATTTTTGGGCATTTTAAGACCATTGGTCACCGATTCCCCAGCTGTGGCATCAGTTGGAGTACTAATTGCGGCCAGAATAAATGCCAAAGGTAAACTGACACCCGCAGCTGTCCACACACCAAAGCCCGCAAAAATCATGCACAAAATAACCAGCATGACCGCCGTTTGGACGATATGTTTAAATTCTTTACCAACAGAATTCAAATGTGTTGATTGACCCTCAAAGAACAGTAACGGTGCCACAATCAAGCCAATAAAAATATCCGAATTAAAATTTTCAACATGACTACCTAAACTAGGAATTAAAAAAATTCCCGCCCCAATAATCATGCTGATATAGTTAACCGATATTTTTGAAAATACCTGTGCCAAAAAAATGCTGACAATAGCTGCCAAAGATAAAACAAAGGTCGAAACCATCAGACTCATAGCAATGCCCCCTCATTGTTTGTAAAGCCACTGTTTCCAGTTGCTATATTCTTAATTAAAGTGGCCCTTAATTATCAATTCCTACAGCCTACTTATCCCTTTTAATTTTTAACCAACATAAATATATCACATTACGCTGAAATCCCACGTTCATAACCCCGCTCCCACACAGATATGGCATTCTGAACTTGTTATTTCAGTTCAAAAAAAGCCATCATTCTTTTTAATAAGAATAACGGCTCTTTGGCATTATAATTTCAATTTGTTTCACATGGAACATATGGTATTTTCACATCACAAAAACACTATATATGGTATTGGAATATTAATTGATATAATTACTTATTTCTTTGATGTCATTTGGAGTTGTTCGGCAACATCCACCAATCAACTTGGCACCCGCTTCAAGCCATTCTGGCACCAGGTCAGAAAAGGTGTCTGCTTGGGAATTTGCTTGCCAAGTTTTAGTAACTGGATCATAAATATCACCATTGTTAGGATAAACAATAATTGGCTTATCGGTCACTTGATTAACATTACGGACAATTTCGTGAATATTCTCTAAAGTCGTACAGTTGACGCCAATCGCTGAAATCTGGTCAGCACCGTTAAAGTATTTCACAGCTTCAGACAAAGATGTTCCATCGCACAAAGTCGAATCATCTTTAACACTGAAAGTTAACCAAGCATGTTGCTCCGGAAATTTATCCATTAATAAGTCAACTAACGCATTAGCCTCATCAAAATTTGGTTGAGTTTCAAACGCAAACAAATCAACTCCAGCGTGATCTAGCAACTCCATTCTCGAATAATGGAACTCCTGATACTCTGATTTACTCAAATTATAATCACCAGTATATTCGCTACCATCGGCCAAATATGCACCATAAGGTCCTACACTACCGGCGACTAAAGGATGCGGTGCACGTTTTTGACGAACGTCTTTAGGCAAAGAGTCGAAATAATTGCTACGAGCTTTCTTGGCTAATTCCACAGCTTTAATTATTAAATTTTCACTTTCGGACTCGCTGAATCCTAATTCCATAAATTTTGAAACATTAGCCTGATAAGTATTGGTTGTGGCAACATCTGCCCCATTTTGGAAATAACTTTCGTGAACCGCTGTTATTGCTTCGGGATTTTCAATTAAAGCCTTGGCTGACCAAAGATCACTGTCAGTATTAACGCCATGCTTTTCCAATTCCGTAGCCATGGCACCGTCGACCACTAGCCCTTTTCTGTTCTTCAAATCTGCTGCAATCAAATCGCTCAAATTGTTACCTCCTATACTCTAACGTAACTTGCCTTCTATAATAATGTAGTTTATCATAAAAATTAAACTTTTTTAATCTTATTCTAATTTTTCTTATTACATATGGTGCCAGTTGATGACTGCAAATATTTCATAATGTAAAAATATTTGAATACTTTTTACATTCAATCAATAACGATTAATTAGTCGGAAGAGCTGGAGACTGCATATTTAACTCGCATCACACATATCTCATTACACAAGGTGCTTACCTATGGAAAATAATAACAATACTCACATTAAATTGAAACGAAATATGGAATCTCGCCACTTGTTTATGATTTCCCTTGGGGGAGTCATTGGAACAGGACTCTTTTTGAGTTCGGGTTATACGATTCATGAAGCTGGTCCAATCGGAACAATTTTGGCTTACGGAATTGGAGCAATCGTCGTTTATCTGGTCATGCTCTGTTTAGGAGAGTTGTCAGTTGCGATGCCAGAAACTGGCTCTTTTCACGTTTACGCTGACAAATACATTGGCCCGGGAACTGGTTTTACCGTTGCTATCCTCTATTGGTTAACATGGACGGTCGCACTAGGGTCAGAATTTACCGCTGCCGGATTGATTATGCAACAGTGGTTCCCACATTCACCAACCTGGATCTGGAGTGCCCTGTTCATGGCGGTGATTTTTATTTCTAATGCCTTATCAGTTAGATTTTTTGCCGAAACCGAGTTCTGGTTCTCCAGTATTAAAGTTATCGCTATTGTCCTCTTCATCGTCATTGGCTTTTTGGCAATCTTTGGAGTAATTCATATTAAAGGTACAACTCAAGCACCAATGTTTACCAATTTATTCAAAGATGGACTTTTTCCCAACGGATTTAAAGCTGTCTTTACGACCATGTTGACCGTAAACTTCGCCTTTTCAGGAACTGAGTTAATTGGTGTGACAGCTGGTGAAACAAAGGATCCAAGCAAAAATATACCGCGCGCAATCCACACTACTTTACTAAGATTAATCATCTTTTTCATCGGCAGTATCGTTGTTATGTCAGCGTTAATTCCATGGCAAAAAGCTGGCGTTAACCAAAGTCCATTCGTGCTTGTTTTCAAAAGTATTGGCTTTCCATTTGCCGGAGATTTGATGAACTTCGTTGTCCTCACAGCCATCCTTTCGGCCGCCAATTCTGGATTATACGCATCAACTAGAATGTTATGGTCACTCGCCCACGAAGGCATGATTCCTTTAAAATATGCCAAAACTAACTCTCGAGATGTGCCAATGACAGCTTTATGCTTGAGCATGGTCGGTGGAGTTTTAGCCTTAGTTTCCAGTGTTGTCGCCGCCTCAACCGTTTATTTAGTCCTAGTTTCAATTTCTGGTTTAGCCGTGGTAATCGTCTGGATGGCTATTGCTCTATCGGAAATCAACTTTCGTAAAAACTTTCTAAAATCCGGTCATAAGCTCGACGAATTGAAGTTCAAAACTCCATGGTACCCGTTCGTTCCTTGGGCAGCGTTTATTATGAGTCTCTTATCATGTGTCCTAATCGTATTCGACCCCAACCAACGTTCTGCGCTCTTCTACATGATTCCATTTTTGATACTCTGTTATGCAGTTTATTATGGGAAAGAATATCTCAAGAAACATCGCATTAAGAATTGAAATTGTCACCTTCATATACAAGATTTGTTCTGAGCCGAATAAAAAGGTTTAATATAAAGGTATAAGCACTAAATTTGGGAGAGATTAACACTATGAATAAAAAAACAGATCTTAACAAAGAAGATCCATTAACAAAAGTTATTGATGACGTTTCAGAAGGTATCAACGATGCTGGAACTGTTTTCAACTCTGAAGAAACACCTGTAATTAAAGATAGCAATGGTAAGGAAGCCGTTCGTTATTTACTTTGGGGATTATTATCAGTAGTTGTAAACTTTGGAACATTCTTCCTCTTGTATCATGCAATGCATCTAAACTATCAATTCGCAAATATCGTAGCTTGGTTCTTAGGAGTTCAAGTTGGATTTTGGGTTGACCGTATCATCGTATTCCGCCACAAATCAAGCACTGCATTCAGAGAAATGTTGGCTTTTTATGGAACTAGAATTTTAACATTCTTAATCGAAACAGCAACACTATGGGTCGGAATTTCCGTACTCAGCGCCGATGGTACAGGTTCAAAGATCGTTGGACAGATTTTGGCAATTGTTGGTAATTATGTGTTGTCTAAGTTCTTTATTTTTAAGAATAAAAAGTAGAGAGTGCAGAGAGCGGAACAAGGGCGGTCAGCTCCTGAGCATTTTCGTAAATAAGTGAATTGCACGCCGAACTTAGCGGGCGATTTACTTATTTATGAAAAGCGGAAGGAGTTGCCCTTGTGTAGCTCGTTTCAGAGCCACTGCCTATATATATAAATTAAAAAAAGCAAAAAAAAAGAGACTTCCATAAAAATAAAAAATGGAAGTCTCTTTTACTCTATGCAGTTTCAACATCGCTAGAAATCTTAGCCTTATTCAAAAGCACCGAACTAGTTACAACTGACAATGAACTGAAAGCCATAGCCAATCCAGCTAATTCAGGGCTGAGCGTCAATCCGATAGCGTAGAAAATTCCGGCAGCAACAGGAATTCCCAAAATGTTATAAACGAATGCCCAGAACAAGTTTAACTTGATACGGTTAAATGTCTTTCGGCTCAATTCCAAGGCTTTCGCAACATCATGCAAGTCATTCTTCATCAAGACGATTCCGCCAGATTCAATCGCAATATCAGTTCCTGAACCCATGGCAATTCCGACGTCAGCCATTGTTAAAGCAGGCGCATCATTAATACCATCACCGACAAAGGCAACTTTTCCATTCTTCTGCAAAGCTTCGACATGATCAGCTTTATCACCAGGTAAAACGTCCGCAATCACTTCATCGATGCCAACTTCTTGTGCAATTGCTTGGGCAACACGTTTATTATCCCCCGTCAACATGACGGTTCTCAAACCACGAGCTTTCAAAGCGGCAATAGCTGACTTAGATGTTTCTTTCGGCGCATCTTGAATGGCAATCAAACCGATAATTGCTTGATCCATCCCGACAAAGACAACTGTTTTAGCTTCATTTTGTAAACGGATCATCTGTTCATTTAGCTCAGAATCAATTTTAATATCATTTAATAATTTATCATTTCCGACAAAGGCTTGTTGTCCATCGATTGTGGCAGAAACTCCCTTACCTTCAATAGCTTGGAAATCACTAACTGCTGCAACTTCAATTTTGTCTGCATTAGCTTTGTCCAAAATGGCCGTAGCTAATGGATGTTCTGAAGATTCTTCAAGGGCAGCCGCAATACTCAAAACTTGTTTCTTATCACCGACAATATCAGTTACCTCAGGCTTACCTTTAGTAATTGTTCCAGTCTTATCAAAGACAACTGTCTTAACATCATTTACTTCTTCAAGAACTTCACCATTCTTGATCAAAATTCCCATTTTGGCACCACGACCAGTTCCAACCATTAATGCTGTTGGAGTTGCTAGGCCTAACGCACATGGACAAGCAATGACCACTACGGACACTGCGAAAATCAAAGCATTAGCTACGGTAGCCCCAAGGAAAACGTACCAAACTAAGAATGTTAAAATTGATAAACTTAAAACTACTGGCACAAAGATTTCCGATACTCTATCGGTTAAATTTTGAATTGGAGCGTGACTATTTTGAGCCTTTTTAACCAATTCAACAATTTGGGAAAGCATTGTATCTGAACCAACTTTTTCAGCTTTGAACATAAAAGTTCCATTGCTGTTCATAGTTGAACCGATAACTTTATCACCGATATTTTTGGCAACTGGCATACTCTCACCGGTAACCATCGATTCGTCAACTGTTGAACTACCCTCAGTAATTTCACCATCAACGGCAATCTTTTGACCTGGTTTAACACGAATAATGTCACCAGCCACAATTTCTGATAGAGGTACTTTAACAATTTGACCATCACGCATAACTTCCGCATCTTTGGCCTGTAAATCAACTAATTTTTCAATTGCATTGGAAGCATTGTTACGCATTCTTTCCTCAAAAACTTGTCCCAATAAAACGAATGTGACAACAAAAGCTGCACTTTCGAAGAAAACTGGCTGACGGGTAATCATTGCGTAAATACTGTAAAGATAAGCTGTGGCTGTCCCAATAGCAACCAAAGTATCCATATTTGAATGATGCTTTTTAAATGATGCCCAGGCGCTATCAATGAATGGACGAGCAGCAACTGCCATAACGACGGTTGTTAGAACAAACTGAATCCACTCGCTACCCGGAACCATAATTCCAAAAGGCATCAAAATCATTCCAATTAACATCGGAATTGAAAAAATTAATGAAATCCAAAAACGTTTTGTAATAGTCATATCTAGGTCCTTCCTCAAAGCAGTATTACTTTACGATAACTTTTCCATGGAACATATCCATTCCACAAGCCCATTGATATTCGCCAGGCTTACTTGTATCAATTTCAATCGATTGTTGCTCATTTTGTGGCAATTCCTGATTGATACCGAAATCAGAAAAGACAACTCGATCCAAACAACTAGAAGCATCTTTTCTCGTGAAATTTAACGTTGCTGGAACACCCTTTTTCAAAGTAACAACCTCAGGTGAATAACCACCCTTAACTTCAACATCGATACTTTGCTTATTGTCGTCAACTGCTGCTGTAGCACTGGCAACTTCATGCTTACCGAAGAACCACCAGAAAATAAAACCAATCATTGCTAAACAAATTATCAAAACTAAAATTCTTGCCATAATGTTATCCCCATTCCTTGTTTACAAATGTAATCTACTTAAAGTATATTATCGTTAAAGTTTACATTTGTCAACTGAATTAAAATGAAAAAAGGTATCAACTAACAATAGTGCTAGTTAATAACGATTAAATTAGTCGGAAGAGCTGGGAAATATTTGTGTGCCGTGGTAGTGGTATAAGTACGGGAGAAACTCCCGTACTTATACCACCGGGCGTGTTTGGAGACTTACCGGTCTTTGGTCTTTGGTAAGGCTTCAAACCGAGGTTCGAGACCGCACTTTGGCTCGAGCCGTTCCGCACAGCTTGTGAATATTTCCCAGCTCTGTAGACGGCATATTTAACTTGCACCACACGTATCTCATCAATAAGATACCTTGATTCCTAGGAAATATCGGGCCAAAAAGGTTGCTTGTTCGGTGTTAACCTTGAGACCTTTAATACCAAATTCTTCAATATCAATGGTTTCAAAGCGACAACTACTGAAGTCCACACCTTTTAACTTAGTGCTAAGAATTGTCATTTTATTTAAATCACAATCGTTAAAAAACACTTGCTTCAGTTTATTTTCGTTAAAACTCATATCTTTCAGACTGCTTGATTCAAAGCTAGTTTCTTTCAAGTTAGCCTGATTAATATTACCCAAATCCATCAAACAATTTTTGAACAAAACATTATTAAAGTAGGATTTATCCAGATTAACGCCAATCATCTTACAATTCTGGAATTCAACACGATATAAACTAGCTTCAGTCAACAGACAGTTTGATAAATCGCAGCCTTTAAAAATAACATCAGTCAATTCCAGCTTATCAAAATCACATTCACTAAATGTAACGTGTTCAAAAATGGTCTGTTCAATAATCGGGTGGTTAATAATTTGTTTCTCAACAAACTCACCTTCAATGGTTTTGTTATTTAAGAAATAGTCTTCCTCATTAAAAATGTCGAAAAATGAGGCTGACTCCAAATAATCTTCAGCAATCTTTGGATGATCCATAATTTTAGCTCCTTAGTTACTTGTATATAAAGCATAATAACAGATATTCCAATTCAATAAATTATAAGAAACGGCCTTGGCTTTTGTCGGTCCCCATAATGATTTAAATTTCTTGCTCCTGAAAGCAGTCCATGACAAATGTCATATGAGGTTATGACATCCCCCACTATTTATTAACAACCCCAAGAATTAAACTTACGTTGTTTCATAAATAAAGGAGGAAAAAATTATGACCTCATTAATCAGTGTTAATCATTTAAACAAAAGCTATGGTAAAAAAGAAGTTTTACATGATATTAATTTTGATGTCTCTAATCAACAAATTATCGCTTTAATTGGTGAAAATGGTGCTGGTAAATCAACCCTAATCAATATCTTGCTTAACTTAATTTCTGCCAGCTCTGGAACGGTTAATCTTTTAGATTCTTCAAAAGATTTACATGAACATATCGGTGTTATGATGCAACAAAATATTTCAATTACACGAATTACCGTGAAGGAAATTTTGAAACTAACACAAAGTTATTATCAACATCCATACCCTTACGAAGACCTAATTAAATTAGCTGATTTAAAAGATTTAGAAAATTCAGAAATGCCCAAATTATCAGGTGGGCAAAAGCGACGATTATCTTTTGCTTTAGCAGTTGCGGGAAATCCCGATCTCTTATTTCTCGATGAACCAACGGCCGGTATGGATAGTCAAAGTCGCACAAAGTTTTGGCAAATTA
This sequence comes from Companilactobacillus muriivasis, assembly GCF_036246245.1. Classification (NCBI taxonomy): domain Bacteria; kingdom Bacillati; phylum Bacillota; class Bacilli; order Lactobacillales; family Lactobacillaceae; genus Companilactobacillus; species Companilactobacillus muriivasis. The sequence continues at coordinate 151,401 of NZ_BTTQ01000003.1, forward strand.
TTATGGACATGAAAAGCCAACACAAAACTATCTTTGTAACCAGCCATTACCTAACTGAATTAGAGTCGGTAGCTGACCGGATTATGATTTTACAAAATAAATCGATTAATTTTGATGGAACTTTAGCTGATTTACGTAATTTAGAAGGCGAAAAACTAATTGAATTTGATAGTGAATTGACACCCGAAATTTTCCAATCCCTATCAGAAATTATTGCTTTCAAACATATGGGAAACCATTATCAACTGACAACTAAAACTGCCGAATCATTAATTAAAGAATTAACTCCATATTTAACTGCCATCAAAAATCTACAAGTTAAACAAAATTCACTTGATTCACTATTTATCAACTTTAATAAGGAAGGTGTTCAACATGAGTAGTTTTATTTATCAAGTTCAAATAAATTTTAAGCGTATCATCCTTCGTAACAAGCGCTTTTTTTTCTTTGATATTGTTCTGCCAATTTTATTCTATATTTTGTACTCCAAAATATTTGTCGGAAACACTGCTCAAACTGAATTGAAAGTCTGGCAATTAAATTATCTTATCAGCATGATTATTTACGGCTGTTTACTAGGTTCCACAATCACCGTTGCTAATACGCTACTGGAGGATCAGACTAGTCATTTTGATACGCTCTCTCGCCTAACACCCTTGCCTAGATGGAAATATTATTTGTCACGTGTGATTATTTTTCTACTATTGAATCTGATTGCTGCTGTCGGTATTTGCATAACTGGAATTTTAATTAACCATTTATCATTACCAATCAAAACTTGGTCTTTCATCATCTTAGCAACAATTATTGGCACTATTCCACTTATCTTTATCGGTATTCTCATTTCTCTATCGGGAAATCCAGCAACTGTGAACTTACTAAATAATCTGGTCACCTTCCCTTTAGCCATTATTAGTGGACTATGGATGCCTATAAACGCCATGCCTAAATGGCTTCAAAGTATTGGTAAATTAACCCCCACTTTTCAATTATCCAATATTGATAAAGCCCTGCTTAATAGTAAATCAATAGACATTTCATCCATTATGGGCATTATACTTTGGTTCCTTGTTCTAATTGTGGGAACCTTACTAGTAATAAAGTATCAAAAACATCGGGAGTTGACCTTCGCATGAAATTTTTGGAAAAACATATTTTATTTCCTAAACGATTCGGTATTATTCCCTACTTTTGGGTATTTTCTTTGATAACATTATCCAGTGAAACCTTACTTAAACATGGGTTTGATTGGATTTTGTTTTCGTTATTATTGCTTTTTTTGAAATTATACCGTGATGGTTATGTAATAAACCGCTGGTTACCAGTTCAAATAACTGGTCAATTACTTATAACGACCTATCTAGTCTACCAATATGGCTTAGGAACCCTTTTTATTTATACAGCCTGGGAGATTGGTTCATTACCATTCAAAAAAAGTCAATTTTACAAATATACTGCCCTCTATTTGTTCTTCAGCGTATTTTGTATCCTCATCGACATAATCTATAATTTTGAGCAATACCAATTTTTCGGAATTATTATCACAATGTTTTTCGCTATTGGATCTCCTTTTGCCGCACGCTCACTAGGAAACAGTTACCGCCGCTTGTATAGTTTAAAACAAAACAATAAGCGTTTGGAGACTATTATTAAACAGCAAGAACGTGAACGAATTGCCAAAGATTTACATGACAATCTCGGCCAATCTTTCTCCGTGATTACTTTGAAGGCTGAATTAGCTGACAAATTAATAGATAAAAGTCCTAATCAAGCACGACAAGAAATTAAAGATATCGCAACAACTTCAAGAGCAAGCCTAACTATGGTGCGAAAAATTGTCAGTAATTTGAATCAGAAGTCAATTGCTGAAGCAATGATTGAAGAGGAGCGCAACCTACGTCTAATCAATATCATGCAAAGCTCGAATAACGAAAAAATCTCCATCGACTGGCCCATCAAAGTTCAAACCGTTTTAGCAGCCATTATTAAAGAAGCATCAACCAATATTATTCGTTATAGCAAAGCTCATATTGCTACATTTAATTTTAATGAAGACGATGATAATTACTATCTATCTATTAAAGATGACGGCATTGGCTATCAAAAAAATCAACAAGACTCATTTGGTATCCAAGGTATGGCACAACGGTTAGCTAACATTAACGGCACAATCACAATTGTATCAAGTTCAGGCATCACCTTAAAAATCCAGATTAAAAAGGACAAGTAAAATGACAACAATTTTTCTGGCAGAAGATCAAAAACTTTTGAATACCGCACTAGCAACATTACTAAGTTTAGAAGATGACCTCGAAGTCATTGGCACCGCTACAAACGGAGAGATTGCTTTATCATCAATCATCACTAAAAATCCTGACGTTGCTATTCTTGATATCGAGATGCCTAAACTATCTGGATTAGACGTTGCCCAACAAATCCATTTACTCAAACTGCCAATCAAAGTCATTATTTTAACGACATTTGCTAATGCACAATATTTTGCCCAAGCCGTTGCGGCGGACGTTAACGGATATTTATTGAAAGATAATCCGACTGAACAGTTGGTCAAAGCAATTCATGAGGTCCTAGACGGGAAAACAATTTTCTCGCCAGAATTGGTTTCGACGATTATTTCAGCTGAAAAAAATCCCTTAACGAAACGTGAATTAGATGTTCTAAAAGAGATTAAAACTGGAAAAAGCAGTAAGGATATTGCTAAAGCAGTCTTTTTGTCAGAAGGAACAGTTAGAAATTATATTTCTTCTATTCTTAGTAAGACAGGAACTTCGTCACGAATTGAAGCTTTGAATGTCGCTGAGAAGAATAAATGGATTTAAAAAAATAAGTGTCACTCTGTTTTGACAGAATAAGGGTGTCTGATGGCAATAGCTTTCGTAGTCAACACTATATATAATGATATTAGATGGTTTTTACCAGCAACTAAACCGTATTTCAATACCGGTATGCATAGTGGGGAAAAGTAATGCGAATTCTAAATGTGATTGACCATATCTTGGATAAGGACTCCGGCAACGTTGTTTTGTCGCAAAAAGAGATTGCTAAGGATAACCTTGAAATTTCCAAGTACGTTGAAAAAGTGATTGATAAATTTGAAAAAAGTGAATATGTAGAGTTGGAGCTATCACGGGTTCCGATACTCGAACAGTTCTGGAATGGGCGTGACGATTTTCAAAAACTGACGGAAAAATTTGCGTTGGATTATTTTGACAGTATCAAGGTCAATGAAAAAATTCCCGGTGGCGACTTGTTATTCTTTAACGTCGAACTAGAAGACTTGAGCCAGATGATTGGGATTGCCAAGTTGGATTACACCCAGCGCTATATCCATAACGTTGAGTATGACGAGGATGTTTTGGTTAATAACATCGTTCAAAACAATAGTATCCTGCCATCACCTAGTCAGGGGGTTAAGAACATGCTCCTGATTGATGGCGATAAAGTTCAGTTACGCGAACAACAGTACACAGGTGCCGGTGGTAAGTGGCTGATGTCGCGAGATTTTCTTAACGTTGCGGCGGTTCCCATCAAAGTTTCGAACAACGTTAAGCAGATCAAAAAATCGATTCAAAAAATTTCAGAAAAGTACGATGACGGGGATGACTTCACCATCACGTCCAAGACGCAACAGGCGATTCATGACAGTATCGAGACGGATGGCGTCATCGATAATGATTATATCGCCAACGTGGTGTTTGACCAGAAAGAAGAAGCTAAAGCAGAATTTAAGGACCAACTGTCCAAAAAGGCGATTGAACCAGTCGTTACCGTCCCCAACGCGGATTATTTTGAAAAGAAATATGAGCGCCAAAAGATCAAGTTAGATAATGGAATTGAAATCAACGTGCCGATTAGCTTGTTGAAGAACCGGGATGCGATTGAGTTTGAAACGAATCCGGATGGCAGTACTTCGGTGGTGATTAAGAATATTGGGAGTTTGAAGAGTAAGTTTTAGATGTGTGAGTAAAATAGATTTATGAATAAAACGCTAAAAATCGAATGATGATTATTCGATTTTTAGCGTTTTTGATAAGTAACTGTTCGGCCGTCAGTTGCCTGATGGCTTAATTACTTTAAATAACAGGTTATTGATTGAAAAAACAAGTGAATTATTCACATGATATGGGTTTCATACTATTTTTCGGCTATCAAGCTATGAAACCAGTTTTTGTGGAAGATTAATTGACTAACTTAATCTTAATTGCTAATGCCCCATACTTTTCTTCCATTTCTCGTGAATAAATCTCCTGATTTTCTCGATCCAGTTCAGCAATCGATTCATCCTCAGGACTACCAATAATTACACCAGAATATTTTCGGAACAAATCCTTAAAACTAGCGAATCGTTCCAAGCTGAGAATTTCTGTCACAACTGTTTTGTCAGTTTTCAAATCAGTAAAACGAATCTCTTCACCAACTTGTAATTTGGATCTCTTTTCATCATTCAATCTAACTTCAATCGTTTTAGTTCCATTCTTAATTGCCATAAATGGCTGGTGATTCAAATGCATGTCCATCAAATTATCACTCGATTCTTTTAAATTAATTATTTTATATCTTCCTAAAACCCTATAATTATGTATTATATAGTAGGTATAGAGGGGTATAAATATGGGGTCACTTCGCGAATTACGTTATCAAAACCGTAATTTCTGGAAATATTTCTGGAAATACGGTCAAATTATTATTTTGATTCAATTAAGCATTAATTTTATTTTTGTACCGGCTTTAAATGCCATGGCTAATGGTATTAATTATCTCGGTAATGTTAATTATATTTCTTATAGCAACGCAATCAACTTGATTACTCACAAGCCGTTGGTCGTACTCGGGCTGATTCTAGTGTTATTAATCTTAATATTACTGGTTTTCGCCCAGTTCACGTTAATGCTAGTCAGTTTTCAGGCTATCAAATCCAATGCCAGTTTGGGTTGGTGGGATTATCTCAAGAGTGTCAGTAAAAATATCTTCGGTCTTCCCTTCAAAGCTTTCGGATTCTTCCTACTATATTTTCTAATTATCACGCCATTCGGAAGTATGGGTATGTCTTCCACGCTTTTGAGCAAGGTTAAAGTTCCCCAATTTATTATTGATTGGTTATTTCAGGAACATTTACCATTAGGACTGCTTCTAATTGCCGTCTATCTCGTAATTTTTTATATCGGATTACGTTGGCTCTTCGTTTTACCAATGATGATTTTCGAAAATAAAGATATCAAAGATGCCATTAAACGTAGCTGGCACATGACTAAAGGTAAAATGCTTTATTACTTGGGGATTTTCTTAGGATTAGTTGTCATCGTTGCCCTTTTCGTCATGATTAGTAACGGTTTTTTCGTTGGTATGCAGGCAATTGTCGACAATCTTTCATTCCTAAAAGTTATCGATTTTCCAATGGCAGTCATCAATATGACTATCATTCGATTGCTAAATTACGTTGTAAGTTTGTACGCTGCTGGCATGTCCGTCTTGATTCTGCTCAGCCACACGCATACACATTACTTTTATCCTCGCAAAAAACATCGTAGTCACAAGTGGTTCTGGGGTATTTTAGGAACAGTTTTTGCAATTTCATTTATCGGATACAATTCATTTTACTTCAATGATTTGTTTTTAACTCCACCACTAACAATTTCTCACCGTGGTGTTGACGATGGCAATGGTGTCCAAAATACCATTCAATCGCTTGAAACCACTGCCAAAGAAAAGCCGGATTATATTGAAATGGATGTTCAAGAAACTAAAGATCATCAGTTTGTCGTCTTTCATGACAACACGCTTAAAGGTTTGGCAGGTATCAACAAACGTCCTAGCCAGATGACTTTGGATGAATTAACCCAGACACAGATTCATGAAAATGGTAAAGTCACCCACATCGCTAGTTTTGACGATTACTTGGCAACATCAACTCGACTACATCAAAAGTTGCTAGTCGAATTGAAAGCTGTTCCTGGCAATAAGAAGGACTTCGTAAAATTATTTGCTAAAAAATATCAAAAACAACTCTTAAAAAACAAGGCCATGGTTCACTCTTTGAATTACAACTATATCGAAGAAGCTAAGAATCTGATGCCAAAGATCACCACAAGTTATATCTTACCGTTCAACCTTTTCGGCGTTCCATTCACCAATGCCAATGCTTTCACCATGGAGTACACAACGTTGAATCAATCCTTCGTCGACAACGCTCACTTGCAACAAAAGAAAGTCTTTGCTTGGACCGCTAACGATGAAGAATCCATGGATCGAATGATTTTTATGGGCACTGATGGCGTTATAACGGATAACTTAACCGAATTGCAAACGGAAAATGACGACTTATTCAAACACGCTACCTACACTAAACGCATGGCCGCCTATATTTCACAGATGCAAGATCCATTCGAATAGAAATACGATTTTGTCAAAAAGATTGGTGCAGTCAAAAGTAGCTAAATAAGAGAAGACGATAATTCTACATTGTAGAAAAAATCATCTTCTCTTATTTTATTTATTTATGAAGGGTGAAACTAAAATTAAAACATTAATGCTATCTTATTAGGTCGTTCTTGCCTTCGGTATCAATATAATGGAATACATCGGCCTTGCTAAAAATAGGAGAATCGTTCATTGAAGCCTGCGCCAAAACTGAATTGGCAATCGCAAACTCTAGAATATCTTCAAAATCCCATTTCTCAATCAAACCTGTCAGAATGCCACTGGCAAAAGCATCCCCACTACCGATTCGATCGAGAATATTCAATTCTTTAGCAGCAGAACGATAAATCTTATCATGATGGAACAAGAAACCCTCAAAGTACTTGCGGTTATCAATGAAATTACGTTTACTTCCTGCAAAGAAACTAATTTGATAATCCTGACAGAACTTTTGATAAAGTTTTGTTTCATCTTCGACTTGATAATCCAATAAATCAGTTAAATCTCGTTGACTACCGAAGGCAATATCAACGAATGGCAGAATTTTTTGGTAACGTTTCTTCATCGTCTCGTGATTGTTATCCTCATTGAGACTCATCCGATAATTGAAATCGAAACAAACAGTCTTATGACGTTCGTGAGCTAATTCTGCCAAATGTAAAGCTGCTTTACGTGTTTGGCGATTCAAACTCAAAGCAATCCCACAAATATGGACCATATCAACGCCAACCAATGCTTTTTCAAAGTCATAATCGTCAGCGTTCATCAGACAAAAAGAACTCGACAAGCGGTCTTGATAGGTCACTCGTTGCGGACGGGCTCCTTGGCCTAATTCAACAAAAAAGCTGCCTAAATTTTTCCCACGATAGAGAATATTTTTGTCAGAAATACCTAATTTACGCACATCTGCCGCAGCTTTTTTCCCAATAGGATTGTCTGGCAAGACGGTTAACATAGACGTTTCATATCCAAAATGTGCCAGACTGCTCAAAAGGTTCACGCCAGTTCCAACAGTCGACATCGTCAGATTATCGCTTTGCTCAAGCATCATTTTATCAGCCACGGTGAAACGTAGCATGACCTCACCAAAAGCTAAAATATTCATACTCTAACCTCTAAAACTTCTTGATAATCTCGTATAATTTAGCGACATCTTCTGGTCTAGTATCGCCAGTTTCTTTATCGATAATTGAGCTGTAAACGTGCGGAATGATTCGTTTAACGCCAGCATCAACTGCAATCTTGACGATTGTTTCAAAGTTTTCTAGGTCGATTCCCCCCGTTGGTTCGAGGTCGAAATCATTGGCAGCACAGGCACGAGCTACTTCTTTGAATTCTTCAACGTGTGCTAAACCTTTCATTGGGAAAAACTTGATTGATGAACCACCCATATCTTTTAACAAAGCAATGGCAGTTTCAATTGGCACTTCAGTTGGAACAGTTTGGCTACTCAAAGGACCAGTGGCAATGTTGACGAATCCTACTCTACCAGTTGGCGAAACTAGTCCGTTAATGATTGTTTCATTTTGACCCAAGGCTTCTCTAGTAGCGCCCACACCTGTGAAAACTTGGTTAACGTGTTGTGGTTGAATCTCTTTTGAAACTCGAGTTACCATGCCACTTTGTTTGGGATCTCCGGCACCTAAACCAACTGAAACGGCATTGTCGATTTCTGCTTGATACAATTTCATATCGGCAATTGCGGCTTCATCACTTGGATAATTTTTAGTTAAAACACCAAGCACCACGTGACCTTCAGCGGCTTCGTAACAATCTTTGGCGTTTTGAACTGAATTAGCTAGTACGTTCAAACAAATTCCATTTGCTAAATAATTAGGTAGTAAATTCATCTTTATTTTCCTCCAACGATTTTCTTTAAACTGGATACAATTTGATACATTTCCACATCATCGACCGCTCTAATATCGAACTCGATAATGCCTTCATTAACACGATATTCACGAGCATAAATCGCTACATCGCCGTTACGTAACTGTTCACAAATTTCTTTAGCTGACAAATCTCCAGTTGGAGTAACTTCAGCACGGTAAATTTGCCGACCAGCTGCATCTTGAACAATTCCAACTTTCAAGCCAGATACTTCGGATAAATTCTCAACGAATGGTTGTAATCTATCCTTCATCGATTCACCAGATTCAGAACCATCTCGTAAATATTTAGTAATAGCGGCCGTTAAACCGATAATATTTTCCTTACCGATCTTCATTGCCCGACCAATTCCGGCACCTTGCATACGAGCCCAACGGATGTATTTTTCTTTACCGAAGATAACCCCAGAAGCTGGCCCTTCAATGGCTTTAGCACCACTGTAAATGACTACATCAGCGCCAAATTTGATATATTTCAATAAATCCTCTTCAGCAGCGGCATCCAACACTAGTGGCAAATTATGATGGTGAGCTACTTCGATAGCTTCAGGAATCGTCAGCATACTCTTTTGAACTGTGTGGTGACTCTTGATGTAAAGAATTGCGGCCGTCTGATCAGTTATCTGCATTTCCAAATGTTCAGGCGTACACATATTGGCGTATCCAGCTGGAACCATTTTGGCACCAGCAACTCCAAGCATAACGTCTACTGGCGTCCCATAATCAACGTCGTGACCCATGGGTAAAATAACTTCTCGTTTAGAAATTCGGTCAGTATATGGATGATAAACGTGATAACGGCTACCTTGTCCAATAATTCCGGCAATTGTTTCGGCAATACCTGCAGACGATGAGTTAACGACTAAGGCATCTTCACTATCAACTAATTTAGCCAAATACTTACCTGTTTGAACCAATAGGTCACCCATTTCAAAGAAGTTTTGAGCACCTTGCTTTTGTGCTTCAACCACTTCATCAGAGACTTTGGAAACACCGAGGATAGTCATTTTCCCATCAGCGTTGATGACGTGTTTCAAGTTATATTTTTTATAGATATCCATATCATTCTCCAATCAGATACGCGTTGCCGCCGACAATACTATAGATTGGTTCGACAGTCTTGGTACTTTTACGAGTGTTGCCATCTGAATCAACTAACGTTTTAGGAAAATTTTCGATATTGAAAATTGTTACGTCAGCGTCCATTCCAATTGCCAACTTTCCTTTATTAGTTAAGTGATAATTATTTGCTGGAACGCTAGTTATCATTGGCAAAACTTCTTGCAAATCAAAGCCTAGATACAACATTTTTTCGATACACGTTGCCAGATTATAAACTGGACCATGTTCACGATTACCGTGGTAAATATCGGTGCTGAGACTCTGCGGATAAATGTGATTTTTGAACGCCGCCTCAGCTGTCTCAAAGTTAAAGCTTTCCGTCCCGTGGCCGACATCAAAAATAATGCCTTTATCGAGACCATCTCGAACGAAGTCTTTGATTGAACCATCCGGATTAAGAATGCCGTTATCCTTACCATTAAAGCAATGCGTCATAATATCACCGGATTTCATGACATCCATAATCTCTGATAATTCTGGCGGATTAGTTCCAACGTGAACCATTAGTGGCAAACGTTGAGACAACTTTTTTTGAAACTCTTTAGCAACTATTAAAGGTTTAATTCCATTACCGACGACAACCGATTTACTGATACGTGCTTTCAAACCGATGATAAAGTTCGGATAATCGTTAATAGCCTGTTGTAAATCATCAAATTGAAGCCGATCCATATCGCCTAATTCATCTTGAGCCAAGATTCCCGTTTTAGAAATATTAATCATCGCATAGACGTTAGTTTTCTTTGCTTGAGCTAGATGATAGAAGTCACCGATATTGTCAGCGCCCGTTGAACCAGCATCGATCACTGTTGTAACGCCGTTACGATATCCGACAAAATCAGGATCATCATAGTAAAGCGACATCTTTTCATAACAGTGCACATGATCGTCAATCCAACCGGCGGAAACGTACGAATGACCTTGCAAATTTATAACTTCATCGGCGACGACATCTAATTGCGGTGCCATGTCGATGATTTTGCCATCTTCCAATAGCAATTCCAGTGGCTGTTCATTGATATCCTTACCGTTTTTTATATAGAGACTATTCACCAAATCATCTCCTAAAACGGAATTTGTCCCATGGTCCGATATAATCTAATAGGAACAATTCATCTGTTGGAATTTGGGCGACACGATTCTTTCTCATATCACTGTGGTCCCGTAAAACAACTTGTAATTCATTCTTATACTTACCGAATTCATCGTTACCAATGACAACATCGCCACGGACAAAGGTATGTGTATCTGAATTAACCGGATTATCGTTGGCTTTATACTTCTTACGAACTTCGGTCGAACGGATAACTAAATCAGTAATATCACCACGTCTGACATGTTGATTATCAAGTAAAACTTCACGTTCTAATTGCGTAATGCCTTCTGACAAAGCCACATTGAAAACTAATTGATAACGATCCAATTCGCCAAGACGACGTAATTCATCTTCTGAGGCATAGGCGTTTCCGATAATCACACAGTCAATCAAGTTAGTAGCGAAAAGGTGTTTAGCTTGAACATCCAAAGGCAGGTCACGGTGCATTTCCAAAGTTGGCAAGCCATCGTTGATATCCCAAGGTCCAATTGTTCCAGCTTGTGAAGTAATAAAGGCAGCTGTTTCAATACCTTGATTCTTAAACCTTTGTGATGCACTGATGAAGAAATCTAGTGGCAATCCTGTTCCGCGTTGGGGATAGAAGTTGTGGCAACCATAGATAAAAGGTCGATTGGCTGAATAACTCAAAATACTGTCCAGATAAGCCACATCATTACTCATGTTCAACTCGATATTAATTTCTTGAGGGTTGAATGACAATAAAGCCTCTTTTTGACCATCGAATCCTTGATCAAGTCTGATCGCATCAGCACCTAATTCAGAAAAGAAGTCCAAATCATCATATGAAATATCTAATTGATCAAAGATATTCGGAGCAATATCCAAAGTTGTTGAGAATCCCAATCCTTTAGCAAATTTAATCAAGTCGGTAAATTTTTGGGCAACTTTTTCTTTGCCTTCTGAAACTTCCAACATACTCATAAAAATTCTGGTGAATCCATATTGACTAGCAAGTACGAGATAACGCTTATCTTCGTTCACATCACTGTGGTCTGGATATAGCGAGATACCTAAAGTCCTCTTGGTCATATTTTTTTACCTCTCTCCATTTTCTGGAATTCTTTCAAGTAGTAATTCGAAATCACAACGGAAAAATAAATTGTACTTAGAATAACTAGGATCACGGCATATTTTACGTAGAAGCTAATCACCGCTAAAGTTAAAATTACGGATAATGAAACGAGAATTAACTTTCCAGCGTGCAATTTTTTTAAAAATTTAGGCATAATATCTTTTTGAACCAGAATTTCACAGGCGATAAAATAGATTGCTAAAAATAATAAAGCCATTATTCTCACCTATTCCTTTTCTAGTTGTTGTTTTTCAAAAATCTTGAAGAATGGGTAGTAAATTGCCAAGTCGATTAAGAAGTTAACAAACACCAAAATCATGGCTGGAATACTCCAGTTTGTACTACTGAATGCACCTAATGGACTTGGGACGGTGAATGGCAAACGGGCCATCATCATTGGTACAACGCCCCAGATTGTCATGAAATACGAGAGTGTTCCGGTTACTAAAGGTGCCACGATGAATGGAATACCTAAGATTGGATTCATAACAATTGGTGCACCGAAGATAACTGGTTCATTGATATTGAAAAGTCCAGGCAAAATCGCAAGTTTTCCCAAATCCTTGAGATATGCTGACTTAGAGAACATGAACAAGACAACTAAGGCCAAAGTACCACCGGCTCCACCAATCCAGAGGAACCATTGTAAGAATTGTTCAGTGAAGATTGTTGAAAGGTGATTAGCACTAGTTCCACCAGCAAATTCACTCATATTTTGGGCGATTGACATTTCCCAGAAAGGTCTCGTAATTGGCGCCATGATAGCTGCACCGTGAATACCCAATGTCCAAAAGCCAGTAATCAAGAGAATTGTTAGTAGGCCACCGAAGAGACTGTTACCAACTAAGACACCCTTTAATGGCATCAAGATCAAGCTCAAGAATGATGAAATATTGAAATTTAAAATGTAACGAATGAACCAGAAGAAAACTAGGATAAACGCTGCCGGAATCAAGGCGACAAAGGAATTAGAAACCTCTGGTGGTACACCTTGCGGCATTTTGATAGTGATATTCCGTTCTTTGAAGAAACGATAAATTTCAACTGATAAAAGTCCAGTCACAATAGAAGCGAAAAGCGATGAAGCACTCAGATTAGAAATATCGATGTAACGTCCCGCCGAAATCACACCTTTAACATCTTCTGTAATGTGAATTGGTGCAGCTGTTGAAACTAGAAAAGCTAAAACAGCCAAAACTCCGTTGCTCAATTTATCTAATTTGTAACTGTCAGCTAATGACGATGCGATACCGAATGTGGCATACAAGGCTAAAATACCGACAGTATAACGAAACGGTATATCTAAAATTTCCTTATAAGGAGCTATTGCATCAGCCCACGCTTGAATGGGGGGATTATTGATCAAAGTAAAGAATGAACCAACAATGGTCAGTGGTAGTGTTGAAATAACCCCCTTTCTGATTGCCATCATGTGTCGTTGTGTCCCAACTCGATTGGCAACTGGCAAGATCTTGGCGTTCAAAAAATTAACAAAATTATCCATATGTACCCTCCTCTTTTTTCGCAATCATCATAACATTATAATGTTATGATGTAAACGCTTAAATAAAATCTTGAATGAAGCCGTCTCCAGGGCTGAGAATATACACCTGCTATGCGGAACGGCCCGAGCCAAAGTACGGTCTCGAGCCTCGGTTTGAAGCCTTGCCACAGTTCGGCAAGTCTCCAAACACGCCCGGTGGTGTAATGGCTAAAGCCATAACGCCACACCCACAGCGGGTGTATATTCTCAGCCCTTCCGACTAATTAATCTCTTATTATTCCAACTAAATTTCATATTCAATTTTGTATGGCATTTTATTACTGTCATAGATGGATTCCGTATATTCAATCAAATGACCTTTATTATCAAAACCTCGTCTGATTCGTTTCAAAGCTAAAGTATCATCTTTGTTTAACAATTTTTGATCCGCAGCACTGATGTTGACCGCGCTGAATTCATCTTTGAAATTGTTGATTTCTTGACCACTGTCTTTTAGAAACTTGTACAATGACTGGTTTTTCAAATTGTGTTTTTCGGTTGGAACTTTTACGTTTGGTAAATAATGGTTCACGATAATAAAAGGTTTATTATCCAAGGAATATAAAAGTTTGATATAAACGATATTCTGGTCACCAAATTCAGTCGCAATCGGTGTCTGTTCAGCGGACACATTCGCAACTTCTAGCACTTTTTTCGTCAACTTATCATTTTCTCTGACAATTGTAGAATATGACTTGGCCTTCGATAATTTATTGAACAAGTGATTACTGACAACTCTTGTCCCAATTCCACTCTTCTTCAACAAATAACCTTCAGCAACTAACTGTTCAACTGCTTTACGAACGGTTATTTTACTGACGGAATACTTCTTTTCAAGGTCATTTTCAGTGGGAATCAAGCTATCTAGTTCATAAACACCGGACAAGATATTTTTCTTGATATCATCGGCCACTTTTTGATACAAAATTTCTGCAACCATAAACTAATTCTCCAAATAATGTAATTTATATCTATTATAGCAATACTTATACTAACAGAATTCGTTATTTATGTAAGCGGATAACAGAAAACTAAACAAAAAGGCTCGAATTTTATTATGAATTCAGCCCTTCCGTAAGTTATTTAACTTGATTATTTTTTAAACTACTGGTCTAAATAGAATTCGTCTAACCAATGGCATGATAACAACATCACGGACAAAATATGCCATCGTCAATGTTCCAAAATATCCCAGGATAAACTGCACTACTGTCATATGTGAAAGTGTTCCGCTGATCCAAAGAGCTCTCGTACTCATCGTAAAACTCATCATGATCAACATTGTCCAGCCACGAATTGCCCCTGCTTTTAAACCAATAACTTTCTCATCGGTTATATTCTTCGTGAGTAATTTAACCAACCAATTGCTTACATTACTGACAATCAAAAAGTTAAATACAAAGGCAAATGCTATCGTTGGTAAAACTGATATCAAAAACATGCGCCACATCGAGCTATTGATTCCTTGATTTGTAGCCAATTTTAACCAGCTCATACTGCCACCCATGCCGATACACATAAATAATATAAATAATACTTGTCGTTTAAAAGCCATTTTGTCCTCCATTAGTTGATAAAGCAACTATTGTAGAATATAGTCTCATTTAGTTTATTTGTCAACTATATTTTATGCTATACTAAAACAAAAAGGAGGCCGTTGTCTTGGATATTATAAAACTGGGAAAGTTCATTGGAGCGCTACATCGTCGCTTTCAGACTGCTATGAGTCATGAAGTTACGCTACCTGAAATCAACGCTAGTAACGCTAATTTTCTACTTCTAATCAGTGAACATGACAAAATCACCGCAAAACAAATCACGACTGAACTTGCTATCAATAAAGGTTTGGTTAGTCGTGAAATGACACATCTTGAAACTGCTGGTTATATAACTAAATTACCTGATGACAGCGACCACCGAACTACTTGGATCACTATCACCCCTAAGGGAGTGGCAGCTTGTAAGACAATTCGCAAAGTTAAAGAGGAATTGTGGGATCAAATACTTACAGAAACCAACACTACCGATACTGATTTGAAGACAGTTTACGACCAATTGAAAAGCTGGAGTGAAGCAGCAAAGAATTTTAATTAAGAGAGTGCGACAAAACATGGTCAACTTTCGAGCATTAAGGCAAATATGGACTGTAATCCGATTTTAGATTACAGTCCATATTTGTTTTAAGCGGAAAAAGTTATGTTTTGTTGCACGTTTATGCTGCATATTTAGGACAAAAGATAGCTATGCCATAGTCCCTTTTTATTGTCTATTTAGATTTTCTCTTCTGCAACACTGAATTCATTTTTTTAGTATTAATAACGTCTGCCAAATATAACATCACCCAAACGCCAATGTATGTTATACCAACAGTAATTAGAAATGAGACGACGTGTTTTGCAACGACTTGATTCCACCAACCGGCAAAGTACATCATCATGCCAACAATCACTATCGTAATTAGTAAATGTATTAATAATCTAATTGGAAAATTGAACCACTCGGCTTCAAAAATCATTGAAACAATTCCAATTAAGCCACTGAAAAAGAACAACGATAAAACGCCCTTGGGACTAACTATCATCTCGCCACCAAGCAGGATTATCAATAAGAAACTGAACGAACCTAGTAAAACTCCAATCGCAAAATACTTCACAACTTTTAATATATTAGCCATATTCAACACCTCACATCCCCAATTGTTTTTTCAGGTCAGTTAGATATTTTCGACTGACACTAAATTTCAAATCATCGGTTAAAAAAGCTGTCATATTACCTGAGAAAGCTGCTTCCAATGAATCCAAATGATTCAAATTGATCACAGTATTCTTGGATATTTGAAGAAAATTACCGTCATTGATTCGTTCAGTCATCTTCTTCAATTGACCACGCAAACGATAATTCCTTTCATGCGTATAAACAGTTAATTCACTCTCAAATACTTCTACAGCAATGATTTGATCAATTTGGACCATAACTACACGATCATCGACTGACAACGGAATAGCTGAAAACTTGGCATTTAATTCTTCCAATTTTCGCATTAACTCTTGAACTTCATTCGAAAAATTAGCTGCTTTAACCGTTATATCTATTTCATTTTTGGGAATTTTATCATCTTGATTGAAGTTTATTTTCATATTCAGTTCCCCTTAAAATCAAGCTTTGTTGATGACCACACGTTGACTCAATTTGGAAACAAGAACTGCTACCAAACTGATTACCATTGCAAAGCCAATAATTACCCAGATATTTTGTTGAACTGTCAGAATCTGACTGTCCCATTTAACACTGATGCCCATTTTTTCATTAAATTCATTTACAATTGAAACAGGTAAATTTTTAAACGAATTTTTCAACTGAGTATTCATCAAAATATTCCGGTATATAGCTGTATTATACAGTGCTGGCGTGTATTTCATAAATTCTTGAACTCCGGTTGGCAAAATTCCAATTGGCATATAAACACCTGCCAGAAAACCAGATGCAGTTCCGACAATTGTCCCAATTTTACCCAAAGTATCAATTTTTTTAACAAACGATAGTAGAAGTAAGTTAAAAGTCGTCCAAATAAAACTGCTCAATACCGCTGTACCAAGGATTTGTGGAAAAAATGCCATATTCAATGGACTCTTGTCGGTAATCATAAAGTAGCCGCCCATCATGAAATACATCACCAGCTGCATAATAGTTCCGACAATCATCGCAGTTAGTAAATACGAACACTGGATGCCTAGATAACTAACATCAGTCAAACTGAGATCTGACAAAATATTTTTCTCGCGGTCTTGAACCATTAGACTCAGACTACTTAAGGTAGTGGTGATAGCGGTAATAGTCATCGTGCCTCCAATCAACCATGGGTCCAGTAATAGCTTCGTATCTGGCACACTGCTCCAACTATTAACCATATTTTGACTCAAGAATATTAAATATAAGACGAAGGAAATCAACGCTCCCATCAAAGAAAAGAAGACCCCACTTTTATCAGAGAAATAAATTTTTAAGTTACGATACATTAATCCTTTCATATTAACGAATCTCCTTTCCTGTCAAATTCATAAAGACATCATCCATTGTGCCCGGACGATATTCAAAATCAGCTAGTAATTTAGCATTTTCAGTCAGAATCTTAATAGCCTCATCTTTATTATCAAGTGTTTCTATTTTTGACTCGCCGTTTAAATAATCCAGCTGTAAAACATTTTGAGTATATTTTTTCTGTAAACCAGCCACAGTATCTTCAGCGATGACCTGACCTTGATCCATGATATAAATGTAATCGGCGTTTTCCGATTCTTCCAAGTAATGCGTTGTAAAGACAATGGTCAAGCCGGTTTCTTTTCGTAATTGCTCCAGTACTTCCCAAATTTTAGTTCTGGTCTGAATATCCAAGCCAGTTGACGGTTCATCTAAGAACAATAGTTTAGGACTGCTGACCAAAGCACGGGCAATATCAACTCGACGTCTTTGTCCACCTGAAAGACTGCCGTAAGGCTGTTTCCAAATACTTTCTAATTCAAATTTTTTAATCAAACTATTTAGTTGTACTGGTTTTGCATACATATTAGCTCGTGTCATAATGTTATCTTTGACAGTTAGATTGACATCTAGAACGCTGCTCTGAAAAACAACACCAAGTTCAGTTTTGTAATCCTTGATACTAGCAGATTTTTCACCAAAAATTATTTGTCCATTAGTAGGTTGGCTAACACCAATCAGCATATTGAGAGTAGTCGATTTACCCGCACCATTAGGTCCTAGTATGGCAACCAGCTCACCTTGATTGATTGTTAAGGAGATATTATTTACAGCTAATTTATTGGGAAATTTTTTAGTTAGGTTTATTGCTTGAAGTAGTTTCATAATAATCACTTCTTTCGTGTTTATGATTATTATTTTATGCAGAAAGGCTCATTTGTATTCGATTTTGCAATAAGTGGTCGATATTTGAGGATTAGTGGTTATTTTTAGCTATTGTATGATGTTGTCTCCGGAGATGAGACACAAAAAAGGATTCAATCTGTAAATGAGATTGAATCCTTTTTAACGCTTCTTTGTTTTCTTAGCAAAATATTCATCAACTAAAAGACTCGATTCTTTCAGTCTTTGAACATTTTTATCGTAATCTCGTTGTAGGTAGAGATAATATATCAAATCAACAGCATACAGCTGACTGATAAGAGATGTTGTCGCAGCTGATCTAACCTTATCCTTCGGCACACTATCACTTGTCAAAACATGAATATCCGATACCTTAGCCAAACTACTATTTGTATTCGACGTCAAACTGATAACTGGAATGCCTTTTTTCCTAGCTAATTTAGCCAATGTCAAAGTCTCCACAGTTTCACCTGAATCAGAAATCAAGAAGATAACTTGACTATTGTGTTGAGTCAAAAAGTTCGATGCCAACTCGTGAGTATCTTGTGTATTGATCACATTTAAACCAATTCGAGAAAACTTCTGTGTAAAGTCTTCGGCAACTAAATTAGAAGCACCAAGTCCGTAAACTTGAATGACATTAACACTGACAAGTAAATCGACAGTCTTCTTCAAAATATCTTTATCCAGACCCTGACTAGTTGTTTCCAACGTATGTTGAATCCGAATAACTAGCTTTTCTTTCAGTTCATCAATGCCATCATCTGGCGAAATTTCATCATATAGACCATTAGTTACATCGTCCATGGAACAGCGTGCCAATTCCACTTTCAGACCTTTAAAACCGTCCACACCTAAATTTTGGGCAAATCTAACTATTGTGGCCTGACTAACGCCACTTTGCTTCGACAATTCAGCCACACTCATCCCGGGAATCAATTGGACATTTTTTAAAATGTACTCACCTAGAACTTTTTCAGCTTTACTAGCGTTCTCCATTTTCGAACGAATTGTTAATAAAATTGTATTGACCATGTGCTACCTCACTTGATTGCTTGACGTACGAAACCACCTGACTCTGTTAATTTTTGCTCGGCTTCAGCTTGATCCATCTTATTTGAAATCATCACGATGGCATCTTTAACTGAGTAGTTAGCTTCTTCTAAAGTAGCTTGAGCTATATCCGCTTTCACACCAGTAACTTCCACAATAATATTGATTGAGCGCTGAACTAACTTCTTATTAGTTGGCTTAACATCGACCATCAAATTACCATAAGTTTTACCGACACCGACCATTGCGGCTGTGGACAGCATGTTGAGTACCATCTTTTGAGCGGTTCCAGATTTTAATCTAGTTGAACCGGACAAAACTTCGGGACCAACGACAACTTCAATTTTTGTCTCCGCATGTTGACTGATGATTGAATCTTGATTGCACGATAATGCAATTGTATCAGCTCCAACTGATTTGGCATAGTCCAAAGCGCCTACCACGTAAGGAGTTCGACCACTAGCAGCAATTCCAACCACGACATCATTTTTAGTTAAATTACGGTCTTTCAAATCACTGGCACCGAGTTCAACATCATCTTCAGCACCTTCAACTGCCAAAGTCATAGCTTTGCCACCACCAGCAATTAGTCCTTGAACCATTTCGGGTTCAGTTCCAAAAGTTGGCACACATTCAGCAGCATCCAAAACTCCTAGTCGACCACTAGTTCCAGCACCGACATAGAATAAACGACCACCCTTTTTAAAGGCTTGCGAAATCTTCTCTACGGCTGTAGCTATTTGTGGCAACTCCGGTTTAATGGCAGCTGGCACTTTTTGATCTTCTTGATTCATGACTGAGACGATTTCTAACGGACTCATCTCATCCAAGTCAGTCGTTTGGGGATTACGACCTTCGGTTGATAATTTTTTTATGTCCATAACATTCATATCCTAACTTTCAATATCAATCAGCTGAATTGCTTGATTAGCAACGCAATATTTCATCAAACCAATATCCGCGTCAACAATTTGTCCAATGACATTGACAGTATTATCGGCCGGCAATTGATATTTAACTAATTGTAATTCTCCTTGATAGCGACCTGCTAACACGTTATCAAGCGTAATTGAGCCACGACGTCTGATACCACTATTAAGCGGCTTAACCTCAGTTTTATTGAGCAAACGTCCTTCCTTCAATCTGACAACATCTCGTGAAACGTCAGCTCGTTGATGAAAAATACTTTGAATATAATCGGGAGCCTGATTTAAATGGACGCGAATTTGCAAAGTATTTTCCACGAAATAATTTCTAAATTGTTCAAAGGTAGTCGACTTAATTGCTGGATCACCAACATAAATCCGGTCGACACCTAATTCATTCATATTTAAAGCTGCTACAAGTGGATTCTCATAGCGATTCTCTTCTAGAGTTGGCAAACCTTTGTACACTGGGGCACGCAGGTTTTCATCGCCAGCAATAAATGCCATCACTTTGAAACCATTTTGTTTCAGCCACTGATTTTTTTCATTAAACCAATTAAAATCTAATCCAGTATTTTCACGTGGGTAGTAATTATGCCAGGCTTCTAAATTATCGAAATTGGCTTGATCTGACTTGAGTTCATCGATTTCTGACTGGACGATAGTACTAGCATTCAAAGCAATTTTCATTTTCTGAGAGAGTTGTGCCATTTCCTGAATTGAAATACCGTCGTCGATTCGTAACATTGTAACGTGCAAATCTTGGAAAGTCTTAATATCGCGTGGTAAGTCTAAATTGAGACGCTTCAATGCACTGGATGAAATATCCAATGTCAATTCCAATTTATTCTCCGCACACAATTGACCTAAAGATTTTAAATTTGCTAACAAAACTTTCGGATCATCTTCAGGTAAATTTATGGAGGTGAAGACGCCCTTGAAGCCAGCTTTAACAAACTTATCAAACATTACTAAATCAGCTTTTTTCAATGAACTGTGCAAGTAAGCCGAAAATCCTAACATAATTAAACTCCTTTATTCTGGATAAATTTCGTCAATTCTGTTCTCATCGACACCGAAGAACCATGTAACGATAAAGCCACCCACATAGGCAACTAGTAGTGCCAATAAGTATGTAAATTGTTGACCTGGTTGCATAATCAAGAGTCCGAACAATCCGGAAACACCTTGAGAAACAGCACCCAAGTGGAATAGTGAAGCAACGACACCACCGAAACCAGCACCGATACTGGCAGTAATAAAGGCTCTACCAAGTGGCAAGGTAACAGCATACATCAATGGTTCACCAACACCCAAGATAGCAACAGGAATTGAACTCATAACCATTTTCTTAAAACGTTTGTTCTTTGATTTGAAGTAAAGTGCAAATCCAGCACCAACCTGACCACCACCGGCCATCATTAAGATTGGTAGCAAGTAGTTAATACCATGTGTAGGACCAGCAGGATCGTTTAGCAAAACGTGAATAGGAGTTAAAGCTTGGTGCAAACCAACAGATACTAAAGCCAAGAATGTTGATGATAGAATAAATCCACCAAAGACGCTCAACTTTGTGTAAACGAAATCCATTACAACATAGATAGCAGTTGTTAACCAAGCACCAGCAGGTTGTAGGAAGACAACAGCAATCAATGAACCAACGATAACAGTCAATAATGGGGTGAAGAATGTATCTAGAACACTAGGCATAATCTTGCGGAAATTTCTTTCCAAGAAGGCAAAGAAGATACCCATTAGTAAAGCAGTGATCAAACCACCAACACCAACAGTAAATGGTGCGTGTGTAAATGGCATTGAAATAGCTTGTGAACTCAATGGTGAACCTGTAACAGTAACACCTAAGCAAAGCGTTCCACCAATACCACCAAGAATTGCACTACCTTTAAACTCACGAGCCGCATTCATACCAACAAAGATAGGTAGGAAAGTGAATAAGCCCCAGCCTAAAGTCTTAATAGTCATATACCACCAGTCAGTTACAAAAGCTTGACCAGTTTGATAATCAATAACGTTAGCTAGACCATTGATCAATCCAGCAGCAATAATACCAGGAAGCAATGGGATAAAGACATTAGCAATGTGTTGTAGACCACGTTGCAATGGTTTATCGTGTTTAGCTTTATTAACTTTTTTATTTTCTTTAGCGATTTCCTTGATGTCTTCGCCACGTTTACTATCTTCGGCTACGTCACCATCATCAGAATCACTGCCAAGAGGAACTCCAGTTAAATCAGCGAATGGTTCTGCAATTTTGTTAACTTTACCAGGACCTAAGACAACTTGTAATGTATCAGCTTGAACAACAGCCAACACGCCGTCAATTCTCTTTAGAGCATCAACATTTACTTTGTCATTGTCTTTAATGCCTAGTCTTAATCTAGTCATACATGCAACATTAGCAGTAACGTTTTCTTTACCACCAACATTTTTTAATATTTCGTTAGCAACATCTTTATTGTTCATGTTTGTTTCCTCCCCCTATTTAAAATTCATTCATCAACCAGTTATATGCTTTTGGAGTAGCCTTAGTCCAGTATGTCCAGTTATGGTTGTCGCCAGTATCTTTGACATATTTGATTGAAACTTTATTAGTATCCTTCTTAACGTCTTTCACGAAATGATTGACATCCTTGATAGGAACAGTTGTATCTCCAGAAGTTGTTTCGATATAGAACTTAACCGGTTTAGTCTTGTTGTTGATATATTTTGTAGGGAATAAACTGTTATAAACTTGATCTGACCAGTGAGTCTTGCCATTAGTAAAGGCGTGCATATTTTGTCTGATCAAATTATCCTTAGGCAACTTGTACCAAACAGAAGGTGAAACCATGATGGCTTTTGAGAAGTAGTTTGAATACTTCAATGACAATCTAGCAGCTGCATAGCCACCCATTGAGACACCACCAACGGCGTGATCACTTCTTGATTTAGAAACTTTGTATGTTGAATTGATTTTTGGAACCAAATCCTTCATCAAAGCACTTTCAACTTGAAGTCCGCCCTTTTGGTTAACGTAAAAACTATTGAAACCATCGACAAAGACAACGATTGCTTTAGTGTTGTTACGTTTCATCGCACCATCAAGCATTTGTTGAGAGTTAAATCTCTCAAGTAAATTTCTATGATTTCCGTATAATCCATGCATCATGTAAAGCACTGGATATCTCTTATTGGCACTAGGATTATATCCAGCAGGTAAATAAACATCGTAATTCCAATCCAAATGCATTTTTTTAGAATACATTGTAGTGGTTGTTACTGTACTGATAGGTGAAACCTTAGCTGCAGCAGCTTGCACATTTGTAGCTGTAAACGTAGCTATTCCCAACATCCCTACGATGCCGGATAAAATAACTAAAAATCTTTTAACATATGATTTCATAATTCTTACCCCCCGAATTTCTTGTAATCGTTTACATTTATGATGATACAACTTTTGAACAAAATTTCAATATTACACGGTAAAAAATAATATTTATAAAATAATATTTCATATTTGGAATATTATTTTGGGATTTTTACATAAAATTGGTCGTGTTCTTACATCTATATAGACCATTGTTTTATATCTTTCCAGAAGGCACACATATTGTAAGCGCAATCTTTTAGGTTGACTTCTATAGAATGACACCTAATAATTAAATTGATATATAAAAATTGGAGGAACATTTATATGAAACAACTTTATATTGGTGACACAAATTGGCAAGCTTCTGCGGTAGCACTTGGTATCATGCGCATGAACAGCCTGACTCCAGAACAAGCAGCCAAGGATATTGATGTTGCCTACGACAGCGGTATCAATTTTATTGATTCTGCTGACATTTACGGTGGCGGAGATTCTGAGAAAGTCTTTGGTGCTGCATTAAAAAAGAGTGGTGTTAGCCGTGACAAGCTTTACATTCAATCAAAAGGTGGCATTATTTCGGGCAAAAGATATGACTTTTCTAAGCAACATATCCTCGATGCCGTTGACGGCTCTTTGGAACGATTAGGCGTTGACTACCTGGACTCATTCCTATTACACCGTCCCGATCCATTGATGGAACCAGAAGAAGTCGCTGAAGCTTTCGATGAACTTCAAAAATCTGGCAAAGTTCGCCACTTTGGTGTTTCAAATTTCAATCCTCAACAATATTTACTAGTTCAAGAAGCTGTTGACCAAAGATTAATGTTCAACCAACTTCAATTCAGCATCATGCACACAGGTATGGTTGACTTCGGTATGCACACAAACATGACTGACACACGTTCAATCAACCACGATGGCGGCATCCTTGAATTTTCAAGACGCATGGGCGTTACAATTCAAGCTTGGTCACCATTCCAATACGGTATGTTTGCCGGAACATTTATCAACAATGACAAGTTCCCAGAATTAAATGAAATTTTACAAAAATTAGCTGACAAATATAACGTAAGTAAGAATGCCATCGCAGCAGCCTGGATTTTAAGACACCCTGCTAACATCCAAGTTATCATCGGAACAATGAATCCAGAGCACATCGCTGACAGTGCCAAAGGTGGAGACATCGAATTAACTAAACAAGAGTGGTACGACGTATACTTCGCAGCGGGCAACGACTTACCATAGATCTCTTCCGTTCCTTTTTGCACTATTTTGGTTAATAGTAATATCCAAGTTATTTATGCACGATATACAATTCAACGTAATCTATACAAATATTGCTAATAAAAAACAACGAACAGACACACGAACCGGAGGGTGCGAGAAAAATGAAGTCCGCAGTGGTAGTGGTGTTAGGGCGTTTCGCCCTTACAGCACAGGACGTCTTTTGAGACATGGGTTTCGGCTCAAAAGCGAGGTTCGAGACCGCTCTTTGGCTCGAACCGGTCCACACAGCAGACTTCATTTTTCTCACACCTGTAGGTGGAATTTTTAAATAAACTCACACAATAGTGAGTTTGTTTTTTTATTCAGATATATAATATAAGTAAATTTGTAGAAAGGGGATTTCCTTAATATGCCAAAAGTACTAGTAATTTATGCACACCCTGAAACTGCCAAGGGTTCTTCAACACATGAGTTATACAAACACTTTATCAATTCATACACTGCCAAAAATCCTGATGATGAAATTGTTGTCCATAACATCTCGGAGTATATGCCCTTCAAATTAGACAAAATCGCGATTTCAATTTATAACAAGAATCTCGCCAAAAGTAAGTTGGATTCCGATGAAGAGCGTTTCAATTATTCCCGTAAAAAATGGGTCGATGAATTCGTCAACGCCGACAAATATATTTTCGTCAATCCGATGTACAATCTCTTTATTCCTGCTGAAATGAAGAGGTACATCGATATGGTCATGCTGGCCGGAGAGACTTTCCATTACAACTCTGAAGGTTTATCGATTGGCAATTTACATGGTAAAAAAGCAATTCACTTACAATCTTGTGGTGGCAACTATCACAACAACCTAATTCAAAACGATTCAATGATTTATGATTTAGGTGACCAATATTTACAAACTATGTTGCACGTGATGGGCGTCGATGATTATTCAGGTGTCTTCGCTGAAGGTATGGATAAAGATCCGATGCACGCTATCGAAATTTTAGATCATGCTTATGCCAAAGCAGAATTAGCCGGAAAAGAGTTATAGTAAAATAGAGCTCTTTTTTTAATGCTATACTCAAAGTACAACGTTAAGAATTGAGGTCCAAAAATGTCTACTGAACAAGAATCTACTGCTGCTGAAGTTATCGAAGCTATGGCCTGGCAAATTGACCACACGAAAAAACAAATTACTTCACTGAAAAGAGCAATCAAAAAAGTCGGTGATGCCGAAATTTTACAAGTTAAAGGTACCCTACTAAAAACTTACGTCAATCAAATTGATGAACAAAAAGGCTACGTGGTTTTACCAGACTACAGCCATCCTAATCAGGACATCACGATTTACTTAGATACCGACAAATCAGTCATGGAAAACGCTGAAGAATATTTTCATCAATATCACCGTGATAAACGTGGACTTGAGACGATCAAAAGCAATTTATCAAAGGCTGAAACGGCGTTACATAAAGAATTACAACGTCAACACTCATTCGATGCTGAAGATGAGGCGCAAGCTAAATTAGTTAAACAACAATTAATCGATGAAGATGCTATCAAGACTAAAGTTTTGCATTCATCAAAAGCTCCGGAACCAGCTCATCCTCGTCGTTTCTACACGACCGACAATGTTCTAGTTGAAGTTGGTAAAAACAGCGTTCAAAACGACCATTTAACACTCACAGCTAAAAAAGATTATTACTGGATGCATGTCAGTGAATTGGCTGGATCACACGTGGTTATTCACAGTGTTAATCCAAGTGAACAGACACTGCTTGAGGCTGCTAGTTTGGCTGCCTATTACAGTAAGGGCCGCGGTTTGAAACAAGTTCCAGTTGATGTTTTGAAAGTTCGCCAGTTACATAAACCAAAGGGTGCTAAACCAGGATTAGTTTTATTCACTGGTAAAGCAGATACCCTAACAGTTTATCCTGATGGTGAAATGGCTGAAAAATTGGCCGAAAAAAATAGTTAATCCTAAAATCACCCTCTGCATTTCAATACAGATGATGATTTTTTAGATTAACATTATGTATATATTTGATAATTGATTACAACATTGCATGAATCTATAATTTCAATGAAAATTAATAGTGTACTCAAAAGCATCTTTCCCATTCACTATCAATTTAAGAAGATGATTATAGTGAATAAAGATTTAGTTATTACCTTAAAATTCATTTTATTATTGATGGCTCTGTTAGAGTTTTATTTTATTATGATAAATAGTAAATTTCTGATTTTGTTTACCCCGATACTTCTGATATCAGATATCGTGTTTCACTTTATAAGAAAGAATAATAATAAACATGGTCAATTATAATTTTAGGAAAACCTACGGTTTTCCTTTTTTGTTACAAAAAAAGCCACACCATTTATTGGCATGACCTTATTATCATTTATTTAAATAGATAGACTTTACTTTCATAAGGACGAATTTCCATATCCAAATCGTCGTCATAATTACCAATCAACAGTTTACCTTTCGACTGACCATAATCTCTTGTGACAGTTTCTTTAGTAAAGTTACTGATAACTAGCAAAGTTTCATCGTTATAACGGCGTTTATAAGCAAATACTTGCTCATCTTCTGGATCCAACAATTCATAATCGCCATAAATAATTAAATCGCTGTTATGACGTAAATCAATCAACTTCTTATAGTAACTAAAGACAAACTTTTCATCCTCAATTTGACTACGAGCATTGATTTCTCCAAAGTTAGGATTCAACTCGAACCATGGCTTGCCACTAGTGAAACCAGCATTTTTGTTCTTATCCCATTGCATTGGTGTTCTAGCATTATCACGTGAGTGAACTGACAAATACTTCAACATTGAATCCTTATCGACAATTTTTTCATCATCGACAAATTCATGGTAAGCATTCAACGATTCCAAATCTTCATATTGCGAAAGCTTCGTATAGTGAACATTCGTCATGCCCAACTCTTCTCCTTCATAAACGTAAGGAGTTCCCTGCATCATGTGTAACGTCGTCCCCAACATCTTGGCTGCACGAACACGATACTCTGGGTCATCAGTCGCAAATCTAGAAACTGCTCGAGGTTGGTCGTGATTATTCCAGTACAAACTGTTCCAGCCTTTGCCATTGAGTTCAGTTTCCCACTTGCTCAAAGAATGCTTCAACTCAACTAGTTTGACCGGTTCGTCATACCATTTACCTAAACGTTTATCGGGATTACCTGAAAGTCCAACGTGGTCAAATTGGAAGACCATGTTCAATTCATGTGAATCCAATCCAGTATATTTAATCGCATCTTCAGGCGTTGAATCAGGCATTTCACCCACCGTCATAACGTCATATTTCGAAAGAACCTTCTGATTCATTTCTTGTAAAAATTCATTTAAACGTGGACCGTCAGCGACTACCTTGCCAACATCGGCATATTTCTCATCTGGAGCTTTTTCACCGTCTGGCAAACCTGCTGGCTTAGAAATCAAGTTGATAACATCCATACGGAAACCATCGACACCTTTATCAAGCCAGAAACGCATAACGTTCCAAACTTCATCACGAACCTTAGGATTTTCCCAATTCAAATCAGGTTGTCCGTCAGCGAAGAGATGTAAATAATATTGACCAGTCGTCTCATCAAATTTCCAAGTTGAGCCATTGAAGTAAGAGCCCCAGTTGTTAGGCTCATGTCCATCAACCGGATCACGCCAAACATAATAATCACGATATGGATTATCCTTAGATTTCTTGCTCTCTTGGAACCACTTATTCTGGTCAGACGTGTGATTGACAACTAAATCCATCATAATTTTGAGTCCCAAAACATGGGCTGTTTGTAACATCTTGTCAAAATCATCCATTGTTCCATAAGCAGGTTGGATACTGCGATAATCGCTAATATCATAACCATTATCTTTGTCAGGTGACTTGTAAATTGGATTTAACCAAATTACATCAGCGCCCAAATCTTTGATATAAGGTAGCCGACTTGTTAAGCCTGGTAAATCACCAATTCCATCGCCATTACTATCCTGATAACTACGTGGATAAACTTGATATACGACCGATTTCTTCCACCAATCACTGTATGCCATTATTTAATCTCCCCTTTTTCAATTAATTGAAATTGAAGTGTGCCGTCTCCAGAGCTGAGAGTATTCATCTGCTGCGCGGAACGGCTCGAGCCAAAGAGCGGTCTCGAACCTCGGTTGAAGCCTTTCCAAAGACCGGAAAGTCTCCAACACGTCCGGTGGGGTAATGGCTAAAGCCATAACGCCACTTTCGCTGCGGATAAATACTCTCAACTCTTCCAACTAGTCCATTTTCTATAAGATGAAAAATCAAATCTTCTTTTCTCAACTTTTAGAAATTAACAAGAACACATTCCCAATTCATATAACATCTATCTTAGGAGGATTACGTAATTATGGCAACGGTTTCAAAGAATTCTGTTATCGTTCACATCTACTTGCTTGGTTGTTTGCTTACTTTCTTATTAGCTTTTTGATAGACCAGATAAGATGTTATTGGCACTGTCAAAATAACCCCTATCGTACAAATCAAAGTTGTTAATATTTCCGCAACAACTAACTTATCATTCAACACTTCGGTAAATTTATATCCTAATGAATGGATTACGAAAAATAATGGGAATGTTGAAGCAAAGAAATTAAACAGTAACGTATTCGTTTGTGTATTTAGAATTTTATTACCAACTGAGAATCCGTCGTCAAAGATTTCAGATGGTGTCAGTGTTGGTTTGTTTTCAACAATTTCATTCAAACCACTGGTGATTGCCACGCTTGTTTCGGAAATTACTCCCAAACTATTGATGACAATAATTGAGATTGCTAATTGCGGGTATGATATTCCGGCTGCCAAAGAAAACCCTTCGAGTTCATCTTGATTTTCCGCTGCCATCCCTTGAGCACTGGCCCAATATTCCAAAGGAATCGTAATCAACAAAATTACGACCATGATCATCAGGGAAGTTTTAAACGCCGTGCTGGCGGTATTTGGATTATCGACGTTCATATAAATTGCCACTACTAAAATAATTATTGAAATAATACATGTCGTAATCAAAGCATTGAAGCCGTCCGCAATCAATATCAATAGCGCAATGATTGAGAAAACATTGATCCCTAAACCAAACAATAATGTGAATCCACGCGTACCTGTGACCAACAGTAGTAAGACAACGAAGGTCAAAAATAAATACAGCATTATTTCACCCTCTTTGTAATTACTTTACTGGCAATAAAACTCGTCACTGGAACTGTCAAAATAATTCCGATAGCACTAATTAAAAGTTGCGTCAGCCCTAGGCCTAAAGTCATTTCGACTGTATATCCGATTGAATTGCCATTTCTTAGGTACAATAAAACCACATTCAAGTTCTCAGCAATCACAATAAATAAGAGGATATTAATCAATGGTCCAATCAATTCTCGTCCAATATTGATACCTGACTTGAACAAAGTTGCCTCTTTAACATCGGCTAATTCTTTTTTCATTTCAATCAATGATGAAGAAATATCCATCGTCTCATCCAAAATAACCCCTAAAACACTAAAGATAACTTGGGCAAAGAAAACGCCCTTGTACGGTTGCAATTCGAAATCATTCAATTCCACATGCACACCGCTATACCCAGACATACTCAATACAAAGATACTCAAAGATAGTGCGGCAGTCGTTGCAATGACCGTACTTGAGTACGCCATTAACGCCTGATAACTAGGACCCAAGATAACTAATAACGCCACTGCCGATATTAATAACGCCGTTATAACGGTCAGCGGTAACAAAATACTATTGTGTGTTTTAATAATTATATTTAAAAACCCATAAAAAATAATGACATTAATTAGAATACTGATAAATAACTTTCGGCGATCAAATTTCATACAGTACATTAAGAAAACAACTAAGCCAACAGTAAATACTAGTACCGTGTCACGCTTCAAATTTTTTGGTATATAAGTGTGTCCACTCTTAGTGAGAATAACTTGCTGCCCGGCCGTATATTTAATATCCGTTAACTGAGAATTGTAGTAAGTATTCTTGAAGGAAATTGTTTTTCCTTTGTTATTCGTATTCAGGAGACGACCCGTTACTCGTTGCGTAATCTGAGTATCGGTATTCTTATATTCGTCAGTTGAGGTACTCTTATCAAGTTGCTTTACTTGAGTAACCTTGATAATTGGATCGTGATACATGAAGCTGTCAAAGTATGTTAAACCAGTGACAAATGCCACAATTACTCCGACCAGCAACAGTATTCGTAATTTTTTTTTCATGAACTTGCCTCGAATTTCTCCCCTTTCTACATTATATGTTTTTTCAGAAAATATTTAATATTTTTTTCATTATAAATTTGAGGTTGACAAGATGGTCATGTTGAAATATATTTGAAACATCAAATTTGTTAGGAGATAGACATCATGAAAAATCTAAATTCTCTAAACATCGTAAATAATCGTTGGCAAAGCCGATAACTCAGATTGGTCCGATATGGATTCAGTCTGAATAGGATTGAATCCGTGTCGGCTTATTAAACTATGATAATTTCAAAGCCCGCATGGAAAAATTTTTTTACAAATTTAGCCATGTGGGTATT
This sequence comes from Companilactobacillus muriivasis, assembly GCF_036246245.1. Classification (NCBI taxonomy): domain Bacteria; kingdom Bacillati; phylum Bacillota; class Bacilli; order Lactobacillales; family Lactobacillaceae; genus Companilactobacillus; species Companilactobacillus muriivasis. The sequence goes on from NZ_BTTQ01000003.1 coordinate 182,641, forward strand.
TTATTTATTTAAGGCAATCCCACACTGTATGGGGTTGCCTTTTTAATTTGGGGGATATATACGATGAAACATACGAGAAGACTTTACGTAACACTAATTGCACTAGCAATGTTCTTAATTTTTGCATACTTTTATACCGGACGCGCCGATGACCAAAAGCAAAACGCGATTCCGAAAGTTGGGGTTCTCCAGCTGATGTCACATCCCGCTTTGGACCAAATCAATAAGGGAATTGATGACACATTAAAGAAAAATGGTTACATTGATGGCAAGAACGTCAAAATTGAATTTCAAAATGCTCAAGGGGATCAAAGTAATCTAAGAACTATCAGTAAACAATTCGTTCAAGATAACGTTGATGTAGCAGTCGGAATCGCCACTCCTTCCGTTCAATCATTGAAGAACGCCACTTCAAAAATTCCAATCGTCATGGGTGCTGTCACTGACCCAGAAGGCGCTGGTATCATCAGTAACAACCAAAAACCTGGTGGCAATATCACTGGTGTTTCTGACCAAGCTCCACTAGAAGCTCAATTGAAATTAATGAAACAAGTTATTCCTAATCTAAAATCTATCGGTATTATTTATACATCCAGCGATGCTTCCGCTACTAGCCAAATGAAGAAAATGGAAGCAATCGCCAAGAAACAAGGTTTGACAGTTAAAGTTTCCAGCATCAACTCAGTTAACGATATTCAACAAGTCGGAACAGCTCTAGCACAAGGCGTTCAAACAATTTACGTTCCAACTGACAACACTGTGGCCTCTGGTATGAAATTACTTTCTTCCATCGCTGCTAAACAAAACATCGCTGTTTTCCCAGCTGCAACTACCATGGTTAAAGACGGCGGACTCGCTACAGTCGGACTCAGCCAATATGAACTCGGTGAAGAAACTGGTAAACATGTCGTTCGTATCTTGGAACACAAAGAAGATCCTGCAACAACACCTGTTACATTTATGAAGAAAGGTCACTTAATGCTCAATGAAAAGATGGCCAAGAAACTCAATATTCAATTCCCAGATTCACTAGTTAAGGAAGCTCAAAAGAAAGGACAAATAATCAAATGAGTTTAATCGTATCTACTATAAGTCAAGGTTTCATCTGGTCCATCATGGCCATCGGGTTATTCATTACCTTCCGAATTTTGGACTTTCCTGATATGACCGTTGAAGGAAGTTTTCCATTGGGTGCCGTCACTGCTATCAGCTTGATTCAAAGTGGTCACTCAACATTGTATTCACTATTGATTGCCTTTATCTTTGGCTGTTTAGCTGGATTTGCGACCGCATTTCTCTACGCCAAACTCAACGTTCCGATTCTGCTAGCCGGAATCCTAACAATGACTGCCCTTTACTCAATCAACTTGAGAATCTTGGGTAAAGCCAACATGTCACTAACTAAATCAACTAATATCTTTAACCAATTCGGTTTAGATAAATTACCAACCAACTTTAACGGCATCATCTTAGGCATCATTATTATTGCTTTAATAATTTTCCTATTAATTATCTTCTTAAATACTGAAAAAGGTCAGGCTGTTATCGCAACTGGTGATAACGAAACAATGGCCGCATCCCTTGGTATCAATACAACTGTCATGAAATTTATCGGTTTAATGGTTTCTAACGGAATCGTTGCTTTAACTGGTGGCTTGATTGCCCAACAAAATGGATTTGCCGACGTCAACATGGGTATCGGTGTCATCGTTATCGGGCTTTCTGCCATCATTATCGGTGAAGTTATTTACCCTGATGTTCCACTTAGCGTACGTCTCATGACCGTTGTCATTGGTAGTATCGTCTACCGTTTGATTTTGATGATCGTATTGCTACTAGGGTTCAACACCAACGATTTGAAACTTATTTCAGCAATCATTTTGGCTCTTTGCTTGGCATTACCAACAATTCGAGCACAATTCCTACACACTTTGAGAAACGGGGTTAAAACGAAATGAAACCATTACTAGAAATTAAAGACGCCGTTAAAACTATTTACAATGACGATGACAATTTAAACATTTTAAATAATATTAATTTAACCATTAATCCCAAAGATTTCTTAGTTGTCCTCGGAACAAATGGTGCTGGTAAATCAACATTATTAGACGCAATTACCGGAACTAACCAACTAACATCTGGCAAAATTTTATTAAATGGCGACGACATTACTGGCGAAAACCTAGCCAAACGTAGCCGTCACATCAGCCGAGTTTATCAGGATCCAAAATCTGGTACAGCTCCCAGAATGACCGTGGCTGAAAATCTACTGTTAGCCAAAAGACGTGGCTTACCCAGACGTTTAAGATTACGTAAATTAAATGACCATATGGAAGAATTCAAAAAATTAATTTCAAACTTGCCAACATTGGATAATCGTTTGAATACATTTACTGAAAAGCTCTCAGGTGGTCAAAGACAGACGTTGAGTTTCCTAATGGCAATTATCCAGAAGCCTGAGTTACTACTGTTAGATGAACATACAGCGGCTCTGGATCCACAAACAAGCAAAGACTTGATGGCATTAACTAACCGCATCATTTTGGAAAAAGAATTAACTTGCATGATGATTACACATGACCTTTCCGATGCATTGCAATATGGAAATCGTTTGGTTGTTTTGAAGAAAGGTGAAATTATTTTAGATTTGAATCAGGAAGAAAAGAATAAGTTAACTGAGGCTGACTTGTTGCAATACTTCTAGAGGATATAAAAAAACGCAATCCGGATTTTGGATTGCGTTTTTCTTTACTCAATTTTTGAAAATGTTATTTATAAACGTCAGTAGCTTTAACCCATTCGTTAGTTGCTACACGGAACATTTTTTCACCGTTGATTGTTGCGTATTGGTCTGTGTACCATTTTGAATCACCACTTAAACCACGGTTTGTAATATCTTTACCTTCAATAGTGTAAAGGTGTTTGAAGTCGCCACTGTTTGTTGTAACAATTCCTTCTTCCATAGTTGAAACTGGCTTGTTCTTTGTAACCTTAAGTTTAAGGTCCTTGTTGCCACTCTTATCAAACTTGATGTTTGCTTCGTTAGCATTTACAAGTGAATAGCCATTTGGTGCTGAGATTTTGGTATCAAAGCTTGCTTTACCATTTAGTTGTTGGAAACCTACTTCATTGCCATCTTGATCTACAAATGAAACACGTAATCTTTGTGTTACATAACCACCATGTTTTCCGGGTCTGCTGACCGCATGTGAAGTGGCTGGCACATTCTTTCTAACTTTAATCTTTGCGGAATAAAAATCACCTTTATTACTATCTGTTGCTTTACCAACAGTAACACTTTGACCGCTTAATACTGTATATCCGTTTGGAGCAGTAACTTCAGTTTCGGATACTGCCTCATTGCGATTCTTATTTGTAATCTTTGAAGTTTTACCAATTGGATTATTATTTTCATCTACAAAAATAATATTTACATCAACTCTTGTAATTTTCTGAAGAGTTACGAGACCATCTTCATATTTAACAAATTCATATCCATCAGGAATATTCAAATTAACAGACTTCACTTGCTTTGTTGTATCTTTCAAAGTAAGTACTGCTGATAATGTAGCATCTGTCACATCTTTTTTATCTTGATCAATATATTTAACTTTCACTGAATCTTTAGGTTCATTTTTTACCTTAACATTTATACCTGTTGAAATATCTGAAACAGAAACAGTGTCTATACCTTCACCTTCATCTAAAGCATAGTTTTCTGGCAATTTCAAATCACTAGCGGAAACTGTTGCGTTTTTAGACAAAACTTTTACTGAACTCAAAGCACTTGATAGAAATTCATCGTCAGTAATGGCTTTCCCATTCTTATCAATATATTTAATACTGATTGTTCTATTTTTTTCATTTGACGCTACTACAGGTGGAATATCGCCATCAGCAGCCATAGCAGTAATGCTACCCACATTCACACTACCTAAAATACTTGAAAACAATAAACCTGTAATAATTAAGCTCTTCCCTAATTTCATCTCATTTTCCTCCGAAAAAAAATTATTCCTTACATTCAATAAGGCAAGAACAATATATTATATCCGAAATATTTTAGCAATAAATAAATCACATATTTAAATTTAGTTGAGTTTTTTATTAATTTAGCTAAAATCAGGCAATTATATTTAACTAGCTTATTTTTATAAATTCATAATATTTTAATTATGTAAGCGTCAATTTATCAGATTATTTTAATCTAAAAATAATGTCTTAGTAACATTCGCCAAATCATTATGAAAATTGTAAATTTTCTTTACTAAGTTGATTTTGGGATAAAAAAAAGACCATGAATCATAAATCGATTCACAGTCATTTCGTCAATTAACTTAGGCAATATCTGAAGCTTTTAGCCATTCGTTAGTTGCGACACGATAATATTTAACATTATTAATTGTTTGCATTTGATCAGTAGCCCAAGCTGAGCTCTTACCCAAACCACGGTTACTTACTTGTTTACCATTACCATCATAAAGTGGTGTGTAGTCAACATTCTTAGTTGTAACAGTCTTTCTGTCAGCCTTTTCAACAGTTGAATTTGTATCAGTATTTTCGTTTGTTTGTGAAACTACAGTTACTTTATCAGCTGGAACCCATTCTGTTGTAGCAACTTGATAGTAAGCTTTGCCATTAAGAACTAGCTTGTTGGCTGTCTTCCAGTCACTCTTTGGTGCTAATTGACGGTTTGTAATAGTCTTGCCGTCAACAGTGTACAAAGTTGTAGGGTTACTACCGACTCTAACTGTGGCAGTAAATGGTGTGATACCTTCAACGTTCTTGGTAACGGCGATCATTTGTGTATTGCCATCGCTTTGAAGTGTTAGGTCATTACTAATAACTGTGTAACCTGCAGGAATTTGATCAGCGGTCAAAGTTACTTTGTCGCCAGCTTTATCACCGAATACTTGAGTTCTTCCGGCTTCAGTTGCGTCAGAAGTTTTGAAAATCACTGTATTTGAAACTTGTCTGTCAACGGGAACGTTATATTCCTTGCCTGCTGCCAAAGTAATTGTCTTGTCGGCATCTTTTGGCCATGAACAACCAGCTGGCAATGTTGAAAGTGTGTAAGCATTACCGTCACCGCCGTTAATTGTTTCTGTCTTAACTAGACCATTGTTTTGATCAACAAAGTTAACTTTAACAGAAATCATTGGTGTGATTTCAACTCCTACACTACCAGTACTACTATCTGTAAAGACAGGCTTTTCACCATCAATTAAAGTATAGCCGTCTGGAACCGTTGTAATGGGAGCTCCTACAGTACCAGTTACTTTAATTGGGAGTATTGGCAACTGAGCCCCTGCTCTACCATAATAAGTCACTGAATTTGTAACATCTTTATCAGCTTGTGTAACGGCAGCTGCATCGTCTGATGCGTGAACTGTTGCGGGTGTAACAATTGTTCCAAGTACCATACCTGAAACCAAAACTCCGCTTAATAGTAATGATGTACTCTTTTTCAAAATAAACCCTCCGTATTCTCTTATACTCATTCCTAATATTAGTTTAGTCAAACATATGTTTCAAGGTGATATTAAATATATTATTAAGCCGCTTCCGTTTAGTGGAGTATGCCGTTTCCAGAGCAGAGAGTATTCATCTGCTGCGCGGCACGGTTCGAGCCAAAGTACGGCCTCGAGCCTCGGTTGAAGCCTTTTCAAAGACCGAAAAGTCTCCAACACGTCCGGTGGTGTAATGGCTAAAGCCATAACGCCACTTTCGCTGCGGATGAATACTCTCTGCTCTTCCAACTAACTTATTTTTTTGATAATTAATCAATTGAATATTTAAATACAACTGGGGCAATTGCGACAACTTCAATAATAAGAATAAAGTACAATCAAAACGGATCATTTATCAGTACGACATTCAATTTATAAGTCTTTTGTTACCACATTGGCTTCCTAAACACCAAAGCCCTCAGGAATCCCCAATGCCACGCGGGCATAACGACTCATCTTGCCGATATTCCAAACGGGATACCAAACTAATTGAATCTCACAGGACTTGATTCCTTCGACCGATTCAGCCGCATTTTTAATTGAATCATGCAACATATCGCTCAAAGGACAGCCCATTGTCGTCAATGTCATCGTTATAACGGCTCGTTGGTCGTTTTCAACTTCTACATCATAAATCAAACCCAAATTAACAATATCGATACCAAGCTCGGGATCAATTACTTTTTCCAATGCTTCCTTAACTTGATCTTTCTTTTCTACCATATTCAGTATCCTCAATCTTTATTACTTAACTAGAAGAAATCCTTTAGTTGAGCCTTTTCGTGGACAAATAGTTTATCCAAAGTTTCAATTTCATCAGTATTACCTAGAACGTTTCCTACTTTAAAGGAATCTGCTAACGATTGATAGCCAAACATTGCCTTAGTCAATGTCTGAATATCAACGATTACTTCGGGAATTTCACTGTCAGACTTCTCGATATTGACCACACCATCTTTTACCGATAACACCCAGATATGATTATTCCAACTCAAAGAATCATTAACCTCTAAGCTGATTGGATCAATATTATCCACTTGAACCGGATAGTCAGTGAAAAACTTCTTTATATCAACGATTCGAGCCATTTTGGCAGGTAGGATTTCTACTTTAGCATCGGTTGGATTCGTCGAAAAATTATTAATACGTAAATTCGTATCCGTTGAATTAATAACAATATCTTTATAAATCGAGCGATGTTTATTAATGAAATGCATCAATCCTAAAAAGGCATCCGGTGTCTGATAATACATATCCTGGACGATAAATGTACCGTTATGAAATTTATAACGCATATAACCACGAACTTCATCTGATGCATCATAGTATACCGCCAATAAATCATCAGGATACCAAAGTGCTAGATTTTTCCACCACCAAGTTTTTCTAGCAACTGTCCCTGAGGTATTAACGGACGCAAATAAATCACCAATCACATCTTGAGCTTGGGAGTATTTATAGCGTTTCAAACACCCCATTGAAGGCTTACTGTAACGGGATAATTTAGTGAACGGCATAGTTATCTTTAGGTTTTCAAAGACCTGCTCATAACCGAAGCGACGGTAATAATCGTAAGAAAATGGTCCTAAATATGACAGTGTTGTGCCGTTTTGATACATATCAGTGAATGCCTGATCCATCAAGGTATCGACGCCGTTACTCTGTAGATATTCGGGAGCACTCATGACGTTAGCAATACCGGACATGCCAAACTCTTTGCCGAAGAAATTAACTTTGAATGGCACGCAAGTAATTGAAACTTGGAGTTGACCATCATCTTTAATTCCGTAAACTTTTGAATGCTCAAATTCACGTTTCAAAAATTCCTTCTCAGCATCACTTTCAGGCTCATCAAACGAGTAGAAAAACAAATCTCGGTACTGCTCATAATCATTTTTATCTAACGAATACGTTGTTTTTGACAAGTTCCTCACCACTTTCTTCAAAACAGTCAATTTAACTGTATTATACAGGGTTCAACAAAAAAGCACCCTATTTTAGGATGCTTCATCATGATATACATCCCTGTATTTAGTATAATGAAAGCAGTAACATCCCATTTGTATCAAATATGAGGAGATTGATATGGCAGAAAATTTCAATCTAGAAAGAATCTTCAAAAACAAAAACTTAACTGATGGTGACAAAAGAATCCTAAGAGCCATCCTAGCTGATCCTTCGCAAATCCAAGAAAATGGTATTAGAAAATTAGCCGAGGATAGTTTTTCATCGCCTGCTTCTATAGAACGATTGGCAAAGAAATTAGATTATGCTGGCTATAGTGAACTTGTTTACCATGCTAAAATCATTACCACATCCGGAAGAAATGTTGATTCAAATGAATTAAATGAATTAAGTATTCTTCCTCCCCATATATTTAGGGAAAAACTAAAAACCATTTTAAATCGAAATAATTATATTTACTTATATGGTGAAGGATTCAATGAATTTGTAACAGAGTATATTTATAGAAAATTATTAGTTAATCATTTTCAAACGCTTTTATTAAGTGGCATTGAAATACCTTTAGTCTATGAGAGTAATCAAAGTCCAGTTCTTCTCTTAATTTCCAGATCTGGTGAGAACTTCTCATGTCTTAAAAAAATTGAACAAATAAATAAGGTTAATGGTAAATTAATTTCATTTACCTCAGATCCAAACAGTACAATAGCTCAGAAATCAGACTTGCCTATCCATTTGCACGATACACAAAAATCTGACGGAGCAAATGTTTTATATACAACATTCTTTGGTGATTGTATAAACTCTTTTGAAAAAATATTATCTTGGGTCAATGAAGATAGCAAAAAGCATGACGAAATTGAATTTTAATTCATTTCATCATGCTTTTTTATTTGACCACTGACTGAATCGTTCTTAAAACACCACTTTCATTATTATCCCAGTTGGTATGATATTTTGCGGTCTTTTTTATAATATCGTTGGCATTCTTCATAGCATAACTGTTACCACAGTGTTTGAGTAACTCTAAATCATTGTCACTATCACCAAAGGCCATCAATTGCGAGCTATTTAAATTCATATATTTCTGTAGCACAGCAATAGCTTTTCCTTTATCAACACCCTTAGGAATTATGTCTACACCACCATAGCCACTCGAAGTCACATTTGAGTTGGGAAGATTATTCCTTAAGATATTCTCCTGTACCCTAACGCTCTGATTAGGCCAAGCTAGAGCAATCTTATAAATTTTATCCTTAACATCGTACAAGGAATCCACAACAGTTATCTTTCGATAATACTTATTACCTTCCTCAACAAATTCATCTGGAACACCTTTTTCAATATATGCACTATTTTGACCAGATAGAACAATCAATCCGTTCTTCAATTGACTATTATGTTTCAAAAGATTTAAAGACTGATGAACATCTTCTGTACTAATAAACTTTTGGAAAATAACCTTTCCTTTATCAACAATTACTGCACCATTATCAGCAATGTACGAAAATTCATTATCCGTATCACCAAATATATCCACCAAGTGTTGATATTGGTTACCACTAGCAATAACAAACATTATATTTTTTTGATTCAATTTATTCATAACATCTTGAAATAAGCCTGCATCAAATTTTTTATGGTCGTCTAAAAACGTACCATCCATGTCGGTAGCAATTAGTTTAACTGAACTTTTTTCATTATCCATAATCAATAACTTCCAGAGTTCTACGTACAAGATCATCTAATGAAGTATTATTTCTGGAATTTCCCTCAATTTTATTTTTTTCAATGACCCAGTGCCATTCGCAATCAAACCATTCATAACTACTGATAGCACTGTATTCTTCGTGTCTAAGCTTCTTTTCTTGCTCTGATAGCCATTTACTCCATCTATCTAAATAGAGTGTTCTAGTCAATCCTGACCACTGACGATTAGAATAATCATGCAAGCCACCACTATTTGCTTGTTTCAAGCTACCCCAAGTAGTAACTAATGCTCTGGCATCTATAATTGCCTTTATTTTAGTAAAATCATCTAAATTTTCGACAATGCACTGGGCCTGTTTCTCCCAGGTTTCCAGCCTATATATTGGAACTTGATCGGCAAGACTATCCACAAGTTCAATCGTCTGTATAAAAACTAGTTTCAACTTCATGAACCCAGATAAATCTTCATTATCAATTGTGGCATTAATTTTACCCAGCGTTTCTTGTGCAGAATTAGAAAGTACTTGCATAGCAAGAGTTACTAAATCAAATTTATACCCTTCACTTTTATGTAGCTTGTCATAATCTATTAGCAATTTCTGTAATGCTTCTATCAATTCCTTTTTAGGGTATTGGATAACTGCATTACCCCAAGTAGATGCTGTCGTAATATTTTTTTGAGGACGAGCATTTATTATCGATTCTGGGGCTCCTTGTCCTAAATCATTAAACTCAGATTTATAAACAGTATTCAGTTGTGCCCTCAAACTATCTAACGCTGATGAACTAGCACCGTATCTTCTAATAGAATAATGTTTTAACCATTCATCTATTTGGAACTTCTCTTCTGAATCTCTCCAAATCAGGTCAAAGAAAAAATCATATAGAATTGGATTATTCAAAGACGCTTCCGGAGTAATACCTATGCCTTGCATATATTTAGCATCATTTAAGGCATAATCGTATGAATCTTGTAAGTCACTTAAATGACCACTCAATCCCATACGACCACCAAAATTATTAAGCATACAGAAGAGCCAAGGAGTATTCGAAAATTCTCTACCACCGTGATCTTTAACATCAGACTTTATCCACTGTGGTGACTTTTCAGCATATAAATCTAAAACTAGTGCGTGGTTCCTATAGTTATTAATTCCTTTTAGTAATCCCGGGGTTGGATTCTCTTGCCACGATTGAATAATCCAAATAGCCTCTGAATCATAGCTCAATAAGTTATCCATTAAGTTTTTTGACACATCTTCTGGATTCATATTTCCCATTATTCCGCCCTCATGAAATGGATCAACAGAGTAGAAATGGGTGATTTTTCCTAACACTTCTTCTTGTGTCTCATAGAATAATTTAGCTAGTTTTTGATAGTCACTGCCAACAGTTCTTATCATATCTGGTCTATGAAAACTGCACCATTGCCCTTGAACGATAATATCTAAATTGATATTTTTTTCTAGAATATCATCTGGTAATAATCCACCATAGGCCCTTACTATCGGTTTCATTCCTAAAGCGTACATAAACTCATGATTTTTATGGGCCAACTTCACGCGATTGTTCATCCATCTTAATGAAACTGGTCCCCCAACACCAGATATATTTCCCATCCACTGCCAAGCAGAATAAGTTGAAAAGGACACTTGGTTTTGAATTTCAGAATCAGAATATCCTAGCTTTCTTAAAAATAATCCCCAGACAACTTCTTGACCTATCGGGTCTAAAACTAAATTTACTCCGTTTAACGCAAGCCAATCCAATTCGGCCTGCCAATCTTCCTCACCCCAAAATGGCATAGTGTAAGAAAATGTTGTGTAATTATAGCTATACACATACTTAGCTGTTGAATGTTTTTCGACAATATTGCCTAACTTAATTATCTTTGAAGGCATGACTGTTTTATCACCCATGCCTTTTTGGGTTATGTTCACGTTACAGTATTTTTTTAAGTAGTAATTCAATCCCGCAGCAATATTGACTCCTGAATTACCAATAATTTTGATTTTATTAGTTGAATTTTCTAGTCTAAAGTAATTATCCTTTTGATCACCAATTTCGAATTCAAACCAGTTTACATATTCTGATCCAATTCTTCTTTCAATGATTCCAGACAAAGCCTGGTTTGTTGAGATACTGTTTTTTTCAAAATCATAATCTTCTAAAAAATGGAACGGTTTGATTTTGTCTTGGGCACGAAGGTATTCACCTAATACACGAATTTGCTTTAACTTAACGGTTTCAGAACTGCTGTTATATAGAATATTTACCCTTACAAAAGAAAACTCTTTCGAAATTTCTAGACTTACTTTAAATCCATTTTCATCCGTAACATCACCGTTATATTGTTCAATTAATGAGTAGTCGATTCCGTTATTACTTCCAAAAACATCAAAGATAACATCTTGTTTTTCAATAAAATATAGTTCAACTTTGTTTAATCTATAAACTGCTCCCAAATTAATATCAATATTAGCTGGATAATTTTCTCCCTGCCAAATTGTTTTAAATGAACCATCAGTTAATAAGTAACTATATTCTTTATTGGAATCCGTCAAAACATTTTTCTGATAGCTGACACTTTCACTATCAATATGTTCACTGTCATCTACAGTATTAACTATTTCTTGATCTTCTACAAAAACATGTAATTTCTTTATTATTGATTTAATAGAAACATCAGAATCTATGTCGATTAGTATGTGTGATGCACTCTTTGGAGTATCAAATTTATATATATATTCATCTTCTAAATTAAGATTTTTTACTTCCACATCCAAAACAAGGTCGGACATTACGTGATTAAAAGCATGTCTTAAAATAAACGACTTTATATTTTTTATTTTAGTAGTATTAAATTCAACGACAACTCGAGTTATTGGCTTCAAAGTTTCTGTCGGAATTTCTACTACTAATTGTTGATTGTTTACGTAATCCATATGATTTTGTAGGGAAGAACTAATTTCTTTTTCAAAAGATAACATAATACTCCTCTTTCTAATAAAGTTTATGCGACTCTATGTGTAACTTTTCCAGGATTAACTGGTTTTTCTCTCTTATTACTTGCTGTCATTTGATCATTAAATCCCCAAACATACGTTAGAACGAATGAAACTGCAATTGCAGCAACAGTTGCTAAAACGGCTCCATAGAAACTTCCGTCAATCCCTTTAGGATTAATAAATGATGGTAATCCGATGATTGAACCTGCGATACTCCACATATTTACGTGAAGTAAACCAATAATAAATCCACCAACAGCACTACCAATATTGGCACATATAAAAGTCTTTTTGTAACGTAGATTAATACCATAAATAGCTGGTTCTGTAACACCACAGAAGGCTGAAATTGCAGCCGCAAACCCTAGCGATTTCAAACTATCATCCTTAGTCTTAATAGCCACAGCTAAAGCTGCTCCACCTTGACCAACCATAGTAATACTTACGATTGCAAATAAGTAACTGTGTCCAAGTGTTGCAAAGTCATTAACAAATAACGGAACAATACCCCAATGCAATCCGAAGATAACTAATACTTGATAGAATCCATCAATTATTGCTCCGAAAATAGCGCTATTGATACTTAATAATGCCTGAATTCCTCCAGCTAATCCGAAGGCTGCCCACGTAATAACAGGACCTGTAGCTAATAATGTAATTGCAGAAACTACTAAAATAATAATCATTGGATTTACTAGAGCTTGTAAAAATGAAGGTATAAATGTCTTTAACCATTTTTCCATCTTTGTAGCAATCCAGGCTGCCAAAATCATTGGGAAAATAGAATATGTATATGACACATATGGGAAGTTCAAACTGCCTAGAGTCAAAATATTCAAATGCTTTCCAGCGGCAGCAATGATTGTAGGATAGGCAATAACGCCACCAATAACTGCACACAATGTTGGATTTCCACCCATTCTCTTAGCAGCATTGAATCCAATTAAAACTGGCAGAAAGTAAAATACTGAATCTGACATAGCAGTAAGAATCAAATTAGCATTTCCTGTGGGTGACATCCAATGGAAACTTACCATTAAAGACATCATTCCTTTGATAATACCTGATGCTGACAGAATCCCAATAATAGGAGCCATGGATCCTGTGATTATTCCGATAAAAGTATTAACACTATTCTTTATCCTTTGACCAAAAGTAAGGTTTGAATTATCAACCTTTTCTTCAACGTAATCATCTGAATCTAATCCTAGGATTCTGACAACTTGATCAAATATATCATTTACATCTGGTCCAATGATTACCTGATATTGTCCAGCCGATTTAGCTACATCTATTACCCCATCGAGATTACTAATTTTAGTGTCATTGGCTTTAGATTCATCTTTTAAATAAAATCTCAGTCTTGTAATACAGTGAATAACATTTTTAACATTGGCTTTTCCACCAACACCAGCAACAATTTGCTCGGCCAATTCTTTGAAATTTTTACCTTTTTTAACAGTCTTTTTCTTTTCGTGCAACTGAATCGTTGCTAAGTCATCATTAATTTTTATTGGACCTTCATTATAATTAAAATCCTTTAAAATTGCTTTTGAATTAGTTACTGCAACAATTACAGTGGTATCTTTACCGGCAGCTTTTATTTGAGCAAGGTCTACATCACCAATATATTGACCTGCCTCTACGGTGTCTCCTTCATTAACGTTCAAATTAAATGGTTTGCCATTTAACTCAACAGTGTCGATTCCTAAATGTACTAATAATTCAACGCCTGCATCATCTTTAAATCCAATTGCATGTTTAGTGCTCGCTACCAATACTACTTTTCCCTTTATAGGACTGACTAGTTTTCCCTCGGTGGGTTCAATTCCTAATCCATCACCCATCATCTTCTTAGAAAAAACTTCATCATTAACACTTTCGATTGATACAACATTTCCAGTCACAGGAGCTACCAACTGGACTTCATCTACATCATGTTTCATGTCGGTTTCCTCGCTATCATTTAGTTTCGTACTTGTTTCTTTTAACAACGCAAAGTATACAGGGATTTTTTTGAAAGCGCATTACTTCGGGCTCTGATAGGTATTAATTCCACAAAGCGAAACGTGTTCCGCCCAAAAATAAAAAAAATACTTGCTTGGATTTACTCCAATACAAGTATTTTTTCCATTTTATCCAATCGAACCTTCCATCTCATAACTGATCAAGCGATTCAATTCCACCGCATATTCCATCGGTAATTTTTTCGTAAATGGTTCCACAAATCCCATAACAATCATTTCTGTAGCTTTAGCCTCAGAAATTCCACGACTCATCAAGTAATACAACTGCTCTTCCGAAATCTTGGAAACTCTAGCCTCATGTTCCATTGAAACGTTAGCATTATCAATTTCATTATATGGAATCGTATCTGAGGATGATTCGTTATCCATGATGATAGTGTCGCATTCAACGTGCGCTTTTGAGCCATCGGAATGCTTTCCAAAACGAACGGTCCCACGATAATCGACGGATCCACCAGTTTTAGCAATGGACTTAGAAACGATTGAACTCGAAGTATTCTTGGCGTTATGAATCATTCTGGCACCTGAATCTTGATGAATCCCGTTACTGGCAACCGCAATGGATAACATTGTTCCACGGGCATTTTCGCCATTCAAATATACACTTGGATATTTCATCGTAACTTTGGAACCCAGGTTTCCGTCAACCCATTCCATCGTGGCATTTTCTTCTGCCGCAGCCCGTTTGGTTTCCAAACTATAAACATTGTCGGACCAGTTTTGTATCGTTGTATAACGGCAATACGCATCCTTTTGAACGTTCACTTCAACCACGGCAGCATGCAAACTGTCGGATGAATAGTTGGGGGCAGTACAGCCTTCAACGTAATCAACTTTGGCACCCTCATCCACAATGATCAAAGTTCGCTCAAACTGCCCGGAGTTCTCAGAATTCAAACGGAAATATGACTGAATTGGAATATCTGAACGCACGCCCTTTGGTACATAGATGAACGAGCCACCTGACCAAACTGCACCATTTAAGGCCGCAAATTTATTATCACTGGGCTTGACCAATTTACCAAACCACTTCTTGAATAATTCGGGATATTCCTTCAAAGCTGTATCAGTATCAGTGAACAGTATGCCCATCTTCTCAAATTCATCACGCATATTGTGGTAGACCACTTCTGATTCATATTGAGCTGACGAACCAGCCAAATACTTTCTTTCAGCTTCAGGAACACCTAAACGGTCAAAGGTCTGCTTCATTTTATCAGGAACATCATTCCAGTCTCGATACTTTTTATCAGTCATTTTTTGATAATAATACATATTTTCCAAATCTAAATCGGACAAATCTGGTCCAAAATTGGGCATTGGTAATTTTTTATATAACGCATATGATTTCAAACGATAATCCAACATCCATTGAGGCTCTTGCTTTTCAGCTGAAATCTGACGAATCGTTTCCTCTGTTAAACCGCGACCGGTAGAATACTTTGGTTCAATGTCATCGTGAAAACCATATTCATAATCTGAATCATTTAAATCAATCATCAACTTCTTCTCCTAATGATTTTCTCAAAGCCCACCAACAAAGTGTGGAGCATTTTATTCGTGCTGGAAATTGCATGACACTGGACAAAATTGCTGCATCACCGAGTTTTTCTAAGTCAGCGTCGGAACGTTTTTTACCCATAACCATATCGGAAAATATCTGAGCCATTTCCAGACTATCAGCAGTAGTTTTTCCAATCACGACATCAGTCATCATGCTGGCTGACGATTGGCTGATCGTACATCCTTCACCAGTAAAGCCGATGTCAGCGATTTTTCCATCAACTAAATTTAGTTCCAAGTTGATTACATCGCCACAAGTAGGATTTTTCAAAGTCACTTTATTCGTTGACTGTTCCAAACTTTGCTTGTGGTGTGGATGTTCTGAATGGTCCAATATCACTTCACGGTATAAATTGTTCAACCCTGACAAGCTCATACTTTAAAGAACTCCTTTGCATCTTTGATGGCATAAATCAATTGGTCAATGTCGTCAACGGTATTATAAATATAAAAACTAGCTCGAGCAGTTGCTACAACATTCAAATATTTCATCAGTGGCTGGGCACAATGGTGTCCCGCTCTGACCTCCACTCCATCCATATCTAAAGCTGTTGCCAAATCATGTGGATGGAGATTTTTTAGGTTAAATGATATAACGGCGTTATGAATGGCAGGATTGTGTGGTCCATAGACTGTTATACCAGGAATCTCTAATAATTTCGGTAATGCATATTCAACCAAGTATTTTTCATAATCAGAAATATTTTGCATGCCAATCTCAGTCAAATAATCGATGGCTTTGCCTAATCCGATTGCTCCAGCAACATTTTGCGTACCAGCTTCAAACTTCCAAGGAATGTCAGTCCAAGTACTTTGATATTTTTCGACAAAATCGATCATCTCACCGCCATATTGATATGGTGACATTGATTTTAACAAATCACTCTTGCCGTAAAGTACGCCAATACCCATTGGTGCCAACATTTTATGACCTGAAAAAGCATAGAAATCGACATCTAATGCTTGGACATCGACTGGTTGATGTGGAACTGCTTGAGCACCATCAGCTACTATAACGGCGTTATGACCGTGTGCTATTTGTGATAGCTTTTGAATATCATTCGTAACTCCCAGCACATTACTAGCATGCGTAATCGCAACAATCTTGGCTTTATCAGTAATCTTCAGTTCGGCATCTTTCATATCCAACTGACCATCAGCCGTTAATTCAATATATTTAAGAGTAGCGTGTTTTCTCAATGCCAGCTGTTGCCATGGAATCAAATTACTGTGGTGCTCCATATAAGAGACAACAATCTCGTCACCAACAGAAATATTTTCTTCACCATAAGTAGCCGCCACTAAATTCAAACCGTCGGTTGTCCCTTTGGTAAAGATGATTTCTCGACTCTCTTTGGCATTGATAAACTTTTGTACCTTACCGCGCGCAGCCTCATATTCTTCAGTAGCACGCTCGCCCAATGTATGAACACTCCGATGAGTATTGGCATTGTCATTTTGATAATAACGAACCATTTCATCAATCACAGCTTGCGGTTTTTGACTCGTAGCGGCGTTATCCAAATATACTAATGGTTCATTATTAACTTTTTGATTGAGAATTGGAAAATCATTACGAATTTTCAGAAACTTGCTGTCCATTTTCCAGCTTCCTCTCGATTGTCTGAACTAATTGTTCGCGAATCTGTTTTGATGGAATTGAAACAAGTACATCACCCAAGAATCCACGAATAACCAATCGTTGAGCGGTTTTCTTATCAATTCCACGACTCATCAAATAACACAATTGCTTTTGATCAACTTGACCAACACTAGCCGCATGACCTGCTAAAACATCATTTTCATCAATTAACAAAATTGGATTAGCATCCCCATGAGCTTTACTAGACATCATCAAGACACGATTTTGTTGCTCAGCATTGGAACCTGAAGCGCCATTAATGATGTGTCCGATACCGTTAAAAATCAGTCGCGACCGATCCATGATGACACCACGCTGATTGATATTTCCAATCGAATGCTTGCCATAGTTAGTTACACGCGTGTTGATTCCTTGTTGTTGACGACCAGACGTAATATCGACAACTTTAATTTCAGAATGCGAACCTTCACCATACAAATCAGTGTCAAAGTCAGCGATAGTATTGCCACTGTTCATCATCCCAATTGACCAATCAACGTAGGCGTTTTGTCCCACATAGGCACGACGACTTAGATAGGAAGTAACATTCTCGCCCAATTCATCGACTGCCGCATATTTAATATTGCTGTTAGCTCCGGCAACTATTTCCACAATACAGTTGGCAACAGCAGCTTGATCACCAATTGTAGTCATTTTTTGAATAAATGAAAATTGGGTATTCTCTTCTGCCACAATCAAAATATGTGAAATAAATGGTGCTTGAGAATTCTGTTCCAAATTAATTTCAATTGGCTTATCAATCACTGTATTCTTGGGCACGTAGAGAAATACCCCTTGATTCATAAAGGCTGTGTGATAAGCAGTAAATTTATTTTCATCTGGTTTAATAACTTTTTGCATATAATATTTTTGCAATAATTCTGGATAATCATTTATTGCGTCAAAAATATCAGTTAATACGTAATTTTGATTGGATGGCAATGATGTCTTAATTTGTTCAGAAACATCCGGTGTCATCTGCCAATTATGAAAATCGAATCGTTGGATTTCTGGCAAAGGTAATTCATCCATAACATCCAAAGCCATCCGTCTTTTTTGAATAAACCAATCTGGTTCATTATTTTCAGTAGCGATTTGTACTAATTTATCCGGCGTCATAACGCTACCTCCTAATCTTCATCAACCAATTTAACATCAAGACCTAGTTCATCCCGCAAACCGGCGTAACCCTCTTTTTCCAATTTCAAAGCTAGGTCAGCTGGACCAGTTTTGACAATTCGGCCACCCATCATTACATGGACAACATCAGGTTGAATGTAGTTCAAGAGACGTTGATAGTGAGTAATAATCAATGCACCAAAATTATCGCCACGCATGGAATTAACACCTTTGGAAACAACTTTTAGCGCATCAATATCCAAGCCTGAATCGATTTCATCGAGTAAGGCAAAATTAGGTTTGATCATCAATAATTGAAGGATTTCATTACGTTTCTTTTCACCACCAGAAAAGCCTTCATTGAGATATCTTTCGGTCATTTTTTGACTCATATCTAAGAGTTCCAAATTTTTATCCAATTCTTTGAGGAAATCCATCACTGAAATTTTGTCATCTTCGGGTCGACGAGCATTGATGGCAGCACGCAAAAACTCAGCGTTAGTAACACCTTGAATTTCAGCAGGATACTGCATTGCCAAGAACAAACCCTTACGAGCCCTTTCATCAACAGGCATTTCCAAGATACTTTCGCCATTCAACAAAATATCTCCTTGAGTGACGTGATAATTGGATTGCCCCATAATTGTTTGCGACAAAGTAGACTTACCAGTACCGTTGGGTCCCATAATGGCATGAATCTCACCGGTCTTCATTTCAAGATTGACACCTTTGAGAATCTCTTTTTTGGTTTTACGTTCTTCGTCTTCAATTTCAACGTGCAAGTTCTTAACTTCAAGTGTGGCCATGTTTTCCTCCAAATTGTTGCAGATAAAGTAATTATAGCTTATAAATCGGCAAATTTTTGTAAAGCTTTTTTATCAATATATTTATATTTTATATAAGAGTAGTAAGATTATTATTGTAAGTATTTTATATACGAATCATGAATTATCGAATGAGGGGAGAAATAAATATGTTTAAAAAGGGAAATAACATATTTAGTCTACTGATCATAATCCTATCTATTTTTATGACCAGCTCAGTAAATATCGTTAATGCGGCTGATAGTCCCACTCCAGAGACTCCAGCTGTAATAACTCCAACGAATGGTGCTCAAGCTACTGACTCTACTCCAACGACTTCAAAAGATTGGGGTAGTCAGCTTATTACTAAGGTTCAATTACAGGATAAAAATGGTAATCCTCAAAATAAATTTGATCCATACGACACTATCCGAGCTTACTGGGAATTTGCCACTCCAAAAGGTGGCGTGAATGATGGCGACACAATTACCGTCACTGTACCCAAAGAATTAGTTATCACTGGTGATGTTACTAAAGGAGAACCGGTAACTGAAATACCTGGTGGTAATGAAATTGGTAAAGCTACTTTAAATAAAGCAAATCGGACTGTAACTATTACATTCAATAGTTACGCAGCCAATAAATCAAAGACTGATACTGTGACAGGTTCATTTTTCGTCAGCACTAGTTGGAATTTGACCCAAGTTCAAGAAAACCAAAATGTTCCAATTAGTTGGGGCGTTAATGGTACGGCTACAAGCAATACCGATTCAACCGGAAGTGCCTCAGTCGGACAAGCCTCTGTAACTGATCCTAATGAAATTCTTTACAAGTACGGGAGCTACATAGAAAATGGTGACATTATTCAATGGACTGTCCGAGTTAACTATAAGGGCGAAACAATTAATGATGCCGTTTATCGAGATACATTAGGGAAAAATCAAACTCTATTAAATGATGCTGATCACCCAATCACGGTCAATTCTGCCACCGCTGATCATGCGACCGGTAAAATCACTAATGATACCGATAATAAATTTGCCAATATCAAAGCAACACATACCGATGACGGTTTTGATGTTAATTTAGGCACTATTGATCAAACTGCTATCATCACTTACTACACTAAAATCGATAATTTAGCTGAAAAGTCAACATCCTATTCAAATACTGGTGATTTGCTTTCCAATAAAGATGAACTACAAAATATTACAATCAACCAACCGAATACAACACTTGGTAGTGATGCACACGATGGGGACCAAGTAACTTCAATTATGGGTCACAAGATTTGGAGTGTTCCTGCCGGTACCAAGTTACCTGATTCTGTCACAATCAATTTGATTCAAAATGGTAATTCAGCAGCACCTTATGCTTCAAAAGCGGTTACAGCTGATACCAACTGGTCATATGTTTTCAATAACTTACCTAAATATGATACTGAAGGTAATGCTTATAAATATACCGTTCAAGAAACTCCCGTTACAGGTTTCACATCTATTCCTGATTTAACCAATTATAATATTACTAACGTTTTGTCCAATATGAAGGTTACTAAGGTTTGGAACGATGGTGAAAATAAGGATAAGGACCGACCTAGTTCTGTTAGAGTTGGCGTTTATGACGGATCTGGAAAAATGGCTCCCGGAACAGATACCTTCGATTTGAGTGGTGAAAATGGTTGGACCCATACTTTTGAGAATTTGCCAGCAGACACTTATTGGTACGTTTCAGAAGTTGGTTACAATGGAGAGACCACCAATACAGCTCCAAAGGGTTATATTTCTACTCAAACAACTAACAATGGTAACGACTACGATAAAACAATTACAAATACACTTGCAACAACATTAACAGTAAACAAGGTTTGGGACGACGGCGATAATCAAAATGTTACCAACCCTACTTCTGTTCAAATTCAACTATATCAAAATGACAATAACCAAGGTGACCAGCCACTCGGTGATCCCGTTACCTTGAATTCTGGTAATAAATGGACTTATAAATTTGGTGCTAATGATCCAAATAATACTGCAAGTAAAACTAATCAGTTGCCAAAATATGATGCGGATGGTAATGAAATAACTTACTCAGCCGAAGAAGTAACTGTACCTGATGGATATACAATGTCATCTGATTTTGATTCAAACGATAAAACAAAAGAAACCATCACCAATAAATATAAATCACCTACCACGCCAACCGACGATACACGTGACTTCACCGTAAACAAAGTTTGGTCCGATAATGATAGTCCCACACGTCCTAGTTCTATCACGGTGTACTTAACAGCCAATGGTACAAAAACCGGCGACCCTGTAACTATCAAACCTGATACTAATGGTAAATGGTCTTATACATGGTCTGGTTTAGCTAAGAATGACGCTGATGGCAAAGCTATTCAATACTCAGCTGATGAAGATAATGTTAATGATTATGACAAAAAAATTGTCGATAATACAGATCATACTGTCACAACAATCACCAATACGTTAGACAAAACACCTGGTGGCAACACTGGTGACACAACAACTAACTTAAAGGTTACTAAAATTTGGAGTGATAATAATAATCAAGATAAGCTTCGGCCTTCATCAGTAACAGTTAATTTATTAAAAGATGATGATACCAAGGTTGATTCAGCTGAACTTAGTTCAGACAAAAACTGGACCCACGAATTCACTGGACTTGATAAGTCCACGAAATACCATGTTACTGAAGATAAAGTTGATAATTACACAACTCATATAGATCCAATTGATTCATCTGACGTTCAGATTACCAACACGCACACACCTTCAACAACCACAACTGATGGCAAAACTAACTTGAATGTAACTAAGACCTGGAGCGATAGTAACAACAAAGATAACCTTCGCCCCAGTCAAGTTACTATTCACCTCTTAAAAGATGGTAAAGAAGTTGACTCAACTGTTTTAAACGCAGACAACAACTGGGCTCATAATTTCACCGGACTCGACAAGGCTTCGACCTATACAGTTTCTGAAGATGCCGTTTCTGGTTACACATCTAACATTGATAAGACAAGCGCCACCAACGTGAAAATCACCAACACTCACACGCCAAGCACAACAACTACAAAAGACGATAAAACCAATCTAACCGTCAATAAACTTTGGAACGACAGCAATAACAAAGACAATCTACGTCCTAGCCAAGTAACCGTTCGTCTATTGAAGAATGGTTCAGTAATTGGTCAAGCGGTTCAATTGAGTTCACTCAATGCTTGGTCATACACTTGGAATAATTTGGACAAGAATGGCAACTACAGTGTTCAAGAAGATGCTGTTTCCGGTTACACTGCTGCTCAATCAACCAATAACAACGTTATAACGATTACCAATACCCACACACCAAAGACACCAGGAAACCCTGATAACCCAGATAATCCATTTATTCCAGACAATCCTGGTGGTAATAATGGAAACAACGGTGGCAATGGCAGTACTGGCGACCAAATAAATACAGATAACGGTGGTGGCGGTAATTCTAACACAACTACCGACTTCACACCTGGAAATCCAATGGTTCCATCTGTTCCTTATCAAAAGACTAATACTTCAAATGGTCTTTTGCCTCAGACTGGTTCCAAAGATGCCAATATTCTCTATTCAATTTTGGGAGTATTGATCTTAGGATTCATTTCAATCTTTGAACTAAAACGTAAAAGAGCATAAAGAATAGTAGAAAACCTTCAATCATTCGGAAGATTTTCTACTATTTTTTTACAATTTTAAGTGTTCATTTTTCAATGTTTCTTTTAAGCTCAAGAAAACTATTCTTACAACAAATATTGTAGAATAGGGTCATAAAAAATCACCAGAATAAAACTGCATTGCCCTAGTGATGAGGAAAATCAAATATGAACAAAACCATTAGTATTAATGAAATATTGAAAAAAGAATTAAAGAATCCAGAATTTAAAAAAGGATATAGCGTTGAGAGTTCTAAACTTGCTAAGGACGTTGAAATTTATAAAACTCATCAAAATAATACGACAAAAACAAACCAGTAACCCTACTTAGGATTACTGGTTTGTTTCGCTTCAATATGTGGAAACTCTATTAAAATTGTCTATCAAATATAAAAAGAAAATCCTTAATTATTTTCTTCATATTGTTTACGCAATGCATTAATTCTCAACTCAACCACTTCATTACGATTGATTTTGGCAAATGCCGCAGCTTCCGTCAACAAGCCTTTAACCTCTTCCGCAGGCTTACTTTGACCAATAGCAATCTTGGCTGCCAGCAACTTCAAACGTGGCAAGTAGTACGTCATATGTTCCTCAGCACACAACTTGATTCCACGGTTAACTAAGTCAGTCCCCTTATCGTAATCTTCCACCTTAATATAGAAGGAAGCCGTGAAAAAGATAACTGTCAATAAACGCAGATAATCGTTCACTGTATTCTTAGGGTAAGTTTCGTTTTCATGTAACTTGATAAAGTTCCAAGCTTTTTCAAAATAAAAATTGGCTTCTTTGATTTGATTGATTCGAGAATAGAAGGTTCCCAAGCCAATATAAGCGATATACGAATAAATTGTCTGATGTTTTTCGTCCAAATCGTCCAAAATCTGTGAGAAGTAGAAAAACATCTCTTCCGACTTGCCATTAGTTAGCGCCGTAAATAAGCCTTTTTGGTAGTAATACTGGAGTTTCAAGGTCGGATTATTGATCGTATTAACGTCAATTTCACTCAAACCTTGAGCTACTTCAGGGTAACTTTCCATCATAAATTTCTTTTCAATTTGTTCTAGCACCCGACGCATATGAGTTGTGGAATCGGTTGAATTTTTATAGAGATCATCTACTGATAATCCTAAGCGCTCACAAAGTTTATTCAAGATATTCAAGGAAGGTACACGGCCGTTATTCTCAAATTTGCTCAAGGTCGATTGCGTACAAATACCCTCGCACAGCTTTACCTGCGACATTTTTAATGACTTTCTCCGTTCAATAAAAATATTAATATCCATAGTTTCGTCCTCGCTACATCTTCAAATCCCTTAGATAAATTATGCGGAATAAAAGGTAAAGTTTTGCCTTATATCCCGCATAATTGTATATAGATTCGAAAAGTCTCTTTACTATTACCTTATATTATCTAATTTATAGGTCGATTTGTAAATATATATAAACAAATTTATATTGAATCATAAAACAAAAATATTTATCAAAAATATTAAGCATTTGAGTTAGCAATTAACTTTTTCATTATAGTATGAAAAAACATATGACATTTTCACAAGACTGCGTTATTATATAATCCATATTGTTAATACAAGTGTTCATAAATCGTGAACAAAAGAGGATGAGGTATATATATGGCAAAGGAAAAACTGAGTCGCAGTTTATCTTCAAGACAAATGCAAATGATTGCTTTGGGCGGAACCATTGGGGTTGGTCTGTTCATGGGATCAGCTTCTACTATTAAATGGACTGGTCCGTCAGTCTTGTTGGCATACGCTTTAGCTGGATTGATTTTATACATGGTTATGCGTGCTTTGGGTGAAATGCTTTACGTTGACCCTGCTACTGGGTCATTTGCCAAATATGCGACCGAATATCTGCATCCCGTGGTTGGTTATTTAACAGCCTGGAGCAATGTTTTCCAATATCTAGTTGTCGGTATCAGTGAAGTTATCGCTGTCGGAACTTATCTTGAGTTTTGGTTCCCAACGATGCCCAAATGGATTGCCGGTGTCATCGTTGTAGTAACGTTATGCTTGGCCAATTTAACTTCTGTTAAAGCTTACGGTGAATTGGAATTCTGGTTTGCGTTGATCAAAGTTTTCACAATTATTATGATGATTATCTTAGGATTCTTCGTTATCGTCTTCGGTGTTGGTAACGGCGGTCATCCCGTTGGTATCAGCAATCTTTGGACAAACGGTGGATTCTTCACTGGTGGTCTGAAAGGCTTTGTCTTCGCGCTTTCCATCGTTGTCGCCTCATATCAAGGTATCGAAGTTATCGGTGTTACAGCTGGTGAAGCTGAAAATCCTCAAGAAAATATTGTTAGAGCCATCCGTTCAATCGTTGGTAGAATTTTGATTTTCTATATTGGTGCCATTTTCGTTATCGTTTCAATCTATCCTTGGAATAAATTAGGTACAATTGGATCACCTTTCGTCGAAACTTTTGCCAAAGTTGGTATCACATTTGCGGCTGAAATTATTAACTTTGTTATGTTAACAGCTGCTATGTCAGGTTGTAACTCCGGTATCTTCAGTTCCAGTCGAATGCTTTACACACTTGGATTGGAAAATCACTTACCTAAGTCATTCGTAAAACTTTCAAGACATAATGTTCCTTATATTCCAGTTATTGCTATTTCTTTAGGTATCTTAATCGGATTGATTTTGAACTACACATTGCCACTATTCCTACACACATCAAGCAACATCTTCGTTGTCGTGTACAGCTCCAGTGTCTTGCCGGGTATGGTGCCATGGTTCGTTATCCTCTTGAGTGAATTGAGATTTAGAAAGATCAATCATAAGATGATGGAAACTCATCCATTCAAAATGCCATTCTATCCAATCAGTAATTACCTAGCAATCATCTCTCTCTTAATTATATTAGTTTTCATGTTCTTAAATCCAGAAACAACTGTTTCCCTAATGGTTGGTGTCGTCTTCCTAGTCGTTATGACGCTCATTTACTTCTTTAAAGAACGTAATAAAGTTCCAGTTACAAAGTCTGCAGAACCAGAAGAAGTAGACGATGAAGAATTGGATTAATTCTATATAAAAAAGCTAGTAATCATATGATTACTAGCTTTTTTGTGTACCTATTTAAAAAATACTTACAAAACAGTAACCCAGTCGGAAGAACTGAGAATATTACCCGCTGCGGGTGTGGTGTTATGGCTTTAGCCATTACACCACCGGGCGTGTTTGAAGACTTACCGGTTTTTGGTTAGGCTTCAAACCGAGGTTCGAGACCACTCTTTGGCTCGGGCCGGTCCGCATAGCAGGTAAATATTCTCAGTTCTGGAGATAACTAGATGAATTCACTAACGTCTTTAATATCATAACGAACTGACTTTGTATATGTACCTTCTGGTTTACCAATAGCAACGGCTGTAACGGGGATATAACGCTTGCTATCCAAGTCAAACGTTGAGGCAACTTTATCAAAGAAGTAGCCAGACATAGGATTTGCTTCATATCCGTGAGCTCTAGCAATCAATAGCAATTGCATTGCGGCCATACTGCCGTCAATCGTAGCATCCTTTTCCAAGAAGCTTCTGTCAGCGCTTTCGTACAATGGCAAGAATGTCTTGAAGACTTTGTCACGTTCTTCTGGAGAAATTTGACCATTCTCACAAGCTTTATTCCAAACATCACGGTACTTGTAGTGTGATTGTGTATCACCTAAAACGAATATAACTGCGGAAGCACTGTCGATTTGTGGGTAGTTGAATGGCATCATAACTGAGTGTGCCTTTTCCTTACCCTTAGCATCGTCACAGACAACGAAGTGCCATGATTGTAAGTTACATGCTGAAGGGGCTGAAATTGTCTCCTTGAGCATCTCAGTGATCTCTTCACGTGGAATGACTACATCACTTTGGAACTTACGATATGAGTGCCGGTTTAACATAATATCTTCAAAATCATTGTTTACTAACTTTTTTGTTTCGTCCATAAATGTTTCTCCCATCACAATTATTAATATCTTAATTATACCGCGCAATCGTTTTCAGACAAAATTCCTTACGTATTTGTAAGTGAAATGTTAGGAAATCAAATGTGAAAAAATTTCTCGCCATCTTAAACTATTATCAAGAGGTGGTTAACTATGAGAAAATTATTACATTCAATCTTGCTAACAATATCAATTGTCGGAGTAGTCTACGTTGGAGCTTGTTTCTATACAAAAGATAAGACCGATGATTTTGCTTCAGCACTCGGCCAATACAATTTTTTGGTCAAGAAACAGCCTTACTACGTCAAGATCGACAATGCTAAAGGACGAGACGAAGATGGCTATGGCAACTATGACTACACACTGACAAGTTATGACAAAAATGGTAACGAACATCCCATCAAATTCACTGGTATGGGAAAATTGAAACAAGGTCATTTCCTAGAAGTCACGGCTAAAGGGGCTTACGTCTACACTTATAGAGAAGTATTCGAAAAAGATATGTCCAACGATGTATACAATAAATTATCAGCACAGTAAAAAAGCGAATTACCATATTTGGTAGTCCGCTTTTTTGAATTTATTCTTATTAAAACCAAAGTTGTTAAATTTACATTAGCCTCTGGTGCCGAGGTATGGAGACCGCTATGAAGTTGTTGTTAGACCGGCGGTTTTCCGGCCTTACAACAAGGACGTCTTTTGAAATTCGCGGTTTTTGCGATGTTCAAAAACGAGGCGCGAGACCTTGGCTCGCGCCGGTCGCACAGCAGACTACATTACTGACAACCGCAGGCGGAATATTATTTAAAAACTGCCAACCCACCGGCTGGATTGTTCCAATCTGGGTCTTGAGCTGTAACCACTAACTTCTCATTAGTAAATGCTGTCAAACCTAATTGACTCATTTCACGGCCATAACCGGAACCTTTAACACCACCAAATGGCAATTCAGGCAATGAAACTAGGAACGAATTTACAAAGACCATCCCAGTTTCAATCTTTTCTGCCACAGCTTTACCATGTTGCGGATCAGCTGAAACAACGATTCCGCCTAAACCTAATTCAGAATCATTAGCCAAATCAATTGCCTCTTGGTCAGAACTGACCTTGAATACTTGAGCAACTGGTCCAAACATTTCATCATAAAATTCAGGATTATCCGGAGCAATGTCAGTCAAAATAGTTGGTTGGATAAATTGACCAGGCAAGTCGATTGGTTGATTGCCATAGTAAACTTTAGCGCCACCAGCAACAGCCTTGTCGATTTGGCCTTGCAACTTTTCCTTAGCACGTTTGGAATTCATTGGGGCAATCGTAGTCTTTGGATCCATGGGATCGCCGGGAACTAATTTTTCAAAATTAGCTTTGAGTTTCTTCAAGAATTCATCATACAAATTGTCTGCAACGATAAATCTTTTGTCTGAAGTACATACTTGACCAGCGTTATAAATCCGAACACGCCATGCCAAATCGACTGCTTTATCAACGTCAGCGTCTGACAAAACAACGAAAGCATCGGAACCACCGAGTTCCATTGAGTTCTTTTTCAAACTCTTAGCAGCAGTTTCAGCAACTGATTGACCACCACGCTTAGAACCTGTCAAAGCAACGCCTTGAACACGAGGATCAGCAATAATATCAGCTACTTGGTCGTAACTAGCAAATAAGTTTGTCAAACTACCTTCTGGAGCACCGGCATCTTTAAAAATTTTTTCAAATGCGGCAGCTGAACCAGGAGTATTTGAAGCATGTTTCAAAATCATCGGATTGCCGACCATGAAATTAGGGGCAAAAACACGCATGATTTGATAATATGGGAAATTCCATGGTTCAACCATCATTAAAACACCAGTTGCTTGATGTAAAATTTCAGCATCACCAGTATTGCGACTGCTTAATGGAGTAGGTTTCAACATGTCGGCACCGTTGTCGGCATAATAGTCAGCGATGATGGCACAAAGCTCAACTTCACCCTTTGATTCGGCGTAAAGCTTACCCATGTCAGTTGTCGCAATTTTTGCCAATTCGTCTTCATTCTCACGCAAGCGGTCAGCAATTTCGTGCAAAATAACAGCTCGACTTTCAAAAGGTTCATCACGCCATTGTTTATATAGCGCATGTCCAGTGCTCAATGCTGTTTCTATTTCTTCAGATGTAGCATCAGGATACGATTTTACGAGTTCATTTGTATACGGATTGACTGTTTTATACGCCATAATCAATTCCTCCTATTTAAAAGGTACTTATCTTATGGTTCTATTGTAAGACAGCGATTACATTTTTCAAGAATTTAGACTCGTCCACTTTTTACATTGGACCGCACCTATTTTTGCTACAATATTCTCTTTTCAAAATTTTTCAAAAAAGTGTAACATAAGGCGTATATATAATATGAAAGGTGTCCTTTATATGGGTGTTTTCTTTTCCAGTATTCAAGGAATTCTAATAATCATTGGCCTAATCGCTGTGGGCTATGGCCTCAGTTCGCTTGGTTGGTTTTCTGAAAATTCGACTAGATTAATCGCCAAGTTAGTCACACAAGTGGCTTTGCCAACATACATGATTTCGACCATTACCAAAGATTTTACGGCCGCAAAGTTGATCAAATTGTTGCCGGACTTGGCAATTCCTGTCATCTCAATGACTATTTTGATCTTCGTTTCAATTCTCCTGATTAAAATTCTCAAGATTGACCCCAAACATAAAGGACTCTTCTCTTCCATGTTCTTTAACTCCAATACCGTCTTCGTTGGTCTGCCCGTAAACATGGCACTCTTTGGAGAAAAAAGTTTACCTTACGTCCTTGTTTATTACATGGCTAACACGACATTTTTCTGGACTTTGGGTACATATTTAATCCAAATGGATGGTGAAATTAAGGGTCACTTTAAGCTCAAGACAACCCTCAAAAAAGTTTTCTCACCACCATTGTTGGGATTTATCATTGGTTTGATTTTAGTAATGTTCAATATTCATCTGCCAAACTTCTTAATGTCTGACTTTGAATACTTGGGTGGTCTAACTATTCCGTTATCAATGATATTCATCGGTATTTCAATTTATAACGCCGGTCTCAAGAACATTTCCTTCCATAAAGATAACGTGGCAATTCTCTTCGGAAGATTTATCTGTGCTCCATTATTGATGGCAGCGTTGTTCCTCTTCATACCGGCAACTCCATTGATGAGACAAGTTTTCATCGTTCAGGCCGCCATGCCCGTTATGACGAACGCCCCCGTTGTTGCCAAACTTTATCACGCCGATTCAGACTACGCGGCAATCATGGTTACCGAAACCACTTTGTTGAGTTTGATCGTTGTGCCAATTATTATGGTCTTAATTAAATAATTAAAAAAAGCGATCTCTTGAGAGGTCGTTTTTTTTAATGTAACAGCGGCGGAAAAATTCATATTCCCTATAATAATTATTTTTTTAATGGTAATATTTTATTGTACGAAATATATCCTTATAGGGGGAACTATGAAAAAATTATACTACGGACCTATGGTCCTTGGACTTGCAGCATTAGCTCTTGGTTCACAAGTAACCAGTGCCACTAGCGTTTTGGCAACAGACGGGGGACAAGTTCAAGAAGAACAACCTGCTACTACAGAAACTAAAACACCGGATACTACAACTACAGAAGATGGTGCAAAATCTACGCATGGTACTTGGGACGAGGCAATTGCTAAGTATAATACCGATCTTTCTAACTTAGAAACACGCGTTAATGGTCTTAATGGTGAAAATGAACTGCTTACCTATGTAAAAGGTCAAGTTACAGAATTAAAAGCGGCAGCTCCGACAGACGGTAAGGATTTAGCTACAAAGTTTTTCGAGCTAAGAGTTCTAGGAAGAGATCTAGAACAAAATGTCGTACTAAATGCAACAGTAACAGATGGTGATAAAACATTAACGGCCACTAATATCTCTGCTACAGGTGGAGATACTAACGGTTTTGGTTCAATGGGAAACCATATATTCAAATCTGGCTCTCAAAATATCAAGATGAACGATGGCAGCACGATGAGTATTGAATATGGTGCTAATAGTAGTGAGAACACAAGTGGAATTAAAAGTATTACTTTAACCGATGTTGATGGCAATAAAAAGGTTCTTGACGGCAAAAGTATAGTTGTAAGCGTTACTCCAAAATCTACAGTAGATGACTTACTATATTGGGCAAGCTGTACACAAGATAATCTTAAGCTTTATGATCAATCAAACGACTTAGTCAAAGCTGCTGAGGAGGCACTTCCGACATATATAGAATGGTTAAGTAATGAAGGACAAACAGCCACTTCCAAGGAAGCACAAGCCAAGTCAAACGAATATGATACAAAATATATAACTCCAATAGAAAAGGCCCTTACTCCTGGTTCTGACATTTTCCCAAATCCTGACGGAACAACATATACTTATACTTCAGAAACCACTGATAAACCTACAACCGGAACTAATACTGGTAATACAAGCTCAAATCATCACAATAACTCAAGTAATCACAACAACAAACCGGCTGATACCGATACAGACAAACCAACAACAAAACCAGCTGATGAAAAAACAACTGTTGCACATTCAACGGTTTTCATGACTTCAGCAACTGACAATGTCGTTCTTTATACAGAAGATGGTGCAGTCGTTAAAGATCGTGCTCTAGGTAAGAATTCTACTTGGAAAGCCGACAAGTTAATGACACTTAATGGTGTTCAATACTTACGTGTTGCTACTAACGAATGGGTTAAATTGAGCGATGGACTTGAAATTGAAAGTCTTAATTCAGCTGTAACAACTAAGAATCAAGCACGTCTTTACTCTGCTGATGGTAAATTAGTTAGTGACCGTGCTTTAGCACCTAACACAGCATGGAGAACTGATCGTAAAGCTACAATCAATGGTAAAACAATGTATCGTGTTGCTACCAACGAATGGGTTGCCGCTGCAGACCTTAAATAGAATCTATTTTTTCTCTAATAAATTAATGTTAAAAGGAGTTGAGGTAAAAACCTCAGCTCCTTTTTATTATCTATTAACAAATTTATTAATGCCTTTTTTCAATCGTTCCACACCATCTTCAACATTACATCTAGGCGTAGCTAAATTCATTCTCAAGAAACAGTTCCCATTGCCACGATACTTAGTACCTTCAGCCAAATACAGACCAGTTTCATCACGCAAGAATTGGTTAAAGTCATCCGACTTATCTGTCAATTGTCGACAATCGATCCATGCTAGATAAGTTGACTCAGCCGGAATCACTTTGATTTCGGGGATATTATCTTGAACAAATTTTTCCAAATATTCACGATTGCCTTGGATATACTTACGCAATTCGTGAAGCCATTCGTGACCTTCAGTATAGGCGGCAATTGATGCATCGACTGCCAAAATTCCGGGTTCATTTATACCATCAACGGACACCGCTCTAACAGCTCTTTGACGTAATTGTTCATTTGGAATAATCATTGTTGAAGCGTGCAGAATAGCCACATTAAACGTTTTACTTGGTGAAACTAGGGAAATACTATTGTCAGTCACATCAGAATCTAGTGAAGCAAATGGAATATAATCGTGACCCGGCATAGTTAAATCGCCATGAATTTCATCAGAAATAATTAAAACATTATGTTGCTTAGCCATCTGACCAATTTTAGTCAACGTTGCTTTATCCCAAATATGACCACTCGGATTGTGTGGATTGCAGACGATCATGGCGCTAGTTTGAGGATCAAGCATCTTCGTTTCCAAATCTTTCCAATCAATACTGTACTGACCGTTCTTGTAAGTCAGTTCACTATTCAAAATGTGATGTCCATTACTTTCAATCGCATTGAAAAATGAATTGTAGTTGGGTTCTTGAATCAAAATATTGTCACCAACATCAGTTAAGTGGCGCAAAATCGAACCAATCGTTGGCATGATTCCGTTGCTGAAAACCAACCAATCAGTCTCTGGCTCAAAGTTGTGTTCAATCTTGTACCAACTAGCAACTGCTTTGTAATAGGCTTCTGGAACATATTGATAACCAAAAATACCACGGTCAACATCTTTGTGCATGGCTTCTACAATTGCTGGAGCCGTTTGGATATCCATATCAGCGACCCACATTGGTAGCTCATGTTCCTTGACGTTCCATTTCACAGAGTTGGCGTTACGACGATCATTAATTTTATCAAAATTAAATTGCATTGGTCTCACCCCTTCTTTATTTACCTAAAGGATATCACTAAAGCTGTCTGCCGTCTCCAGAGCTGAGAGTATTTCGCCTGCTGTGCGGTACGGTCCGAGCCAAAGTTCGGTCTCGAACCTCGGTTTGAAGCCTTGCAAGTTCAGCAAGTCTCCAAACACGCCCGGTGACGTAATGGCTAAAGCCATAACGCCACTTCCACTGCTGGTGAATACTCTCAGCTCTTCCGACTAGTTATAATCAGTTAATCTATAGAAGCAATATCTTAATCATCAATTATTAAAATATCAGGATATTCTTAAAATTAAGAATCTCATATTAATGAAATAATTGTATTTATAGTATTAATTCATCAATATTCTCGCCGATCCATGAAAATAAAAAACACTTTAGCATCCGGTTTCGAGACGTGTATTTCGGCTCGAACTGGTCCAGCGCAGGCTCCCTATCTCGAAACCGAATGCGGTATACTTATTTACATTAAATTTAACCTAATTACATTAGATAAAACTGTAAATTTAATACCTTACATGTCATAATAAATGTACATTAAATTAGGGAGCGCTTATATATGCCATCGCTGTTTCGTAAAAAAGATATTGTTAATGATTTACTACATGAACAAACCAGTTTAGCTCGAACTTTAACCGCCAAAGACCTCATTATTATGGGTGTCGGCGTTATTGTTGGCTCTGGTATTTTTATCAAACCAGGAATTATTGCCGCGAATTATGCTGGCCCGGGTGTCATTTTGACGTATCTTTTGGCAGCGTTAGTTTGTATTGGAGCGGCGTTTTGTTACTCTGAATTCTCCTCAACAATTCCTTTAGCAGGTAGCGCTTATACCTACTCTTACTCAGTTTATGGCGAAATTATTGCTTGGATCGTTGGTTGGTCGCTGATTTCAGAATACCTTTTTGCGGCGTCATCAACGGCGGTTAGTTGGTCAGCTTACTTTCGAAATCTATTAGCTGGCTTTGGTATCCATTTACCAAAAGTTTTGCAATCGGCAGCTGGAACTGTTGGTAATCCTGAAGGCCGTTTTGACATCGTTGCATTCGTGATTGTTTTAATCGCGACAACTTTGTTATTGCAAGGAATGACTGAATCTATGAAAGTTAATACCATCATGGTTTATATCAAAATATTTGTTATTTTATTATTCGTTGCCGTAACGGTGTTCTACGTTAAGCCTAAGAATTACAATCCATTTTTACCATTTGGTTTAGGCGGCATCGGTCGTGGTGCAGCGGTCGCTTTCTATGCATTTCTCGGATTTGATACCGTTTCTTCAGCCAGTGAGGAAGTTAAAAATCCCAAACGTAATATGCCGATTGGAATCATCGCTTCACTTCTAATAGTTGCTATCCTTTACAGTTTGGTCTCATTAGTTTTAGTCGGAGCCGTAAATTACAAACAATTGAACGTTGCCGATCCAGTTTCACATGCGCTGAACATTTTAAATCTCAATTGGGTCTCAGGAATCGTTTCATTAGGTGCGATTATGGGAATGACAACCGTTCTACTAGTCGTTATCTATGGTGGAACACGTCTGATTTTCTCATTAAGTCGTGACGGATTATTGCCTAAGCAATTCAAAAATCTTAGTAAACAAGGCGTTCCCGTTCGGAGTACTTTCTTAGTCGGTCTAGTTGCCGCAACAGTCGCAGCCATGGTGCCGATTGAAAAAATCACTGAATTAGTTAATATCGGAACACTTTTGGCTTTCGCTGTAACATCAATTGGAGTTATCTCCCTACGCCACAGTAAAAATACTCGTGACTTGAAGCCAGCCTTTAGAGTTCCGCTATATCCAGTCTTCCCCATCGTTTCCTTCATAGCTTGTGTTTACTTGATGACACAATTACAACCCTTCACTTGGAAAATGTATGCCGGGTGGACTGCAATCGGACTGATTATTTACTTTAGTTATGGTTATAAACACAGTAATGAAAAATAGATTCCTGTAAAAAAGTCAAATAACAATATATCATGGTGGTTTTAATGCGGTTTACACCCTATAAAAAAATAAATCGTACAAATTAACACAAAACAGTTTCTTTTTTGGAAAAAAAGGGGCATAATACCACTATTGTGTTAAATAGTTGGTTAGAAGTTTAATTTTTCGATTGAATGGTTACTTTCTGATATTGGCTTAAAAATGCAAAAAAATTTGCGCAAATAGCGCTGGAGGTTCTCATTCATGGAACATGGTACAGTTAAATGGTTTAACCCTGATAAAGGTTTTGGTTTTATTACTCGCGAAGATGGTAGTGACGTTTTTGCTCACTTCTCAGCTATCCAAGGTGACGGATTCAAGACTTTAGACGAAGGTCAACACGTAACATTCGACGTAGAAGACGGCGATCGTGGACCACAAGCTGCTAATATCGTTAAAGACTAATTAGTAGATTATAAAAAGAAGTCACAGAAATGTGGCTTCTTTTTTTTGTGTCCTAAATTATCATTAGATTTTAATTAAATAATTTAGCAAAGCTATACCCTTTATCTCATAATATATTTTCTGAAAAATGATTAATTAATAAAAACTACTTTTTTAGTAAAAGATTCTTACAAAATATGAAATATCTAATTTCCTTAAAATATTATAATTTATCAGTATCATTATAGGAATTTCTTATTTAATAAGAGGATAGAGGGTAAATTATGAGATTTCAACAATTAAAACGTGACCCTAATTCAGTCATGAGAAAAAAATTAGTTAAATCTAAAAAGGCATGGGTTGTGGTAAGCAGCCTTTCAATTGCCGGTGGATTGTTAATGATGACAGCACCAAGTTATGTCGCTAAGGCCGAGGTAACTTCTGGTACTCCAGATGTTAAAACAGTCCTAACAAGCACCACACCGCCTTCCAGTACGGGGACTACTTCGCAAAACAGTTCAAAACAAACTGCTCCAGCAACCTCAGCCCCAACTAAACCTGTAGCACCTGGTTCTAAAACTGCTGAAACACCTGCTACTAAACAAGTGCCAGTAGAAAACAATACTGAAGTTAAAGATACAGAAGTCACTACAGATTCAACTAAAGAATCAGCC
This sequence comes from Companilactobacillus muriivasis, assembly GCF_036246245.1. Classification (NCBI taxonomy): domain Bacteria; kingdom Bacillati; phylum Bacillota; class Bacilli; order Lactobacillales; family Lactobacillaceae; genus Companilactobacillus; species Companilactobacillus muriivasis. Next base: position 218,910 of record NZ_BTTQ01000003.1, read on the forward strand.
CCAGAAACAACACCTAAAGAAACTACACCAGCAATAGTAGAAAATCCTACTGTAAAAGATGCTCCTGTCGAAGCTCCTAGTACTGAAACAGTAACTCCTACTCCAGCAGTTGCTGCTCTTTCTGCTGCTGCACCAACCGCTGGAACAGAACAAGAAACTACAGTTCCTGACGGTTCTACTGATGAAAAAACGGTTGTAGCTCCTGCAGACCCAGAAACACCAGTTACTGGTGATAGCGTTACTGATGTGAAAACACCTTTAGATGTATCGACAATTACCGATTCTAAATTAATGTCTTTGATGGTACCTGCAGATGCCAATGTACTTAATGCTAATTTAACGGATTTGGCAGCTGATACCAACGTTCTTGCAACACCAGTTGCTGAAGTAGCTACTGTACCTGTTCCAGATGTTGATGACAAAGGTACAGGTTGGACTTATACTTCAGCTAGTAAAAATCTAGATATTAATGGTCCATTAACAGACTTCAAGGCCGGAGATACAGATCATTGGAATGGTCACGCAAGCACCATCACCAATATTACAGTATCTGCACCAGTTACGGCTCCTACAGATTCATCTTATATGTTTGCTAATATGCCTTCTTTAAATAGTGTCAACATTGATAACTTAAATATGAGTGATGTACATAATACACAAGGTATGTTTAAAAATGACTCAAATTTAACAGCATTAGATTTTTCTAAGGTATCCTTTACCCTAGATAATAATATTAGCCACATGTTTGAGAATGATACTAAACTTGCAACAATAAAATTTGGTGGTCTTAACAATACTACTAGCGAACGCACCGGAGACGTCTTTAGAAGTTTAGTTAATGGTAGTTATGCTTTTGCAAATTGTATTTCATTAACCCAACTTTTAAGTCCAAATAATGACAGAACCACAGGCGATAATATTTCTAGTACAAATGCATGGATTGTAAGTAGTGATTTTTATACTTATCCAGGCACTAGAGATTTAAGAGGTATGTTTAAAAATGATAGTTCTCTGAATACCATATATATTACGACTTGGGCCTGGCCTGCTGGCACTATAACTGGTGACTCTTTTAAGGGTGAAGGTATGTTCGATGGAACCAATCTTCAATCCATTAAAATCAACTCTAGCTTGAAATTTGATTCCAACACAGCCCTAACATCTAATAAGGGTATTAATTGGACTGAATCAACTTACAACCAACACTTCTCGGGTATTCCAAAGTATGATGATAATAATAATCTAACTGATGGGTTAGGATTTCTATACAATGGTAATGCCGATTTCCATATAAAGGGTTCACAGAATGATGAAGGCAGATCAACTCCTATAAGTCTATTATATATAGCCAATGGCGTTCCAGATGCTAATACTGTTGTGACAAACCTAGTAACAATACACACAACTCACGATGGTATTACCTCAGACATCACAGCCAAAGCAACTGGTACCTATGGCAGTTCTGTTAAAGTTGATGTTCCAGAATCATATCCATTTGATCCCAACAAACCTGATTACACAACTACAGTTGAAAAGGTTAATGCTACTTTAGGATTTACTCAGACAGCAGCCACAGAGATTGTTCCTTACAGTCTAGAAGCTGCACAAAGTGGTAGCGTAAAAGTTAGTACAAGTAATGGATCTATAATTAATATCCCCGTTACTGCTACTGACACAGATACTGTTGGAACTACTACATCAACAACCATAACTAATGACCAAATTAAGACATTAGTTCCTGGTTATCATTTAGCGAATGATGCGGATTCAACATCTGTTGACGTAACATTCATTAGCCCAACAACAACTGATCCTACTATTGTTGGTACTTCTACTTCTTCTATTGATTTAGTCGGTGACGATATTGCTGAAAATACAAGTGGATCAGTTACTACTAAACAGAGTACTGCTAAAGACGCTCCTAACACTCCAGTTACAGTTACTGTCCCTGCAGGTTCTATTGGTTCTCCTTCTCAACCAATCGATATAAATGTTCCTGGTTATAAGCCTACTTCTGTTATCGCTACTACCAATGTCGTTGATGGTAAGAACGTTGTTACTTATACTACTAACGATGGTAATAAAACCGTAATCGACAGTGAACATCCACTTCAATTGATTGGTAATAATACCGATGAAGATGTTAATGGATCTGTCCTTACTAAACAAAGTACTGCTAAAGACGCTCCTAACACTCCAGTTACAGTTACTGTCCCTGCAGGTTCTATTGGTTCTCCTTCTCAACCAATCGATATAAATGTTCCTGGTTATAAG
>NZ_BTTQ01000003.1:221308-332876 GCF_036246245.1 Companilactobacillus muriivasis
AACCTACTTCTGTTATCGCTACTACCAATGTCGTTGATGGTAAGAACGTTGTTACTTATACTACTAACGATGGTAATAAAACCGTAATCGACAGTGAACATCCACTTCAATTGGTTGGTAATAATACCGATGAAGATGTTAATGGATCTGTCCTTACTAAACAGAGTACTGCTAAAGACGCTCCTAACACTCCAGTTACAGTTACTGTTCCTGCTGGTTCTATTGGTTCTCCTTCTCAACCAATCGATATAAATGTTCCTGGTTATAAACCTACTTCTGTTATCGCTACTACCAATGTCGTTGATGGTAAGAACGTTGTTACTTATACTACTAACGATGGTAATAAAACCGTAATCGACAGTGAACATCCACTTCAATTGGTTGGTAATAATACCGATGAAGATGTTAATGGATCTGTCCTTACTAAACAGAGTACTGCTAAAGACGCTCCTAACACTCCAGTTACAGTCACTGTTCCTGCCGGTTCTATTGGTACTCCTTCCCAACCAATAACCATAAATATTCCTGGCTATGAACCTGCTTATGTTATCGCTACTACCAATGTCGTTGATGGTAAGAACGTTGTTACTTATACCACTACTAATAGTGATGGTAAAAACATAGTTGTTGATAGTAATAACCCTCTTGCCTTAAGTGGAAAACATATTACTTCTGGTACTACATTCGATGACGTTCATACTTCTCAATCAGGTGTTGATAAAACCGTTTCTGTTACTATCCCTGATGATGCAGTGATCGGCACTCCTACTAAGGTCACCGTTTCCGCTCCTGGTTATGTTCCTCAAGATGTCTTAGCTACTGTTACTGAAGACAAAGACGGTAACTATTCTGCTACCTATACTTCTCTTGATGGTACGAAGGCTATTGACTTAGTCGCTCCTATCGCTTTATACGGCGAAAAGATTCCTTCTGGTACTAAAGTCGATGGTGTCATGACTGAACAAGCCGGCGTTAAAACACCTGTTTCTGTTACCATCCCTGACGGTGCTGTGATTGGTACTCCTACAGAGGTTACTGTTTCAGCTCCTGGTTATGTTGACCAAAAAGTAATGGCTACTATTGCTAAAGATGCAAACGGTATTTATTCTGTTACCTATACTACTAGCGACAGTAATAAAACAGCTATTGATAACGATGCACCTCTTGCACTAACAAGAAAACCATCAAGCGGTTCAAGTACCGTCAAACCTGTGGATCCAACTGAAGGTGTAATTGAACAAAAAGTTCAAACAATCTCAACTTATTCTGACAAGCCAGACGTTGAACTTTATCAACTAGGTTCTGACAATAAGATGTCACAAATCACAAATCGTTCTCTTGCAACTGCTTCAAACTGGTACAGCGATGCTACCGTCACAATCGATGGTGTTAGCTACTACCGTGTTGCTACTAACGAATGGGCTAAGATGAGTCAAGCTTATCCATATCAAGCACTCAACTTACACATCAGAACTTATAACGACTCTGAAAAGGCTTTGTACAAAGCTGAAGATGTAGTTATTAGTAATGAAACGCTAGCTCCAAGCAGCAGTTGGATTACAGACCGTGAAACTTACGTTATCAACAATACTAAGTACTATCGTGTTGCTACTAACGAATTTGTTAACGCCGATGATGTTTATGTTTACTCACCAGTAAGCATGGTCGTAACAACTCACGCTAACCAATACACGACCGTTTACAATGCTAAAGGCGCTGCAGTTACTGACAGATCATTAAATAGCGATAGTAGTTGGAAAGTTGATAGTATTACATATATCAACGGTGACAAATATTATCGTGTTGCTACTAATGAATTTGTTAAAGCTAGTGACGTTGACATTAATACTCTTCGTTAAAAACGATTTAAAATTTCAGCATTCAAAAAAATACAATAGATACTAAAAAGACCTACCTGAACTTCTTATATATGAAGTTTAGGTAGGTCTTTTTTCTGTTTATATATGCAGTGGCTCTAAAACGAGTTCCGACAGGGCAACTCCTTCCGCTTTTCATATTTAAGCAAATCACACGCAAAATCAGCGTGCAATTCACTTAAATACGAAAATGCTCGGGAGCTGACCGCCCTGTCTCCACTCTCTACTTTTAAAACGAGTTCCGCAGGCCAATTTCTTCCGCTTTGCCTAACTTCCCAAACTATCCGCACAAACCGCGGATAATTCGTGAAGTCATGCAAATGCTCGGAAATTCCCGGGCCTGCTCCACTCTCTGATTATTTCACTGAATAATTAGGAGCTTCCTTAGTAATAGTAACATCATGTGGATGTGATTCTCTCAAACCTGCGTTTGAGATTTGAACGAATTGGGCATCTTGTAATTCTGTTAAATTATGAGCACCAACGTAACCCATACCTGAACGTAGTCCGCCAAGTAATTGATAAATTACATCGCCGACAGCACCTTTAGCAGCAACTCTACCTTCGATACCTTCAGGAACTAACTTATTAGCTTCATTAACGCCACTTTGGAAGTAACGATCTGAAGAGCCATGTGACATTGCGGCAAGGCTTCCCATACCACGATATGTCTTGAAACGACGGCCTTGATAAATTTCGAATTCACCAGGTGCTTCGTCAGTACCTGCCAACATTGAGCCAAGCATAACGGCGTTACCACCACCTGCTAGAGCTTTTACAATGTCACCTGAATACTTGATACCACCATCAGCAATAATTGTCTTACCATACTCGTGAGCAACGCTCGCAGCATCATAGACAGCTGTTAGTTGAGGTACACCGACACCGGCAACGATTCTTGTTGTACAAATTGAACCAGGTCCGATACCAACTTTAACAACATCAACTCCGGCATCGTAAAGTGCGCGAGTTCCTTCAGCAGTTGCTACATTACCAGCAATCAATGTAGCTTCAGGGAACTTCTCTCTGATTTGTGAAATCTTTCTGAGGACGCCAGCTGAGTGGCCATGAGCAGTATCAATGATAATTGCATCGGCACCAGCTTTAAGCAAAGCTTCGGCACGTTCAAAAGTATCGCTTGTTACACCAACGGCTGCAGCAACCAATAGACGGCCATATTGATCTTTAGCGGCATTGGGAAATTCTTTAACTTTTTCAATATCCTTGATTGTAACTAGTCCGCCGAGACGACCATTTTCGTCAATCAAAGGTAATTTTTCAATCTTGTGTTCTTGGAGAATTTGTTCAGCTTCTTTAATTGATGTACCAACTGGTGCAGTAATCAAGTCTTCACTAGTCATTACAGTACCAATTTTTACTGAGTAATCTGTGATAAAACGAAGATCACGGTTCGTAATAATACCAACTAATTTCAAATCAGTTGTGTTAGTAACGATGGGAACACCACTGATACGATATGTACTCATCAATTTTTCAGCTTCACTAACTTTATCGTCAGCTGTTAAGTAAATTGGGTCGATGATAACCCCATTTTCAGAACGCTTAACTTTTGAAACCTCGTCAGCTTGTTGTTCAATACTCATATTCTTGTGAATAACACCTAATCCACCTTGACGAGCCATTGCAATGGCCATTGGTGCTTCGGTAACTGTATCCATACTTGCACTCAAAATTGGAGTGTTTAGTTTAATATTCTTAGCTAATTGAACTGATAAATCTACTTCATTTGGTAAAACGTGACTCTCTGCTGGTATTAATAAGACATCATCAAAAGTGAATCCCTTTTTATCAAATTTTGTATCCCATGCCGACATGATATTCCTCCTAAGATTTTATCTTTACCTATTAGTGGGTAAAATTTATAAACATGGTATCTAATTTCTTGGCGTTAGTCAATTAAAGTTTGTGAAATAAAAAGGACTTGCCTACTGAAAGACAAGCCCACTAATACATTTTTATCGCTATAACTTTATAATTTAATAATTTTTGTTTTTTCAAATAAAAGTCAAAACTGCGTTTTTTCAAGCATAACTTATATTTGATAACATCATTTTTCTTGGAAATCAGTTCATCGATCCGATACAAACCATCGTTATGATTGCGTTTCAAATAATCAGCAGTCGCATTATCAACTGAGATTTTGGCAATTATATCTTTATTTTCTAAAACATCCTCACAGGCCTGGATCATCCTCCTACGAATAAAATCATTTACGAATAAAGTAATAATTATACCTATTATAATCAGTAAGAGGAGTCCACCAAACACTTCCGTAAAAATCAAATTTGATAGATTCATAAGCATCAACACTTTTTATTAGGTTTATTTAAATAAATCATATCACGCTACTATTATTGTTATCAAATTGCACGCCTATCCGTTTTGATTTGGTTCTTTCTTACCTTCATGGTAAGATTTCTCTACAAACGTTTTAGGGGGAATCTACATATGAAAAAGTTAGTTCGGGACAAAATACCCGATATTCTTTCCGACGTTGCCGAATTCGAAGTTCTCTCCAATGAGGACTATCGATCATCACTCCGCGACAAAGTCACAGAAGAAGCTATTGAAGTCAAACAAGCTGAAACACGGGCTAATCTAGTTGAAGAATTAGGGGATCTAGAGGAAGTCATCCGTGCCATTTTAGAAGACGCTTCAATTACATATGAAGAAATGGACAGCCTTCGCCAAGCAAAAATTAATCAAAAGGGTAAATTTGCACAAAAATTTGTTATGATAAAGCCTGATGAAGAATCGTAAAATGTTATGGTTCTTCTTTTTTGTTCCGTCTCCAGAGCTGGGAAATATTCTCAAGCTGTGCGGAACGGTCCGAGCCAAAATGCGGTCTCGAACCTCGGTTTGAAGCCTTGACACAGTTCGTCAAGTCTCCAAACACGTCCGGTGGTATAAGTACGGAAGATTCCTTCCGTACTTATACCACTACCACGGCACACAAATATTTCCCAGCTCTTCCGACTAGTTATCTGTTATTAAATTGAGTGTATGAATACTAAATATAATCGTTGCCGTAGCAGCCTAAATTATGGTTTATTTAGCAAGTCAATTTAATACTTTATTATTCGTAATATATAGAAACCAAATCAGTCGGAAGGTATGAGAATATTTACCAGCTGTGGTAGTGGCGTTAGATCTTTAGCTCTTACACCACCGGGCGAGTTTTGAGATTCGCGTACTTTGCGAAGCTCAAAATCGAGGTTCGAGACCGCCCTTCGGCTCGGACCGGTCCGCATAGCAGGTAAATATTCTCATATCTGGAGACCCCAACACCAAAGCTTATTTGTACAACAATTCAAAACAGTTTATTATGGTACTTATACTTTTAATAGAAAGAAGATTACAATGCAAATCTTAACTTTATTTTTAGTGGCATTAGTTGCCCTAGAACACATTGGAATTGCTGGTTTAGAGATGTTTGCCAAACCAGATATTCAAGCTAATGCTTTCGATATGCCAGTTAACTTTGTAAAAACCAAGGAAGCGCAAACTGCACTTTCCAACCAAGGGATTTACAATGGTATGCTCGGCGTTTTAATTTTAATGATGATATTATTTTTCACCGGTTCAGTCTTAAAAACAATTTTAATTATGTTGATGATTTATATTATTGTGGTGGCAGTCTATGGCGCCGTTACAGCAACCAAGAAAATCCTATATATGCAAGGTTTACCAGCACTAATCGCTTTAGCTTTTGTGGTGATTTTCTACAAGTAATTTAAAACATATCTAAACCAGTCCACCAAAGGAATGATTTAAATATTTCAAATATTATGAAGTATAGAAAACACGAGTCGGAGGCTGACTGTAATATAGTTAGCAGTGCGTGTGTTGTTATGGCTTTAGCCATTACAACACCGATGTATTTTGAGATTTGCGAATCATGCAAAGCTCAAAATCAAGGCGCGAGACCTTGGCTCGCACCGGTCGCACAGCAGACTATATTACAGTCAGGTTCCGGCGGCATTTTTCAATACCTTCTATAATATAAGTAATTTTATAAAGAATGGAAAACAAAATGAAAAAAGATTCATTATTAAAAAGTTCCCTCTGGATTTCGCTAAGCGGAATTCTTTCTAGAATTCTGTCCGTTATCTACATCATTCCATGGAACATCTGGATTGGACCCATTGCCGTTGGGGCTGCGAATGCCCTGTATGGTAAAGTCTATAACATTTATAACCTCTTCTTAATCATTGCGACTGCTGGTATTCCTTCGGCCATTTCCAAAGAAGTTGCCGCTCACAATGCTTTAGGTCGTTTTGATCAAAGTGAAAAGCTCTTTAAAAAATATACGATTTATATGTCGTTAGTCGGTGTCGTCTTAGCCTTTATCATGTTCTTCGGAGCTAAATATGTGGCTATCGTTCTAGCTGCAGGCGATATGCGTGTTGTAACGCCGATTAAATACTTGAGTGTGGCAATGTTAATTATCCCTGCCCTCGGTATTTTACGTGGTTACATCCAAGGTTATGCGTTTATTTCTTACTCAGCCTTTTCTCAAGTTATCGAACAAATTGCCCGTGTTGCTTACATGCTTTACGCTACATACACAATAATGGTTCTTCAAAAAGGTAACTACATGACTGCTGTTAACCAATCAACTTTAGCTTCATTCATTGGTGCAACGCTCGCTTACCTATTCCTATTGTGGATTCGTATCAAAGTTCGCCGTTCTGTTACCGTTACAGATATCAAAACGACAAAAGATATTCCAACAGATGAAAACACGCCTGATATCAACTTCAATTCCATGCTTCGTTCAGCTATTCCATTCCTATTAGTTGATACGATTATGACCGTTTTGCAATTATTCGATCAAACAACATTTAGTTGGATCTATGAATTGATTTTGCATGCTAGTCAACGTACAATCGATGATCTTTACGCTATGTTTGGATTCCAAGCTAACAAGTTGATCATGGTATTAGTTTCTCTAGCAATTTCCGTATCATCTTCAGTTATCCCAGCACTTTCAGCTATGATTAGCCGCAAGGTTGGTACAGAACAAATTCAAAAATTGATGCGTAACATCGTTCAATTTACAGTGTTCATTATTTTACCAGCAACTTTTGGTATGATTGCCATCAGTCGCCAATTATGGACAGTCTTCGTTTTCTACGACCAAAGTATCCTCGGTTCAAAAGTGCTGATAGTATCTTGTTTTGAAGCATTTTTCTACTGTGTCTTTATGATTTTGGAAAACATTTTGCAAGTTTCACATCACGTCAAAAAATCACTCATCTACCTAGCAATTGCCTACCTACTTAAAGTTGTCCTACAATTGCCATTAACGTTGGCTCTGGGCGTCTATGGGCCACTGGTAGCCTCAACGATTGCCTTCATGGTCATGGGACATTTTGCATTTAGATTGATCAACAAACAGTTCCAAGTTGTCGATAAGGAATTGGGTAAGAAATTACTCCGCATTCTAATCGACGGTTTAATCATGTTGGCGGTAGTTGCTGTAGCTGACTTCTTAGTGGTCAAAGTTATCTCTGATGCAACTAAGATTGGCGCAACAATCGTTATTATCATCTGTGGTTTAATTGGAGTTGCCGTTTACGGATTCCTCAGTTATAAAGATGGTTCGTTGAACATTTTGAAAGATATTCGTGATACTAAAATTTATTAATGATTAAAGACTGGAGAATAAAAATTCTTCAGTCTTTTTATATACAACATATTTAAAATACATATATTTTTGAATTATAATAATCGTAAATTAGGGGGTGTTTATTTAATGGCATATGAAAAGAAGTTTATGGAACTGGCTGCTAATGAGGCTCAAAAAAATGTTGATACTGATGTTGGCGGTCCATTTGGAACTGTAATTGTTAAAGACGGGATAGTTATTGCTCAAGGCAGAAACCACGTTTTATCGAGCGATGATCCCACAGCCCATGGTGAAATTTACACTATTCGGAAAGCCTGTCAAAAACTAGGTACACATGACCTATCTGGATGTGAACTGTATACGAACGCTTACCCTTGTCCAATGTGCCTCGGTGCAATTATTTGGTCCAATATCAAAACTTGTTACTACGGTAATACGGCGGAAGATGCTAAAAACATCGGTTTTCGTGATGATGACATTTATAAATTCATGGAAGGCGGCCTTTCAGATAAGGATGTCCTTAATCTGGAACAACATGACCGCGATACTACTATTAGAGCGTTTAACAGTTTTGAAAAAGACGCTGAACATACAATTTATTAAAAAAAGAAGTTTGGATTTTAAAATCCAAGCTTCTTTTTTTAGAATTTAACAGCTTTACCTTCCAATTCATAAACATCTGCTGAAACGTCAGTATCCTTATCAGTAACTACGTTCAACTGAGCTTCATCAGCATAGAATCTTTCAGTAAAGGTTCTAACACCATCATTAACAAAGATTTCTACGGAACTAGTATCAACAAACAAATGTAACTTCAAATTACCGCCAACGTTTATCATAGCCTCACGCTCGCCATCGTCACCTGTACGATTCAAAATCATCTTGCCTGCTTGATACTTCAAACTGAGAATATTTTTATCCTGAGAATCCTTCAACTCAATTCCGGAACCCTCTAAGTCAGTAGCTTTAAAGTCTAGTAAAGCTTCATACTGCTTTGTTCCAGAAGTTAATTGTTTCAATCCATTCACTACACTATTTTCATGAACTAAATCGCTAGTTCTCAATTGTTCCAACTCTTTAATCGGTCTCATTTGTAGAACGCCATCTTGGTAGACCAGCTCACGTGGCAATGTCAAAGCTCCGGCCCAGCCATCTTCACTTTCAGGCATAGCACTTTCCCACATATCCATCCAACCGACAACAACTCGGCGACCATCTGGTGTCAAAGTTGTTTGAGTGGCGTAGAAATCATGTCCATTGTCTAGTTCAGTAAATTCACCATGTTCAAAATTATTAGTAGCGTAATTATAGTTTCCAACCAAATAACCCGTATTAAATAAATTCTTAAAACGACCATCATTTGCTTTAATACCTTGAGGTGACATCAATAAAATATCGTTATCTGCTAATCTAAAGAAATCTGGGCACTCCCAAACATAACCTTGTTGTGACACTCCGGTAGATTTAGCAAATGGTCCAACATAGTCCCAATCGGTCAAATTAGCTGACTTATACAACAATGTCCGACCAACTTTTGACTTATCCTGACTACCCAGAATCAAGTACCAGTTGCCATTGTTATACCAAACCTTAGGATCACGAAAATGAATTGTATTATCTGCTGGAGGTGTAGCGATAATAGGATTATTTTTATATTTTTTAAAATGAACGCCATCTTCACTGATAGCTAAATTTTGATTTTGCCAAAAATTATCAGGATCTCCGTCGTCATATAAGTGGTGACCGGTATAAATCAAATACATCTTGTTATCGTAAACGACCGCACTACCTGAGAAACAGCCATCCTTATCTTCCTCATCACCTGGTGTCAAAGCAATTGGCAAAGTTTCCCAGTGCACTAAATCCTTACTACGAGCGTGTCCCCAGTGCATTGGGCCCCATTTGGAATCATTGGGATAGTGTTGATAGAAGATATGGTAATACCCTTGGAAATAGCAGAATCCATTGGGATCATTGATCCAACCAGATGGTGCCATGATGTGATAGCCCAATCTGTAACGTTTATTAGTCAATTTGATAGGTTCAACTTTTAATTCTTGCATGATTTCTCCTTTTAATCTTTATCTTCAGCGAATGAAATTGTTGGTGTAGCTCTAAATCCATTGACCATTTTGTCGATAATAACTTGATTGTCATTTCCAGAATCAAGCACCATATTTCTTTGCGCTTTATCTTCAACCAATACCGTTGTTACATCGAATGAGGCTGATTCTTCAGTCGTCAACAAAGCATCAACTTGGGAGGCAAATGCAGAATCTCCGCTACCTGAATGAGCTTCCGAAGCGACAACATTATTATTAGAAATATAATTTTCACTACCTGCAGCAATTCTTATGATGACTGGTTTAACCCCAGCTGGTTTCAAATATTCTTTATCCATGATTTCAGAGAAATGATTGCCAATAACTGAGTTATTATTGCCGCTAATGTAAAGCAATCCGTAAGAATCATCGACGCCATTGTCGTGTTTTTGCATTGGTTTCCAAGGTTCACGATCATGTAAGAAGTGATTTGATGAAATAAGATTTTCGGAACAGCTTTGACTGAGAACTACCATACCAGCGTAAAAAGCATGCAAGATATTGTTTGAAACTAATGAACGAGTAACGGTATCAAAGTAAATTGTGCTGGCACCACGTGGGAAAATATTGTTGGCTGTAATTAGCAATTGAGCAAAGTTTTGAGCATAAATTGAATAACCTTTGAAACCGGCACCCATTAAATTATCGGTAACTTTCGATGCTTGACCCCAACCACGTAACTCAATACAGTTGCCACATTCAGCGATAAAGTTATTGTGAATCGTCAATGCATCGGCGTTATAAATCGTGATTCCATGTTCCAAATAAACGAATCCCATACCTGTGATACGGAATGAATCCTGGGCACTGCCTACGTAAATACCAGTTTTTCCATTAACATAAGTATTGTCAGGATTATCTTCGCCAGAACCATCGTCAACAAAGTGAACACCATCAATACAGAAATTAGAAAACTCAACGGAACTGATTCTTGGATCACCATCTCTTTTAACTAAGAAAGCTGCTCCTTTCGACTCATCAGCAGTTGGTTCCAAATCTACCAAGACACGACTGCCGCCGGGCCACAATTCATGTAAGTTAGGCCATTCATTTTGTGGAACATTGAAACGAATACTTGAAGAAGTAAAGCCATGCCCTGAACCGACAATTTTTAGAAAACTAATATCAATGACAACTTGAGTCTTCAAATGATAGTCAGCTGGTGGAAGATAAATGACAGCACCTGGTTTGCCACCATTGTTCTCATCACTGTTATTTTGTCTCTTCTTAATATCAGCGATAATACTATTAATTACAGCGCCAACATCCTCATAAGGATTGCCAACTGGCCATTCAGTTACGTCATAATAATTTTTATTACTCATTTTTATATCTCCTTTAATACATCATGTGTTATTTAAATATTCCGTCTACAGAGCTGGGAAATATTCTCAAGCTGTGCGGACCGTGCCGCGCAGCAGATGAATACTCTCAGCTCTGGAAACAACAACTAAGCATTAGCCAAATCTGCTCTAATCTTTGCTTCATTATTCTCAAATCTAGCATAGAAGAACATTGGAACAGCAGCGGCAATAAATAGAATTGCTGGTAACCAAACGAATGAGAAATTGATTCCAAATAATGATTGCTGACTTTGAACGTGATTAGGAATATAACCAAAGTATTGCATGATCTTGGATGGAATAAATCCACCGATACCACTACCTGCTTTGACACAGAAAGCGCTACCAATTGATGTCAAAAAACCACTGGCACGAATACCATTTTTCCATTGTCCATAATCAACAGCATCGGCTAACATCAAGAATGGCATTGAAGCGGCCATACCAGTACCGATTGAACCGATACAATACAATGTAACGATAGCAACACGGTTACTACCAACGAATTGGAAACCGATATTTGCTGCAGCTGCCAAAATTAATGAGGCAATGAAAACTGTTCTCTTATTAGTTTTCTTAACAAACATTGGGATCAAAATCATTCCGAGAACGGCGACAACGGATAAGCCACCAGCTACTGGTACTAATGATTTAGCGTGAATATTGTATTGGAAGTAATAAATCATACCTGAACTTCTGACAGTTGTTCCAATCCAGTACAATAAGTTCGTTATAACGATTAAAACCCAAGGCCAATTACTCTTAGTTGCTTTAACACTTTGTTTTAGTGAAATAGATTTCGTATTAGTTACGTTAACTTCACGCAAATTCCAAAAGGCAATTAAGAAAGCGGTGATTGATACAATACCTAATACTAAAAGTGTATATGAATATCCTTTACGATCATTACCTTGTCCCAATAATTGAACCATTGGCAAAACAACACTGTTGGCAACTAATAGACCAATATTTCCACCAACCATACGGTAAGAGTTCAAAACGGTTCTTTGTTCAGGGTCATTAGTTAAATTTGGCAAAATTGATGTCATTGGTGTACTGATACCAGTGTAGAGAATACCCGAAAGCACATAGGTAATTCCGGCGTAAACAATCTTGCTAGTTCCTGTTAAACCTGGCGTTGTAAATGTTAACCAAGTAAAAATTGCGAATGGTGCACATAGCCATAGAAAGTATGGTCGACTTTGACCCCAGCGTGTGTGGGTGTGATCAATCAAAAAGCCCCAAATTGGTGCATCAACCATATCTAGGAGTCTAGTAACCAAAAGGATGGTTCCGGCAACTCCAATTGCTAATCCAAAAGTATCTGTATAAAAATACAATAAGTACGTGCTAATACTTACAAACAAAACATTCCCACCAAAATCAGTGAGCGAATAACTTAACTTACGAAACAATGGAATTTCTTCAGATTTATCAACTTTTTCATCTATCTCTGTTTCCATGTTATCTTCTCCATTTCTTAAACTAGCATCTTCAATGTCAACCGGTTGACATATTGCTATAAAAAAATAAGCACTTAACAAAACGTATTGTAAATGCTTACATAAAATATGTCAACCGGTTATCACATTTTTTTCTAAACTGTTTTTCCACGCCAAACTTTTACAGGTAACACTTGATCGTACCCAGCACTATTGTCAGTAATTCTTTCAATCAACATGTTCACTGCAATCTCAGCCATCTGGTCGATTGGTTGCATAATGGTGGTTAAATTAGGCAACAAAATCCTTGTAGCTTCGGCCCCATCATATCCGACAATTTTTAAATCCTCAGGAACTTTATAGCCAAGGTTTTCAGCAATATCAATCACTTGTGCCGCATCCATATCGTTAGAAACAAACATACCATCAACATCTGGATGTTCTTTAAATATTCGTTTGATGAAATCGACTTTTTGATCAGCTCCATTATCAATATCAGTGAAATCTGATGTGTAAATTATCGGTGTCATGCCATGTTCTTGCATGGTATCTTCATAAGCCTGACGTCTTTTTTGAGCAGGTGATTTCAAATTTTGTGGGCCATTAGTATGGATGATTACTTTAGCACCACTATTTATCAGGAGTTCTGTTGCCAGCTTCCCCCCTTGATAGTTATCGGACGAAATAACAGGAATATCTTTATTAACGATTCGATCAATCGCAACGATTGGCAAATTAGTATGCTCATATTCGTCAATACCCTGGTTATGTGCACCAACAATTAAGCCGTCAACTTGATGTGACATTAATTCTTGCAGATATAATTTTTCCTTATCAGGATTATTCATCGAGTCGCCAAGCAACACTTTAAAGCCGGCATTGAACAACTTTTTTTCCATTGTCGCAACTAGTTGACCAAAAAAGGGATTATTGACAGTTGGAAAAATTAAGCCAACTAATTTGGTCTCTTGTTTGAATAATTGGCGAGCAACTGCGTTGGGTTGATAATTCAGTTCATCCATCGCATCGTGAACTTTTTTGATAGTTTTTTCACTCAAATAACCGCGTTTATTCAAAACTCTTGAAACAGTAGTCTTTGAGACGCCTGCCAATTCAGCAACATCATCTATTCTTACTTTCATTATTTCACCCACGCTATTTTCTCAGTAGTTCAATTATATCATGCCGTTTCCAGACCAGAGCTGAGAGTATTCATCTGCTGTGCGGAACGGCCCGAGAATATTTCCCAGCTCTGGAGACGGCATACTTAACAAGCACCACATATCTCAAAATAAAATTTAATTTGACGTAAAAAAAAATTAATAGTATCGTAAGTCGGTGAAAACGATTACTTAAATTTGAGGAGAAATAAATATGCTAGTAGGAAGTATTGAAGCTGGTGGTACAAAATTTGTCTGTGCCGTCGGTGATGAAGATTATCGTATCAAGGACAGCGTCCATTTCCCCACTACTACACCTGAGGAAACTTTACAAAAAGCTGTCGATTATTTTAAGAAATTTGACATTGAAGCTCTTGGTATTGCATCATTTGGACCAATTGAACTTCGTAAAAACTCACCAAAATATGGTTACATCACATCTACACCAAAACCAGGTTGGAAAGACACTGATTTCATCGGCAAGATGAAAGAAAACTTTGATATACCAATGTTCTGGACCACTGATGTTAACGGATCGGCTTTCGGTGAATATACAATGTCGACCCTAGCAAACGAAAAAATCGACTCACTTGTTTACTACACAATCGGTACTGGTGTTGGTGCTGGTGCCATTTCTGACGGTAAGTTTGTTGGAAATATGGGTCACCCCGAAATGGGTCACACATTCTTGAAACGTCACCCTGATGACCTTGATTTCAAAGGTATCTGTCCTTTCCACGGCGACTGTCTTGAAGGTTTAGTTGCTGGACCAACATTTGATGCCCGTTTAGGCAAACCTGGTAAAGATGTGCCATTGACTGACCACGTTTGGGACATCATGGCTTACTATGTTGCTCAAGCTGCTATTCAGGCAACTTTGATTCTTCGTCCAGACAAGATTGTCTTTGGTGGCGGAGTTGTCAGTGAGGCCTTCTTAGTAAAAGTACGTGCCCAATTCAAAGAACTTCTTAACGATTACGTTGAAGTTCCCGACCTCGAAAAATATATCACGATGCCAGTAGTCAAAAATAACGGTTCTGCAACGTTAGGTGACTTCGCTTTAGCAATTCGTGAATTACAAGACTAATCACTTAGTTAATACAAGAAAAGCTAGTAACCCTTGGGGATTACTGGCTTTTTTTGTATTTCTACTAGATTTATTACGTTACTTTCACAAACAAATATGCTAAGTTGAACATATAAATATTCTTTTTTTGGGGGGCAATTGATGAAGCTTTGGCATAAAGTACTTTTCATATCGCTAGGTATCTTAGGACTAGTCGGACTACTATTTGCTATCTGGATCAATTATCGCGAAGTAGTCACGACCTTCTTTGCCTATGCCTTCGATCGCCAAACGCTAATTAATTTATTACGACACCAAGGAAAACATAACGCCGTTTTATTTATGGCTGTGATTGCGATAGGATCAGCGATTCCCGGCATGCCCATAGCGGCTGTAGCGATACTGAGTGGAGTCTGTTTTGGTAGCTGGTTAGGCTTTTTAATTAACATTGTTGGAATCTTCCTTGGCAATTTATTGGCCCTATACATTTTGGGAGAATTTCCACATAAAGTCAGACCAAGTCGCTTCCGCCCCATCGCTGACCGTCTAAAAAATATGAATCATCCAAGATTGGGATTGAGTATCGGCTATGCGGTCCCAATGCTACCAACATTATTGGTCAATTATGCAGCAATCGAAATGAAAATGTCCTTAAAAAATAAAGCCGTTTGTATCCTAATCGGATCACTGCCAGTCTCATTCTTATATGCTTTCGGCGGTGATGCACTCCTTATCGGAAATACCAAAACAGTCGTTATAACGGTGGTTCTGGTTCTCTTATTATTTGGACTATATGAAGTTATCAGAAGAGATCAACGGGTAACATTGAAAATGCCAGCTAACCTAACAAAGATTCACGAAGAAATTAAAAATCAACGCAGTTAAATAGCCAAATAAAAAACCTCTCAGTTCACATACTAAACGTGAATTGAGAGGTTTTTTCTGCTAACTTCTTTTTCTAAAAATAATAAATTTACTAAAAATATAATTAAGTAAAACAACGACAACATTAGCAACCAATTTAACGATAAATCCATTCCCATGCAACAGAATCATACCAATGTACATCGTTCCTTGATCAATTACCCAAGAGCCACCTCTAAACAAGAAGAATGATCCCATTTCCTGAAAGAAAGCCTTCCAAGTAGTCGTATGAGAATCAAATACCCACAACTTATTAGTAACATAGGCAAAAATAACTGAAATCAAATATGCGATGGCATTAGCAATTTGAGAATTCATGCCCATCATTCGCCACAATAAAGCAAAGGCTGCGTAATTTACTACTGTTGTTAAAACTCCGAAAAACAAATAAGGAATCGCATCCTTATATTTATTCCATAATTCTTTCATAATTTATTATCCTTATTATTGGTCGTCTACAGGGATAAGAATATTAACCTGCTATGCGAACCGGTCCGAGCCAAAATGCGGTCTCGAACCTCGGTTTGAAGCCTTGCACAGTTCGCAAGTCTCCAAACACGCCCGGTGGTGTAATGGCTAAAGCCATAACGCCACACCCACAGCGGGTTAATATTCTTATCCCTTCCGACTAATTGATTTTATATATATGAATTAGTACTAACTCATATATAACGTTCTAAATTAATTTAATATAAATATCTAAATAAAATTACAGTCCAACGATTATAAAAAATGTAAAAAATACATTAGCCGAAGGTCGCGAGTTATGGAGACAGCTGTGGTAGTGGAGTTAGGACTTTAGTCCTTACTCCACAGGGCGACTTTGGAGACTTGCCGATTTTGCAAGGCTTCAAAGCGAGGTGCGAGACCTTGGCTCGCGCCGGTCCTCATAGCAGGCTCCATAACTCGCGGCCTTCGGCGGCTCTAAAACTTAATGATTAAGTTTCCAGTTTTTATAACTCAAGCCCAAGAAATAAGCAATTACCTCGAAGCCTGAAATAAAGAATGTAACTGGCCAATTGGTGATAAACGCCAAATACAAGCCTAACCAAACTCCAGCCAATGACAATCCAACTGAAACCATAATCAACTTTGGCACGGTATGAACCACATATTTAGCCGTTGCACCTGGCAATGTCAAAAGTACGAAAACTAATAATGAACCTACGATCTGAGCCCCGATACTGACGCTCAGAGCCAATGTTACTAAGAAAGCAATCGATAGTAATCTGGTCTTCAAACCGGCTGCACGGGCTCCTATATGGTCAAATGAATCAAATGACAGTGGTTTATAGAAAATAATGAAGACGAATATGACGAATAATGCCAAAATCATCAACTGATTAACTTCTTTGGAACTGATTCCCACGATACTTCCGAACAAAATATTTGTTGCATAACTGCTTGATTCCGAAGATAGCGATAAAAACAGGATTCCTAAACCAATAAATAACGACGAAATCGCACTGATTGAAGCTTCTCGACGTGACGATTCCGAACTTAAACTACCGACAGCGACGGAACTGACCAATGTAAAAAGGATCATCCCTGCTAATGGTGAAATTCCAACTAAAATACCAAATGAAGCACCCGCAAATCCGATTTCTGACAAGGTATGAGACAGAAATGACATGTTTCTAGAAACGACGAATACTCCGACTAATCCGGCTGTTATCGCAATAAATGTACTAGCAATAAAGGCCTCGCGCATAAATTCATACTCAAACATAATCTAACCTCCCATATCAAACATATCTTCAGAAACATCAGCCACATTTACTTCTTCAATCGTCTTATGCTTGAAGAACAGTGCCCGACTAGTGTACTTTTTCGTCAACTCATAATCATGAGTAATGAAGATAACAGTTAAATTATATTTGTGATTCAATTCTTCCACGAGATCCATCAGTTGCATCTTAACTTCAACATCCAGACTAGCTGTCGATTCATCCAAAATTAAAACTTTCGGATCATTCAACAATGCTTGGGCTAAATAAGCCTTCTGTTTTTCACCACCAGATGCTAAACCTAATGGACGTTTTTTTAATTCTGTCAACTTAGTTTTTTCCAAAATTTCTTCAATAATGGCATTATCGTGACGGCGTTTGGCTGGACTTAAAGTGAACTTCAAATTCAGACGGACAAATTGTTCAATATCCAAAGGATAATCGATATCAATATTGCGAAATTGGGGCACATAACCAATTGTCTGCTTGTCGATTTTTAACTCGCCGCTAGTCTTCTTTTCCAATCCCATCATGATTTTAACTAAAGTCGTTTTACCCGAACCATTGGGACCAATCAAACTAATAAAATCACCCGCTTGAATCTTGAAATTAAGATTCTTAAAAACGAGTTGTTTTCCAAAGCTTTTGCTTAAATTTTTTGCCTCAATCACAGCTATTTCTTCACTATCCTTTCAATCTGAGCGATGTTTCCATCCATCCAGTCATAATATCCTAAATCACTAGGCAATGTTTCCGTAAAGTAAACGATTGGTACATGATATTGCTTAGCTAAACCTGTCATCTTAGTAATGATACCGCTGGTAACTTGTTTATTAACAACTAAAAAGCTGACTTGATGATTCTTCAAACCATTTTCCATATCTTTAACATCTTCAATTGAAGGGTCAGTATCATCCTCAATCGCTTTAGCAAAGTGTGGGTTGGCAATCGTTACGCCGAGATCTTTTAGCAGATAGTAAGGCAAAGGTTCTGTGACATAAGCCTTTTTCCCATTAGTGTACTTTTTCAAAGCATCTTCTCTTTGGATTAAACTATCTAATTTTAAATCATATTTCTTAAAGTTAGCTTGATAATAAGCTTTATTTTTCGGATCAACCTTGCTCATGCGTTGATAAATTGACTGGCTCAACTTTTGAACATTGCGAACGCCAAACCAAACATGCTCATTAGCACCATCTTTTTTATCAAGCACATCCCCGTCAAAATCAATCAAATTTTTATTCTGACTATTTGCGGCAACAATTTTGTTGACCCAATCGTCATAACCTAAGCCACTCGACACAACCAATCGCGAATCCGCAATCAATTTTGCATCGTTACTTGAGGGTGAAAAACTATGAGGATCAACATTAACCGACTTAATGATCGACTCCACTTTATATTTATTGCCAACAACACTCTTAATTGGCTCAATGTACGTATTGACCGTTGTTGTGATGATTTTTGGAGACGTTGGTCGGTGACTACATCCCCCGATAAAAATCAGTAGCGAAAATAAAACCAATAAAAATCCTTTTCTTTTCCGCATTTACTATCCTCTATTTATATATATTTAAACGTTGCCGCCTCCGGGTTCGAGGGAGATAGGTTAACCTGCTGTGGGGACCGGTGCGAGCCAGAGTTCGGTCTCGCGCCTCGATTTTGAGCCGAAAACCACGTCTCAAAACTCGTCCTAGTGTTGTAATGGCTGAAGCCATAACAACTCTTCCCACTGCTGGTTACCTATCTCCCTCGAACCCTCCGGCTAATGTATTTTTTTCAGTCATAAATAATTAATCGCTGTTCGTTGAATAAATAATATCCAACTTGTATATCAATGATTGAGATTCCTAATGATTCTAGTTTTTTGAATTTATATTTTTAGTTCTTAAATCCTTCAATCTATCTATTCGAACCAATTAATAAAATTAATTCTATTATTAAACATTCAACAACAATATGTTCAATACGTCTGACCAATTAATTTTAAACCAAAACCTGAGCCTCCGGCCGTCAGTAATGTAGTCCAGCCATGGAGGTGGCGTTACGGCTTCAGCCGTTACACCACGGGACGAGCTTGGAGACTTACCGGTTTTTGGTAAGGCTTCAAGTCGAGGTTCGAGACCGCACTTCGGCTCGGACCGGTCCCCATAGCGGACTACATTACTGACGACCGGAGGCGGCATACTTCCATATCAACAGCCTATAAAACCAAAATAGAGGCCAGAACAAAACATAAATGTTTTGTACCGACCTCCTAAAAATATAACTAATTATTATTGTAAAGGCAAGCTACACGCCATTACCAAATTTGGAAATACTGTCCATTTGCGGGAACTAAATAGCTTCCAACAGGTGAATCGGAATTTTTACTATAGATATTTATTTGATATCCAGTAACATTATCCCAAGTAACTTTTCCATTGGCAACATATTGTGTTGTTGACTTGTCATATGTTGAACTCAATTTATCTGCTAAGAATTGAACTGCTTGATCAGCTGTTGTTAGGCTAACTTGTGTCTGTTGTTGGCCTTGGCTTTGTGATGTCTGATCGTTATTAGTTGTACTTGAATCATTTGTATCACTGTTATTACTACTATTGTCATTCGTTTGGTTAGTATTACTATTATTTGATGAATTTTGACTATCTGTTGTCTTTGATTCATCCGAACTTGAATTTGTATCTGAAGCACTCTTAGTGTCTGCTGGAGCTGACTTAGTTGTCTTAGCAGGAGCTTTCTTGGTACTGCTACTCTTAGTAGAAGTATCAGAACTTGATGCTGATTGTGTACTTGCGGATTGTTGTGAACAACCTGCTAATAAAACCCCTGAGAAGATAACTGCGAAGATAGATAATCTCTTAAACATGTGGAAATACCTCCTTATACACTCAATATTATATCGAATGCCGGTTTATTTTCGCAATGTTTCTCATGAAACATTAATAAATCTTAGTAAAATCGACTTTTTCGCCACGACGAATTTTTTCGGCAAATTCAATCGACTTGTCGACGATAATCCCTTGTCCATCAATCACGTTGTAAGGATGGTCACCAGCTTTTTCTTGTGCCAGTGATAGTTCTGTACAGCCTAGAACAATGACGTCACAGCCAAATTTATCATGCATTGTCTGCAAAATATGGTGATACTTTTCAGCGTTAACTTGACCTTTGACTTTAATATCGTCGTAAATCAAACTTTCAACTTGATCTTGAACTTCTTGGTCACCCAAGCTGTATTCAAAACCAGCATCTTTAATTTCATTTTCGTAAATATGATCAGCAATCGTACCCTTAGTAGCAATCAAACCAATTCGTTTAGCATTAGGATACTGCTTTTTCATTACGCTAATAGCCATGTGTGGCATGTGAATCAATGGCACATCAGTGGCTGCTTGCAATTCTTTATAGTAATAATGAGCTGTATTACAGATTAAAACCATGAATTCTGGATGAAACATACTTTGTTGCTTGATATCTTCAATCAATGGAGGTAAAAAGCTAGGTTTACTGTTGTCCAAGATATGTGCTGTTCGATCGGGAACTGTTGAGTGATTTACCAAAATATAATCCAAGTAATCTTGGTCTTTTTCAGTTGGTGTTCGTTCATTCAACAAGTGCACATAACTTTCAGTGGCTAAACTTCCCATACCACCTAATACGGTAAAGAATTTCTTCATAATTCTAATCCTCAATATCCTTTAAAATTTTCTTAGCAACTACTGGGTCGCTTGGATATGGTACGTCCACGCCTTTCGTCTTTTGATAGGCATCGTTTCCTTTAGCAGCAAGGACAACAATGTCATCACCGTGACTTGATTCAATCATTTCACGAATAGCAGTTGGACGGTCAAGTTCAATCTTCACGTCAACTTTCGTGTGATCGATTCCGGAATCAATTTGACGACAAATATCAGCAGGATCTTCGAATCCTGGGTCATCAGTTGTCAAAATAGCGGCATCGGCTAATTCAGTTAAGACTTTGGCAAAGCCAGCACGTCTAGAAACACCTTTGTCACCAGGACTACCAACGACTACCTTGATTCTTGAGTCTGGATATTCACGTCTGAGAAAACTCAATAGAGCATTCATACTAGCATAATTGTGTGCATAATCAACGAAAATGGTTCCGTGTGACTTGGTATTGATGTGTTCCATTCTGCCGGGAACAAAAGCTGACTTCAAACTAGCAGCAATTATTTCATTTTTAACGCCAATTTTCTTAGCGGCAATAATGGCGGCAGCAGCGTTTAATTCGTTGAAATCACCGACAAGGCCTAATTCATAGGTATATTCACTGTGTTCTTGCAAATCTTCAGCTTTATCGCTTTCAGCTGTGAATGTGAAGACAGAATCATTTAAATTGGACTCCTTGTTACGGATACTGAAGTCTGTGTCACCAACTTCATTTTTAGCGAAACGATAAATATCTTTATCATCACTGGTTTGTTTAGCAGCCGCATAAACTGTGTCATAGTCATCAGTTTGACGGTTGATAATATTAACTTTCGAGTTAATCATCAATTGCTTCTTGCAGTTTAAATAGTCAGCATAAGTAGGATGTTCGTTAGGTCCGATATGGTCAGGTGTAATGTTCAAGAAACCACCAATATCAAACTTCAAACCGTAAACACGGTTCTTCTTATAGGCTTGGGAAGAAACTTCCATAACCAAATATTTGATACCATTGTCAACACAAGCACGCATGTCGTGGAATAATTCCATTGATTCTGGAGTTGTTAAATCTGACTTAAATTCATCTTCAGGCTTTGGTCCAACAATTCGGTCAACTGTTGAGAAAAGTCCGACTTGTTTTGGATAAGCACGTTTTAAAATATCGTAAAGGAAATATGAAGTTGTTGTCTTACCTTTAGTTCCGGTGAAGGCAACAATAAATAAATCGTTTTGAGGATTGCCATAAAACTCTGCACTTAAGAGTGACAAAGCTTTGGAAGCATCTTTAACGATTAGACGGTCAATATCAGTGCTGTATTCTTTTTCAGAAACATAGATTGCGGCACCATTTTTAATTGCTTGATCCAAGTATTCGCCCTTGAATCCATTCCCCTTGCAGAAGAAGATTCCGTTAGTTTGGTCTTCCTTGGAATTGTAACTAATTTTAGTTACTTCGAGGTTTTCATCTGTTACTGAACTTGAAACCAGTAAATCGTGTTCCTTTAAAATTGCTAAAGCATTCTTGATCTTTAAACTCATATTACACGCTCCTTAATTTAAAAGGTAAAAGTTTATTGCCGCTTCCGGTTGACAGAGAATTTCGCCTGCTGTGAGGACCGGTCCGAGCCAAAATGCGGTCTCGAACCTCGCTTTTGAGCCGAACATCGCGTCTCAAAAGTCGTCCTTTATAATCAGGGCTATCGCCCTGATTATAACTTCACTGCTGGTGAATTCTCTGTCAACCTCCAGCTAGGTTATTCGTTGTTTGTTTGAATAAAACATGTATCCATCATAAGTATTGCTGTATTAATCTTAAATTTATATATATTAAATAAGTCGGAAGAGCTGATAGTATTTACCAGCTGTGGGTGTGGCGTTATGGCTTTAGCCATTACACCATCGGGCGTGTTTGGAGACTCGCGGTATTTGCGAGGCTTCAAACCGAGGTTCGAGACCGAACTTTGGCTCGAGCCGGTCCGCATAGCAGGTAAATACTATCAGCTCTGTAGACGGCTCCCTAAAAAAGATGCTGAAAGAATTCTACTATTTGATCCCACCATGATTTATGGTTAGTCTTCTTATGAATCACTTTTTTTATAATGGTCTTTTTGTATGGAAGATAACCGCCATCTGTGTTGGTTGCAATCAATTTCACTGTTTTCTTATTGTGAATCGCAGTAAATCCTAATTCGTTTCTGCTTACATTATAACGTAAATTTTCAACATTATAATTTTTTGGAAGCCAAGTATAAACAGGCTCATAGGTTTTATATTTTTTATTATTAACAGTTATTGTTTGATCCTTTTTAATTACTTCTTTGCGTTCATAATTATCGACTACGAAATGGACTAACTTTTGGGTGCTACGGAAGCGTTTGTCGCGGTCTTCTTTTTCACCTTGAGCATTCAAAACGATTGTTACCATTCTGGTATCTTTAATTGGTAATGTTCCTACGAATGATTCGCCGGCTGCATCGGTTGTTCCGGTCTTTAGGCCATCAAATTCATAGCCTTCTTGGTAATCACGATGTCCTTTTAACAATAAATTCAAAGAATCATATGTCTTTGTTTCATTGCCAACTGGGAAGTCCAATTTAGCTTTCGCTGTTGTTTGTAAAATTTCAGGATATTCATCCAGAACATGTTTGACGATAACGCCGATGTCATTTGCTGATAATTTGTTTTCGTCTTGCTCGGTTCCTAGGTACATATCAGGTTGTAAATCGGAATTATTCAGTCCGGATACGTTATAAAGTTTGGCACCTTTAATGCCCCAGTCTTTGACCGTTTTACGCATTAATTTGACGAATTTGCCTTGACTGCCGGCAACTTTATCAGCCAACATCATCGCAGCTGAGTTTGAGGAAACTATCCAGGCTGCTCCGTATAAATCCTTGACACTGTACGTTTTATCAGCATCCAAGCGCACATTTGTTAACTCATTTTTCTGGGTCATATCCGCTTGAGCTTGCGTTGGTCGTAACATATCTTTTTCAGTAAATTTACCCTCTTTAATAGCCTTAGTGACTAAATAAAGGGTGATAATTTTGGTGATTGAGCCGATGGCAACTTTCTCATCAGCGTCTTTTTTATAAATAACTTGTCCGGTATGCTCATCAAAAATCATTCCGGCCGTAGCGTTCATTTCTAACTGTGGTGTAGCGGTATCCTCAGCGTGAACAGTTGATGCAAAAATTGGTAACGTCAAAATGATGATCGACATTACCAATGTTAATTTCTTAAAAAACTTTCTCATATTAAACCTCACAAAATTAAGAAATTGGAAAATGGCTAATAAATGATGTTTTCTCATCATTAGATGTTACAGCAATCGTTCCGCCATGCAATTGCACCATACTCTGGGCAATCGCCAAGCCTAAACCAGTTCCACCAGTCTTTTTAGAACGGGAATCTTCAACCCGATAGAAACGGTCGAAAACATGTTTTAAAGAATCCTCAGGTATTGGCTGACCGTTATTGGCAACTGTCACCACGACTTCTTTATCTCTCTTTTCAGCCGTTAACCAGATATGAGTGGCACCTTTACCGTATTTCAAGGCGTTCATGATCAAATTATTAAAGACACGACCGAGTTTTTCGGTATCACCCTTCATGAGAATCTTGTCCGGAGTGGAATTAACCATAATTTCCATCCCTCGTTTGTTAGCTTCTAATTCAAAGTCAGCTGACAATTGATCCAACATCTGAGCCATATCAAACTTGGTCATATTCAAACGACTCGTGGCATGCTGAACATTGGCATACTCGAAAAGTGAGTTGACCAAATTTTGCATTTCTTGTGATTTTTTATAAGCGATATGAGTGTATTTCAAAATCTGTCCCAAATCGTTATAATTCTTACTTTCAATCAATCCTAAATAACCAATCACAGACGTCAAAGGCGTTCTAATATCGTGACTGACATTGCTGATCAATTCATCTTTACTTTCCTCAGATTGCCGCTGCTCTTCAGCTCGACGGTTCATATTGGAAATTAATAGGTTAAAACTATCAACGATACTTTGGAGACTCTGATTGACCTTAATATCGACTGGTTTCGTTAAATTATCATCGGCAGTCTTTTGCAAAACTCGTTTGATTTGGTCCAATTCCATCCGGTGATAAACACTAATTACAATTAAATATGTTAGAAAAACTTCTAGCGCCAAAACAACGACGACGACCCACAACTTATCGGCTATTAAACTTTGCCAATTTGTTTGCAAGTTCGCCATCAATTTAGCCTTACCAATGTTGCTAATTAAAATTACGTTTATTATCTGAAATAAAAGAAAGGTGCCTATTCCTTCAACAAGGAGGACACCTTTTTCTCCTACATTCAGTTTGATTCGTTTGTTCAAAATCAAACCTCCACTTTGTAGCCTACACCCCAAACGGTTTCGATAACTTTTTCACCGTTGGTAGCTTCTTCTAGTTTGTCTCTTAAATGGCTAACGTGCACCATAACTGTCTTGGCTGAGACAACACTCTCTTGTTTCCATACTCGTTCAAAAATTTCATCTGCTGAAAAGACACGATTTGGATGACTAGCAAGTAAATAGAGCACGCCAAACTCTAAGGCTGTGAGCTGAACCTTTTGTCCAGAATCAGTCACAACTTCATGAGAATCTTTGTAAATCGTAATTGGCCCAACTTCAAGTTTGTCAGGAACATTCTTTGAAGTCTGTTGGGTACTACGACGTAGCAATGAACGAATACGAGCCATAATTTCCAATGGGTTGAATGGCTTGGTAACGTAGTCGTCAGCACCAGTAATAAGGCCTTGAATCTTATCCATATCGGTAGTTTTAGCTGATACAATAATAATTGGTATTTGTGAGTTCTTGCGAACACGTTTTACAACTTCAATACCATCGATACCAGGCATCATAATGTCCAAAACCATCAGCGCTATATCGCTATGAGCAGACAATTGGTCTAGTGCTTCTTGACCAGAGTTAGCCGAAACCGGATCGTAACCCTCGTTCTTTATATAAATACTGAGTAATTCTACAATTTCTTTATCATCATCGACAACTAAGATTTTCATTTAAATAAACCTCACAAGCGAACATATATTTACAAGTCTACAACTAGTTAGTATTATACAATAAGATGTAAGTAGATTACTAATTGGTTGAAGGGGGCCGTCTCCAGGAATGAGAATATTTTACCTGCTATGCGTACCGATTCGAGCCAAAGTACGGTCTCGAATCTCGGTTTGAAGCCTTGCCAAAGTTCGGCAAGTCTCCAAACTCGCCCGGTGGTGTAATGGCTAAAGCCATAACGCCACACCCACAGCGGGTAAATATTCTCATTCCTTCCGACTTATTGGATGTTTCATGTGTAACGGTTGTTCCTTGTTAATAATAAATTTGAATACGTATAGAAAACAGTCAATCTAATATTATCGGACAAATTTCGAGGTGTGAGCTTTGGATTGGATTGCTCCAAACAGATATTGAATATTTCTCAGCTCTGGAGATGGCAACGATCTCGCGCCTCGATTTTGAGCTTTGCAAAGTTCGCAAATCTCAAAATACGTCTGTGGTGTAAGAACGGAAAATCACCGTCCTAACGCCACTTTCACAGCATTACGAATAGCACGCAACCGGAGACTAAGTTATATGTTTTCTGATTTTTTAATTAAAACTGCCCAACAGGTCTACTATAATAAAGTTCAATCTAATTAGTATATTTAAAGTAATCGAATAAATTATTCGGAGGAGCTGAGAGTATTAACCAGCTGTGAGTGTGGTGTAATGGCCTTAGCCATTACACCACCGGACGTGTTTGGATACTTGCGGTTTGTGCAAGCATTCCACCCGAGGTCTGAGACCGCTTTTTGGCTCAGGCCGGTCCGCATAGCAGGTTAATACTCTTAGCTCTGGAGAAAAAAACTACCAATAACCGATGACTTTAGTCCACAAAAGACCGCCGCCTAGCCAGATAATATTATAGATAACACCAAAGATGGCACTCAATCTCCACCAATCTTTTGATTTAACATAACCGGTTGTCGAAAGCATTGCTGCTGGTCCGGCTGAATATGGTGTTGTTGAACAGAAAATTGATCCGGCAAATCCTAACATCAAACCAGCCATTAGCTTTGGAACTCCGGCTCCCAAGGCGATTGATAAGAATCCGGCCAAGAGTGCTGAAATTTGAGTTGTGATACTTGGGAAAATGTAGTGTAGATAGAAGTAAGCCAAGAATAGAATTACTAATACCCAGACCCAGTTAACGCCGTGTAGCATTGATCCGAGTGTCTTTGAGAACCATGGGAAAAATCCTAAAGTCGTCAATTTAGCTGACATCAACATGATAATTGATAACCAAATTAACAAATTCCAAGCACCTTTTTGAGCCATCATATCTTTGACACTGATAACTCCGGTAACCAAGAGAATTGAAACGGCAATGAAACCAACCATTGTTGCATCTATGCCAAATTTTGCTCCAACTAACCACAACAATAAGGCGATTACGAAGACACCTGACATAATTTTTTCGGAGATGGACATTTTGCCCATTTCATCAAGTTTCTTTGTAGCCCAACCGTTAGCATGTGGTGTTTCTTTGACCTCGGGTGGATATAATTTGAATAATAAAAATGGCACTAATATTAATGAGATCAATCCTGGTACGATAGCTGCCATGAACCATTGCAACCATGAAATCGTAATACCTTGAGCGTTCGCAATTCCCAACGCTACCATGTTTCCGGCCAATCCTGTCAAAAACATAGTTGATGTAACGATATTAACTTGGTATTCATTGAAAACTAGATATGAACCGAGCTTTCTTTCGGTACCATTTTTGGGGTCTGAACCCATTTCGTTGGAAAGTGAGTTGATAATTGGATACATAATTCCGTTTACACGGGCAATATTACTAGGAATGGCAATCGCCATCAGCGTTTCAACGACTGACAATGAATATGCCAAACCCAAAGTTTTCTTACCGAAAGCTTTGACGAAAATATAGGCAATTCGCTTACCTAATCCGGAATTGATAAAGCCGGCTGACATGAATAAACACATGGCAACTAGCCAAGCAGTCGTATTACCAAAAGCTGCTGTAACTTCTTTCGTTTGAAAAATCTTGAAAACCATTCCAATTGTGACGGCAATTAACGTTGTCGCTGTCATTGGCAATGGTTTGGTGATACAAGCCACGATTGTCGCTACGAAAATTGCGAACAAGTACCACGCTTCAACGCTGATAGCACCTGGTCTAATTGGAGTGCAGAGCCAAATGAGAATGCCAAGCACTAGTGGCAAAATAAATCCTTTATAGTTTACTTTAGCTAACATGAACCTCTACCTCCTATTTATTTTTTTGATCCAAAGCTTTTTTAACAGCATTTTTGAAACCTTTACTTGTAGCAGATGCTCCAGAAACGACATCGACATCATAAGTATTTTGTTTCAACATTTCATCACGTAAAACAGGAATTGCTTTACCACCGATATCTGGTGTTTCAGCTTGTTGAAGTGTTTCGATATCAGTCATCTTGTCACCGTCAACTGTTACTCGAACAGCAATTGGCAAGTCTCCCATACCTTGTTCAGCGATACCGATATATTGGTTGTCGCCTGCTTCAAAGTTTGCGGCATTTTGCTTGGCATCTGATCTCAAATCCTCACCAGCTTTGGAAGCAGATGTAACGATGTCAATTTCAGGAGCTTGGTCCTTAGCTTTAGCAGCATTAGTACCAGCTAAACGACCGGAAACAAGCAAGTCAGCGACTGAACTACCACCGATATATTTCGTAGCGAATGGGTCTCCCAATTCACCAGCTTCATAAAGATGTGGAATAACTTGACCTTCCATATCCAAAACTTCACAGTTGCTGTTTCTTCTAGCGCCACCATGTGTGTGCAAAATGTTGTGACGAATGGCGATTGCATAGAATGGTCCTTTGGCAAATTTTCTCATTGTGTCAGCGGGACGGTCAGCGACATAATCACGACCTTGGTCAACGAAGAAATTGAAATCAGTTACGGATTGTTCCAATCTTGGGGCGTTTATTTTCTCAGCCAATTCAGCCAATGTATCTGCCTTAATTGCATGAGTGATAACTTTCTTAACTTGACCAGCTTTAGGCGACTCGTCATTTTGAAGTTGTTCATATTCTGCTTGATCCATCACGATATGAGGGTGATTTTGATTAGGCAACATTACATAATCGCCGTGATTATATTGATAACCGTGACGGTCTTCACATTGTTCGTTCAAATATCTTGTACCATCATCGCCGGCAATAAAGACGCTACCTGTGAAAAGTGATTTCCATTGAATCATGTAAGCAAACTGTTCGTGTTCCTTACCCTCGTTGAGTGAGAAAGCATGGGAATCAAAGTTTGACATATGCCAGAGACGAGCACCTGCTTCAACAGCTAAATCAACACCTTTACCTTTGTTATAAAGTGTTCCGATTGGAGCCAATGAACCACGACCCAAGAAGTTTTGAACCATTTCTGGATTATTTTCATAACCACCAGAACTCATAACGACACCATTTTTAGCAGCAATATTTCTAAGTGTACCTTTATGGTTAACTTGCACACCTAAAATTGTTTTCTTCTTAGGGTCTTGAATCAAATGTTCAGCCGGTGATTCATACCAAACATCAATATTATCCAAACGGTCATAAACGCCTTGGTGCAATAACTTCCAAAAACTACCGTCATAAAGTGTTGTCATTGATTGATGAACCATGCCATCAGAATTTTTGAATTCATAATATTCGCTACGTTTGTGCATACCTGACTTGTGAGCTTCTTTGCCAAAATACTTTTCAGCATAGCCAGGCAATTGCATGATTTCCTTAACAAAATTGTTCAAAGTATCTTCATCGTGATCGAATGGCGCAAAACTCTGAAGATAATAATCCTTGGCCTTGTCAAAATCAACTGCTGTGGCAAAAGCACCGGCCGCATAACGAGTATTTCCACCTTCGCTACCTTCCGGTGCAGCATCGATCAACAATACCTTGGCATTTTGATCAGCCGCAAATCTAGCTGCAGTGGCTCCAGCACCACCGAAACCGATAACTACAACATCATATTTTGTATCCCATTTAAGATTATCTTGATAGTTCATATTGATAACCTCCCCTAATTTATTTAATTATTAACTAAAAGTTGACCGCCTCCAGGGAAGAGAATATTCACCTGCTATGCGGACCGGCTCGAGCCAAAGAGCGGTCTCGAACCTCGGTTTGAAGCCTTACCAAAGACCGGTAAGTCTCCAAACACGCCCGGTGGTGTAATGGCTAAAGCCATAACGCCACACCCACAGCGGGTAAATATTCTCTTCCCTTCCGACTAATTTATTTTTTTAGAATTAAGAATCCTGATTATTTCAATAAATTGTCAGTGGAATTGTTACATCAACGGCTATATCAATTTTTATCTTTTAGTTACTACTGATAATTTGTAATATAAACCTGATTTACTTATATATCTAATTTATCTTTGTGAATAAAATACTCCTTTATATCATGGATATCCCTTGTTATCACTAGACTAATTGTATTTGTGAAACTCATAACTTATAATAAAATAAAATCTACTTATAAATTAAATTAATAAGTGTGTTTTTCTTTTGATGGATTAGCAATAAAGCTAGTTCATAATAATTCATGCTTATTTGTGATGTACAAAGTAGCAAGTAAATTCAGATACAATCGATTTTTTTAATTATTGAGATATATTGAGTAACTAATAAACAATCGTAGATAAATATCAAAAAATCAAAGAAATAAACCAGCCGGAGGTTGGAATTAATATAGCCTGCTGTGGAGGTGGCGTTACGGCTTTAGCTGTTACACCACAGGACGACTTTTGAAATTCGCGTACTTTGCGAAGTTCAAAATCGATGGTCGAGACCGCTCTTTGGCTCGAGCCAGTCCCATAGCGGCTATATTAATTCCAACCTCCGGCGGCATCCAAAGAAGGAGTTAACTATGAATGACAGAGATTTAATGTATTTTTGTAAACTGATTGAATTGGGTTCTTATACTAAAACTGCAGCTTTTTATGAAGTTACTCAGCCAACGATTTCTTCGGCCATCAAGCGACTTACTCAAAAGTACAATGACCCTCTGATTACACAAAAAAACCGCAAAAGTAAGCTTGAACTTACTGCTGCGGGTACCATTCTCTATCAAAAAGGTTTGAAAATCATTAGTGATATCAAGAGTCTAAATCATGATGTTGAACACGCTAATGACAAGAAAATTCGGATTGCTTTTTCTGGTATTGCTGGTGGATTTTACATGCCAGATATTGTCGTGGAATTTTATAAAGCGGGAATTTCTTCAATGCTTGATCCAACTTTTGTCCGTTCTTCGTCAGCTTTAAAAAATCTTTCCAATGGTAAAGTTGATGTTGCGGTCTATTCTTGGAACGTCCCTTTTAATGACCCCAAGTACTACTTACGGAC
Organism: Companilactobacillus muriivasis; assembly: GCF_036246245.1. Classification (NCBI taxonomy): domain Bacteria; kingdom Bacillati; phylum Bacillota; class Bacilli; order Lactobacillales; family Lactobacillaceae; genus Companilactobacillus; species Companilactobacillus muriivasis. Next base: position 252,730 of record NZ_BTTQ01000003.1, read on the forward strand.
GCTGGAAATCACTGACTTTGTTGTCATTGTTAAATCAGATGACCCTTTGGCTGGATTGGATAATATCCCGATTTCTACCTTACGACAGTTCAACTTTATTGCCCGTACTCGTGGTTATTTGACGACTGAGGCACTATTGGAAACTTGTCATAAAGAAGATTTCCAGCCTAATATCATCTACAATTCTACAACTATGGAATTGATGATTAGCTTGGTTCAACGTGGTATGGGTGCTGCTTTTGTGCCGGAAAATCGGATTAAAAATATTCCCGGAATTTCGATTATTCATATCAATCACGAACATCGCATGTATTCTTATTCTCAAATTGCTATGCGGAAAAGTTTCATTCCTAACAAATATCAGCGCAAGGGTATTGAGATATTACGTAATTTTCGGAAATAATTAAACTAAAGGTTTTTTAGCATCAAAATTCACGTCCATTGGTCTGATAATTGACCATGTTGAATGAACTACTTTCCAGTCGTCGCCTTCTCATTGGTAAATTTCAATACAGTTGTAGCGCATATCGTTCAATGATGTTTCGTCAAAATGGCTGTATCACTGTTTACTTGCACGCGTGGATCTTTGAAATTGTATGTATCGGCGAATAATTTACCTTCAACGTTGCCGAGAACAAACTTTTTAATTTCTTCATACGTATCAACACGGTGATCCATGAAACTATCAAAATATGTAAAGTTTTTCTGTGACCAGAGATTTAGATATCCTGATGTATCGCCTTTGAACCACTTGTTTAAGGCATCTTTTTCTAAAGTTATAATTTCATTTGTTAGTTCGTTATTCATTTGTTTATCTCCCTTGAGTGCTTATTTTATTAATTTAGACTATGACGTGGCGTTACAGTCAAGGAGATGTTTGGGATTAAAAAAACTAGAGTATTTGGAAGACCCGGATTGGGATTTCTATATACTCTAGTTTTTTTGTTTTTATATATATATGCAGTGGCTCTAAAATGAGTTCCGACAGGGCAACTCCTTCCGCTTTTCATATTTAAGCAAATCACACGCAAGTACGGCGTGCAATTCACTTAAACACGAAAATGCTCGGGAGCTGACCGCCCTTTCTCCACTCTCTAATCTAAAACGAGTTCCGCAGGCCAATTTCTTCCGCTTTGCCTAACTTCCCAAATCATCCGCAAAGTACGCGGATAATTCGTGAAGTCATGCAAATGCTCGGAAATTCCCGGACCTGCTCCACTCTCTAATCTAAAAGAACGATCTTTCTTTATAACCTGTCATTGAACGGAATAAGAACCTTCCACCGAATGCTACGATTGCTGCAATAAAGTAGCCGATTGCATTTAGAGGTGGGTTGATTGTTGTTGGTATTACTGACATTGCTGCTAGGAATACAAACATAAATACCATTCCGACTACTAAGTAGCCAATTGTAATTCCCCAGCCTGGTCTTTCTGACTTAGGTTTCTTCATTTGGTTATTGAACCATGATAATAAAGCACCCCACATAGCTGATAAGACGATCAATGTAATGATACCTGTTTGACTGTTAGGGTCATTCTTTGAACCGTTTCCTGTTAATGCGACAACCCCATATAGCAATCCAAACAATGAAAAGAACAACAATGAAGTATCTAGCCATGAAGCCCAGAATGGTGTCTTCTTAGGTTTCTTAACTGGATGAGTTATGGATTGAGCTCTTTGTGTTACAGGTCCATACAATTGGTTTGCTGGGATACCTTTAATTTGGTTTTCGATGATTTCTGGTAGCAACTTGTCAATTTCTGCCTTGGCTTCGTCTTCTTTAAATCCATCGTCCATCAAAAATTTATTGAGTTTAAAAATGTATTCTGCATTCTTGTTACTCAACTTTTTGCGCAAATCATCAGCGTTGGCACTGTAGATTTCGCTCTTAATTTCTTCTTTTTTCTCATTCTTTGCTGAAACCACTTTTTGCTTTTCAGCAGCTTGTTTATTCTTTTCTCTTAAATCCTCAGCCATTTTACTCCCCCTGATTTAGACATTGAAGCGGAATTCGATGATATCACCGTCTTGAACTTCGTAATCCTTACCTTCAACACGTAATTTACCGGCTTCTTTAACGGCTTTTTCACTACCTAATTCGTCTAGATCACTGTATGCCATAACTTCAGCACGAATGAATCCACGTTCAAAGTCAGAGTGAATAATACCTGCAACTTGTGGTGCTTTCATACCTTCATGGAATGTCCAAGCACGTGTTTCCTTACCACCGGCGGTAAAGAATGTTCTTAGACCTAATAGCTTGTAACTAGCTCTGATCAACTTATCAAGACCAGATTCTGTAACGCCTTCAGCTTCAAGGAATTCTTTTCTTTCGTCATCATCTAATTCAGCAATTTCTTCTTCAGTCTTAGCTGAAACTCCGATAACTTGAGCGTTTTCCTTTTTAGCATAGTCTTCAATGACTTTGTAATACTTAGAAGCTTCTGGGTCAGCCATGTCATCTTCGGCAATGTTAGCTACGTACAAAACAGGTTTTGATGTTAACAAGAACAAACCTTTAACGATTTTTTCTTCATCTTCATCAAAGTCGATTGATCTAACTGAGCCGCCTTCTTCAAGGACTGGTTTGATCTTTTCAAGTACTGCAAATTCAGCTTGAGCTTCTTTATCTTTAGCACTCTTAGCAGCTTTTTCAACACGTGTATAACGCTTGTTAACACTGTCAAGATCGGCTAAACCAAGTTCAAGATTGATTGTTTCAATATCGTCTAGTGGGTCAACTGTACCTGTAACACTAGTAATATCATCGTCATCAAAAGCACGAACAACGTGAATAATGGCATCAACTTGACGAATATTTTCCAAGAACTTGTTACCAAGTCCTTCACCTTTACTAGCACCTTTAACGATACCAGCGATATCAGTAAATTCGAAAGTTGTGTGAATTAATTTTTTAGCAGGAATCAATGAGTCGATTCTTGCTAGACGTTTATCGGGTACTTCAACCATCCCAACGTTAGGATCAATAGTAGCGAAAGGATAGTTGGCCATTTCTGCACCAGCTTTTGTAATAGCATTAAATAAAGTTGACTTACCAACATTGGGTAGTCCGACGATTCCGGCAGTTAGAGCCATTAGTTATTCCTCATTTCTTTTAATAAAATTTGATGGCATTAATTGAGTTTGTTTCAAATAATGCTCTTCATTTTCAGGTTTGACCTGGTCAGCTTGAGTTAAAACTTTTTTAAATTTCTTATTGAAATCGGCACGTGGAATCATAACGATATGTCCACAACCTAAGCATTTAACTTTAATATCCGCACCTAAGCGAATTACTTCCCAGCGATTTTCCCCACATGCATGGGGCTTTTTCATTACGATAATATCTCCAAGTTTAAACATACAATTCCTCTAATCTAAATGGATTCCTAATATGTCTAAAATACGGTTTAAATCTTCCGTATTCGTAAAATCGATTTCCAGTTTTCCATGACCGCTACGAGTTTCTTTAACCGCAACAGCCGTGTCAAAACGTTCAACCAATTTTTCTTCGGTTGCTTTGATGTAAGGTGACTTCTCGGCAACTTTCTTTTTCTTCTTGCTGTCATGTTTTGATTCAGTGGCTAACTGTTCCAATTGGCGAACAGTTAAATCTTCACTGACCGCACGTTTAGCAAGTTTATCAATTTGATCTTTATCTTTCAAACTGAGCAACGTTCTAGCTTGTCCCATTGAAAGTTCACCATTTTGAACTAATTTCTTAGTTGCGTCAGGTAAATTCAATAGTCGCAAGTAGTTAGCGATGTAAGGACGACTCTTGCCAAGACGTTGAGACACTTGTTCTTGAGTTAGATTCAGCTTCGTAATCAAAGTTTGATATGCGTCAGCCTCTTCCAATGGTGTTAAATCCTCACGCTGCAAGTTTTCCAAAACAGCAATTTCCATCATTCCAGATTCGCTCAACGGACGAACGATAGCAGGAATAGTAGTCTTTTTGGCAATTTTACTTGCACGGAAACGTCTTTCACCAGCAATGATCTCAAAACCATTGACACTTTCACGAACAATAATTGGTTGGAAAACACCATTTTGTTCAATCGAACGGGCCAGTTCATTTAGCGCATGCTCTTCAAAAGTTTTTCTAGGTTGGTATGGGTTAGGACGAATGTCATCGATGGAAAGATCAACAACTGTCTCACTATTTTCATCGATAGCTTCGAATTCAGAGAAAATCGCGTCGATTCCTCTACCTAAGCCCTTTTTATTTTTGCTTGATGCCATTACGCTTTAACACCTCCTTAGCAAGATCACGATAAGCTTTAGCCCCCTTTGACTTTCCGTCATAGTCAACAATAGGTTGGCCGTAACTTGGTGCTTCCGCTAATCGTGTATTTCTAGGAACGATGGTTTTATATACTGAATCGCCAAAATATGATTTAACTTCGTCGACAACTTGAGCACCCAAATTAGTTCTGACATCGAGCATAGTAATCAAAACGCCTTCGATAGCCAAGTTAGTATTGAAATGTTTTTGAACCAGACGAATCGTGTTCAACAATTGACTCAAACCTTCCAGCGCATAGTATTCGCTTTGAACTGGAATAATGATGGAATCACTTGCTGTAAAAGCGTTGGTTGAAAGTTGTCCTAATGAAGGTGGGCAGTCGATCAAGATAATATCGTAATCTGAATCGACTTCTTCAATCCCAGCACGCAAACGAGTTTCACGAGCCATCATTGAAGTTAATTCCATCTCTGCACCGGCCAATTGAATTGTTGCGGGAACAATATCAAGATTTTTATGTCCAGTATGAATGATCGTCTTTTTAAGCGAATATTCATTAACTAAAACATCGTAAACATCTTTTTCAACATTGGCTTTCTTAATACCTAATCCACTGGTGGCATTTCCTTGCGGGTCAGTATCGATGATCAATACCTTTTGACCCAAATCAGTTAAACATGCTCCCAAATTGATGGTGGTTGTGGTCTTTCCGACACCACCTTTTTGATTTGCAACAGATATTTTTCGTGCCATTTTATTCCCCTATCTCTAGAAATTGCAGAACAACTTCACAAAATATTTATCTATGGTAATCACTTTTTTGGCGCTTTTGCCATAACTATATAATTTTATCATTTTTTTGGCTCCAGAGTTGAGTGTATTCACCTGCTATGCGGACCGGCCTGAGCCAAAGTTCGGTCTCAGACCTCGGTTTGAAGCCTTACCAAAAACCGGTAAGTCTCCAAACTCGCCCGGTGGTGTAATGGCCAAAGCCATAACGCCACACCCACAGCTGGTGAATACACTCAACTCTTCCGCTTCTTTCGTCGCTCGAAGATATTGAATTAATTAATAAATATCTTTAACTAACAATATCCAAATTCAAGTTTAATCGTAATTATATATATTTAATTTTAATTATATTAATGAACCATAAGCACAAAATACCCTAGCCGGAGGCCGTTAGTAATATAGACTGCTGTGGAAGTGGCGTTAGAGCTTTAGCTCTTACACCACAGGACGACTTTTGAGACGCGGTTTTCGGCTCAAAATCAAGGGTCAAGACCGCACTTCGGCTCGAGCCGGTCCCATAGCGGCTATATTACTAACGACCTCCGGCGGCACTATTTAAAGAAATTATTTCACGAGTGGTTTTTTAGCAGGTGTTCCTGGTTTACGAGGATATTTCTTTGGTGTCTTAGCAACTTTACCAACAAAGATAAAATTACGTATTCCGGCATCATTTGGTAACTCGACTGATTCTTGTTGTTTGATTTCTCCACCAAGTACCTTGATTGCAAACTTAGCTGTTTCCAATTCTTCAGGTGCCTTTTCAGATTTCATGGCAACAAATTGTCCACCAATTTTAACTAGTGGCAAACAGAATTCGGTCAAAACATTCATTGCGGCAACTGCACGTGCTGTTACAACGTCGAATGATTCTCTAAATTGTGGATTCTTACCAACTTCTTCGGCACGTCCGTGAACCAAATTGACTTTATCCAAGTTCAATTTATTTACTAAAGTGTCCAAGAATTTAATTCTCTTATTCAAAGAGTCAACGATGGTAATCTTCAATTTAGGATTGATGATTTTCAATGGTAATGATGGAAAACCAGCCCCTGATCCGACGTCACATAAAGTTAGTTCTTCGTTTAACAATTTTTCATCAACGAATCCTAAGACGATTGAATCATAAAAATGTTTTAAATAAACTTGTTCCTCATCAGTAATAGAAGTCAAATTCATGACCTTATTAGTCTCAACCAATTCGTGAAAATAAGTTGCAAACTGTTCCTTTTGAGTCGCGTTCAAAGCAATACCCTTTTGGGCTAGAGCCTCAAAAAATTCTTCCGGTTTCATTGACATACCTCCACTCGTGAAACACATGTTTCACACCCTTTTATCCTATATTAATGAGAGAGTTAATTCAATCCCGAGTTCACAAAGTATTTTTAATTTATTGTTGCATTTGCAACAATAAAGTTTTATTATAGTCAACAATAATTATTTAATCGGAGGTCGCTTATGATTGTCGTCAAAAGTACAAATGAACTTAGTCCTAAAGAATTAATTGATATTTTGAAAGCACGTGTGGCAGTATTCGTTGTCGAACAAAATTGTCCCTATCAGGAAGTCGATGAGGATGATTACAATGATCTACACGTCTGCCTAGTCGAGAATGGCAAATTAGAAGCCTACACACGCATTATGGATAAGGGCGACCATATTACTTTCGGTCGTGTATTAGTGGTTGAGAAGTTCCGTAAGGCTGGATTAGGCACAAAAATCGTTCAGGCTACCATTGACGAGATCAAACGACGTTTCCCTAAACAACCAATTCAAATTCAAGCTCAAGCCTACTTACAAGAATTCTATGCAGGTTTCGGCTTCAAAGCTATTTCCGATGTGTACTTAGAAGACAACATCCCCCACTTGGATATGCTGTTAACATTTAATTAGGAGTGATTTTTATGAAAATTTCCACTTTACCAATCGACATCAAAGAAGTAGACTCTTCTGATCTACCAAAATTACACCGTTTGAGCGTTGAAACGTTCAATGATACCTTCAGAAATAATCAAACTGACGAGTTTCCAGATTACACCAATAAAAATTATAGTTATGGTCAATTGGCCAGTGAAATTATTAATTCCCAATCATTCTTTTATTTCATTTATTACAACCACAAGTTAGCTGGCTATTTGAAATTGAATATCAATGATGCTCAATCACAAAATATGGGACAAAACGCTTTGGAAATCGACCGCATTTATATCCGCCATGGTTTTCAATATATCGGCTTGGAAAAGAAACTGCTAGATCTTGCAGTCAAGAAAGCCCATGAATTCAATAAAAATGTTATCTGGAGCAGTGTTTGGGAACACGATTCTTCAATTCTGCATTTCTATAATCAATTTGGATTTAAAACTATCGAAAAACAACCTTTCACATTGGCTGGTCAGGCTGAACATGATTTAGTTATGGAAGTTGCGATTTAAGTTTTAAAGAATGTGACAAAACATGGTCAACTTTCGAATATAAAATCAAATATGGACTGTAATCCAAAATCGGATTACAGTCCATATTTGTTTTAAACGGAAAAAGCTATATTTTATTGCACGTTTATGCTGCATATTTAAGACAAAAATATTTATGTCACAGCCCTTTTTTAACATTTTAACAACCAGAAATTCCCACTAGTAGTGAAAAGTATAACCATAAAACCTTGCCTTATCTTTTCGACATCGGATTTTAAATTAATAAAGATTAATTAGTCGGAAGAGCTGGGAAATATTTGTGTGCCGTGGTAGTGGTATAAGGACGGGAGCTTCTCCCGTCCTTATTTGGAGACTTGACGAACTGTGTCAAGGCTTCAAACCGAGGTCCGAGACCTTGGCTCGGACCGGTCCGCACAGCTTGAGAATATTTCCCAGCTCTGGAGACGACATGTTTAATGGCATATTTAATTAGCACTCTTCAAATCACGTACATGATATCCGATATAGCCAATAATAATTAATAATACGGCAATTCCAATTTGCCACCACATTGTTCCAGCATCAAGTTTATCAACTGGAACATTAGGAACATATCCGAATGGTGTCAATTTACCAACCCATTTTGGTAGATCAATCAACTTACCAAAGTAGCCGACAAATAGTGCAAATCCAGCATATAAGTAACCAAATGATGAAATCTTTGGCAAACAACCGACGATACAAGCTGACAAAGCAAGTATCACAAGTACTGGCGAAATATAGGCATAGAAGGATTTGATGAATACTGATAGTTCAATAGGATGTTTCATAACTGATGCTCCACCTAATTGTAACCCCAGCATTCCTGCAAATAACGCTGCTAAACTTGTCAAAATACCAAGTACCAATACGCTAGTGAATAGATAATTTCGACTTACTGGTTTTGAATGAATCAATTCCAAGTAACCTTTAGCTTCACCGGATTTTAAATAGTTGATAATTTGAATACCTGGGAAAATAGCCAGTACTCCAAAGACAATCATTAAAATTGCTACAAAGTGTTTAATAATCAAAATATTAGCTTTGTGAATAGCACCTGCTCCAAATAACGTTGCCATAGTCGGATTGGTCTTAAGAATATCACCAATGGTATTGAAAATTGATCCGTAAGTGTAACCAAGAATCATTAGTCCAACTACCCAAACGATAATGGATGTACGATTAAGTCTCCAAAATAGACTGAGTGGTCCACGTAAAAACACAGAAGCCTTGGCACGTCCTGGTTTAGTAGCGATGATACCAGAACCAATATCACGATGATTATTGACCCATAACGCCGCTACGCTGAGGATCAATGATAGACCAAGCATTAGAAAAACCGGTAACCAGTTATTTTCTTGATATGTTGAGAACTTTTCCACCCAACCAAATGGCACAAACCATGTAGCTTTGGAATTCGAAACATCTGTCGACATTCTAGCGATGTACATAATACCAAAAACGATATATGACAAAATAGTTGCCGAACGTGAGTTATCAACTAATTGAGCAAGAAATGCAGCAATGGCTGCGAACATAAATCCAGAAGCTCCTAAACCAAGTCCTAACAAAAAGTTACCGTTAGTGTCAGTTCCTGATAAATTAGCAACTTGTAATCCAATACTGTAGAGCAGTCCAATAAATAGGTTGATTATGAACAGTTCCATCAGTGAAGAAGCAAGATTAGATAATTTTCCAACTGAATGAGATTGAATTATTTCTAGTAATCCTGAATCCTCTTCACCACGAGTATTTTTGATAATAATTGAGAAGTTCATAATTGCGGCCATCATAGCCATAAAGACAGTCATTTCTCCAGCAAATACATCAGCTGTCGTATATGGCGCACTGCCTGATAATTTACCGAATAATGAAACCATTGATGGCGACTTTAAAGTTTTGACGATTTCATCAATGGACGATTGTGAACTGTAAATATCTGTGAACTTAGCAGCAACAGCTCCAAATAAGACAATCAAAGTTACTGACCATAGTACAAGTTTTAACCAGTCACGCTTTAAACTAAAACGTGTTAAAAACCAAGTTTGATGAAAGTTGCGACTTTCCATAACCTTTATCTCCCTTCATCTGAGCTGTAGTATCTCATGAACAAATCTTCAAGTGTTGGAGGTGTCGATTGCAAAGAAACAATTTTTTTATCGGCAAGGTAATCCATAGCTGAACTCAACTTATCGGAATCAACTGAAAATGTTGTTAAACCATTAGCTTCAAGCGTCACATTGTAAACACCTTTTATATTCTGGAGTTCTGGTGTTGGTTCCATAGTTTGGAACTGGATAACAGTCCGAGTTAGATGGCGCATATCAGATAATGAACCAGTTTCTACGATTTCACCGCTTCGGATAATACCAATACGATCACACATCTTTTCAACTTCGGATAGGATATGACTGGAAAGTAGTACCGCCTTACCTTGTTTCTTCAACTCCAAGACAGACTTTTGAAATACTTCTTCATTCAATGGATCCAATCCAGAAGTAGGTTCGTCGAAAATATAAAAATCAGCATCAGTTGAAAAAGCAGCAATCAAAGCAACTTTTTGACGGTTACCTTTTGAGTAAGTCCGCGCTTTTTTAGTTGGATCAAGCTGGAATCGTTTAATCATTTCATCAGTTTTACGATTATGTTTGGTATTGCCAAGTTTTAGAAATAAATCAATGATTTCTCCACCAGTCAAATTAGGCCAGAGGTAGACATCCCCTGGAACATAGGCTAGGCGTTTGTGAATTGAAACAGAATCTTTATAAACATCTTTTCCAAATAATGTGGCTGTACCGCCAGATGCACGTAGTATTCCTAGCAAGGTACGAATGGTAGTCGATTTACCTGCACCGTTAGGTCCGATGAATCCAAATACTTCTCCTGGATATACATCGAAAGTAATATTTTTTAGTGCTCGGAATTTACCAAAATTCTTTTGTAGATGATCAATATGTAAAATAGCATCATTTTTTTGTTGCATCATACTATCCCCTTAGGTAATTTATAAAATGAAATATTTTCATTGAATAGTTCACTTAATAGAGCGTATATTAGTTGTGCAATTAGCCAGTGTCAACAGTAAAGATTGGGTAAAGTGAACTATTCAGAGCCTCTAAAATCACAATATTGATACATCAATAAAAAAAGGTGAAATATTCAAATAAAATATTTTTGGAGAAATTATGGCAACTAATAAAAATCGTAAAGAACAAAAGAAAAATGATATTTTAACTGCGGCGACTAAGGCACTTGTCACCAACGGATACAAAAATACCTCCGTTGCAGACATTGCAAAGGAGGCTCATTCATCACAAGTTACTCTGTATAAATACTTTCCGAGCAAGATAGAACTTGCCAGAGAAGTCATAATTAAAATTGTTATTGATGGTTATGCAGAATACGACCGTCGCTTGGATAAATCCAATATGGGTTTTAAAGAGAAAGTTGCCAGTATCCTAAACTTTGGTACAACTGAAGTTAATTCGATCAATAAAGACTTTATGGACTTTATGATTGACGAATTTCAGGGTTCTAACGGTGATCATCGCGTTATGGAAGCATATGACAAGGGCAAGAATGCTTTTTGGGGTAAGTTAATGAAACAAGGCCGTGCTGAGGGAGTAATTAGCGATGAGATTGAGGATGAAGTTATCTTAATGTATGTGGATATGATTTTGACTTACTTTATGAATCCAGCTACATCACAAAAGACTAAAAACCTAGTTACTAAAAAATATTCAAACGGTTTAGCACACATTTTCTTTTATGGAATACTGGGCAAGTAGTCATACTAGTTAAACGAAACGTTATAACGACTAATTACTTCTGGTAAACAAAAACTATTTGCTCTGTTGTCGACAACTTAGTTGATAATTTCCAATCTGGATTACTGAATTTCTTTATATCTTTGATTTCAGTGATATTATTTTCAGCCATGTATCTGACCATTTCACCGCGAGCCATTTTGGCAAGTGTAGCTTTGGTTCTTATCTTACCGTCTACTAAACTGCCAAATACAATAGTAATGAATTTTTGATTTGGTAACAGATAAGGAGTAATTGTTTTGGCATATTCTTGTGAAGCCAGATTGACAATTGGCTCTGAACCAGTTACTAAAGCTGAATAAATTAAAGCTTTCCAAAAATCATAAAGATTGTTGGAATTATTGACGCTTATCTTAGATTGCATTTCCAATCGATACGGAACTATCCCATCAAAGGGACGCAAAATGCCATAAAATCCCGAGAGTATTCGCAGATTTTGACGTACATAATCGAGTGCTGGATCAGTGAATAAATCAGGTGACATGTATTGATATTGGATCCCACTGAATGCCAGAAGCGCTGGAGTTAAGTGACGATGTAAATCTAATTTTTGCAGCTGTTCAAAGTTTGGGCGAGCAATTTTATCGCTACATTTCCAAAGCCTCTTAGCATTTGAATAGCTAAGTGTACGTAATTTATTCAAAATTTGTTGCGTTTGATCCAAGTATTGAGGCAGCGTTTCGTAATTAAATGTATCCGTGTCGGTAATCATTTTTTTAGCTGGAGCAATGATAATTTTCAAATTATAGTATCTCTTTCTTATGCCGTCTACAGAGCTGGGAAATATTCTCTAGCTGTGCGGAACGGTCCGAGCCAAAGTGCGGTCTCGGGCCTCGGTTTGAAGCCTTGACAAGGTTCGTCAAGTCTCCAAACACGTCCGGTGGTATAAGTACGGGAAGAACTTCCCGTACTTATACCACTACCACGGCACACAAATATTTCCCAGCTCTTCCGACTAATTAATCTATATTAACTGAACATAATGGCATCCAAGCACTTTTATGCTCAATCAATTTTATATACTGAAATATAATCCATGCGAACATCTGCAATAAATTATCAACTAGCACTGTGCTGTAGCGTATAAAAAGAACCGATATTCTGAATCAGAAATCAGCCCTTAGCTCGTTCCCTTAACGTTCTTTAAATATATTTCTTAATTTATTTGTAGTATTAAAATTTCGAGCACTAGTTTGTTTATACAATGGCGTTCCCATGATTTTGGAATAAAATGACTTGCTGAAATTGATTTTTAAAGTTGAAGTCCAAAGTATTACATTCTCATTGATTGATATTTGATCGTAATCGGTGATATGTTCCGTCAACCAATTATCTAAGTCACTGTCGTAATCATTGAGCTTGAAAAGTGCGTTATGTCGAAGTGTTTTATCTTCACCCCACCAGTTTGGTACTTGTTCCAATGAATTGAGAAAGGTGTCCTTTGATAAAATCACGAAGGGAATCTTAAAATCATAATTATCAGTTAATATTTGTGAAACTTTATCTTTTATCTTCGATATTCCTAAGTCAGATTTGAAAAAAAGATTGCCACTGTTTATATACGACTTTGTATCCTCAAAGCCAGATTCGGATAAGTACGTGCGCATATCAGCCATGGGAACGCGATTATTTCCACCGACATTGATACCACGAAGTAACAACAAGAAGTCCATAATATTTTCCTCTATGTTAAAAATTTTATCTCAACTTAACTGTTTACTGTTGAAATCTACTGCCGTCATCATCTCGGAAAACGGTATATAAAAAAGGCGCTCAACCAGTAATTGATTGAACGCTATGTCGCCCCTGCCAAGGAACTTTATTTTAACACATATCAGCGCAACCATCGGGTAAACAGTCACATTTAACATGTTCAGGTGCAGTCGCTAATTTTTTATCTAAAGTTGCTTGAAGCATTTTAATATCAGCTTGACTGATTTCCATCGAATCGATTAATTCATTCAATACTGAACCCGACTTGTGGGCACAAAAATCTGAAAATAAACTGTTGGCGTACTCATTCATTGTCGCTTGTTCTTCGACCGTTGTTGAATAAATATAACGTCCATGTTCTTTTTCCCGACTGAGAAATTCTTTCTTAGTCAAACGAGTAATTAACGTCTTGATGGTAGAATCAGACCATGTTTGTTTCTTTTGCATAAGATTGATGATTTCAGAACTAGTTACATGCTTTAAAGTCCAAACAATTCTCATAATTTGCCATTCAGCTGAAGAAATTTCAACCTTCTTTGGTTCTCTTTTAAGGGTATCCATTAAAAACTTCCTCTCGTAATGACAATATTATATAACATTATTTGTCTAAGCATGGTGCTAGTTAATAATCTATTACAAATATTTACATCAATTATGTTTCAAACTTTAAACTCAATCAATTAGTTGGAAGAGCTGGGAAATATTTGTGTGCCGAGGTTCGAGACCATACTTTGGCTCAGGCCGTTCCGCGCAGCAGATGAATACTCTCAGCTCTGGAGACGGGATACACATTATCTGGATAATTCTTTCTTTTCGTCATAAACTTCAACACAATAACTCTTTTCGCCACAAGCTGGGCAGACTAACTTTCTAGTCCGAGGCGTATGTTTGCCCCAAAAAGCTGCCCAAAACTTGGGTTTAAACTCCGTATTACAGTTAGGACAAATATAGTTGGTATTGTTGAAATAAAATCTCGACAACCAAGCAGCGCCCAACAAAACGACTATCATCCCAACAATAAATGGGATCCAATCGCCTTTCATAATTCCCCAAACTAAGGTTCCAATTTCAATAAAGTCTAATGGAAAGCCAATGATCAGCATTGTCATATGAACTTTTCTCAAGGATTTTTTATTATTCATAGCACTCTCTATGTCCCTGATGTCTTTTATTTTTATTTGGTCAATCTCAGGTAAATTACGACGGATTTCTTCAATCATTTTGATTTGATTTTTCGAGGTCTTCAATTGATCATGCAAATATCGCAACTGTTGCTCTAACAAAAGACTCATCACTTTGGTTGAATTCTGACTATCTAAAATCTCATCGATTGATTTGAGCGATAATCCCAAGTTTTTCAACATTAAAATTAGTTTCAATTTATTCAAATCAGCTTCGGTATAAATTCGCTTGCCATTCTCATATAAATGACTAGGTTTCAAAAGATTTTTCTTATCATAATACTGAATCGTTCTAACAGAAACTTGGGTTAACTTTGCCAACTCACCGGTCGTATATTCGGACATAGATGTCACCTCCTTGACTATATTTATAGTTTATTACGTTGGGTAATTTGCAAGCTTTATTTGTGACAAATTGTGTAACGGCGTTATATAATACAGCATATACGGATATATCAATATTATATATAAAATTTGTATATACCATTGATATAAAAAATGAAATGCCTTAAAATAATCTATTATCTCTTAAGTAGAGGATGGGGGGAATTTAAAACGAAGTATAGTTTTTTTGTTCAATCGCAAGTAAATAAAAGTGACAATTCAATTTTTGGTTATGAAGTCCTTTTGCGTAAGGAGGACAATGGTTCTTGGCACTTGCCTCAAGATTTCACCGAATTATCTATCGCTGAACAAGTTAGATTGGTGGAAAAGACAGCTAATACCATTAAGAATAGTTTGGGGACAACTGATAAAGTTATCTCCTTCAACTTAAATAGTCAGCAAGCCGATGATCCATACACACTTGGGGAAATTATTGCCCTCAAAAAGCGTATCAACCCCGTAAGGTTATCTATTGAATTGACTGAAGCTATGTCCCTAGATAAAATCAAAGAATTTAGCTTACTACTTCACCAATATGATATTCCATTAGTTATTGATGATGTCGGTACGGGCTCAAACACCTTTGACAACATCCAACACTTATTACCATACGTTGATAAAATCAAATTAGCTATGCAAAACCTTCGTATGGCTGGAAAAGCCGAAAAAATTCCCGAATATGTCTCCTTCTGGGTCCATCAAGCCGAGGATTATTGTCTTGATATGGTATTGGAAGGCGTCGAAGATGATAAGGATCAAACCTTAGCTCAAAAATACGGTATTAATATCCAACAAGGTTATTTGTACGGAAAACCGGCAATGCCTTAAATGAAAAATCACTTTCTTTACAAAAATAAATACAAAAAAAGTTAGAAACCATTTTATCGGTTTCTAACTTTTTTATTTTCATGCCGTTTCCAGAGCTGAGAGTATTCATCTGCTGCGCGGAACGGCTCGAGCCACAGTGCGGTCTCGAACCTCGGTTGAAGCCTTACCACAAACCGGTAAGTCTCCAACACGTCCGGTGGTGTAATTGTTAAAGCAATAACGCCACTTTCGCTGCTGATGAATACTCTCAGCTCTTCCAACTAGTTTTTTTATAGATGAATATTCTCTTACTGCTTAAATGGATTACAAATATGATTGTTATAATATCAGTTATATTGAATTTTCAGTTACCATATCAATAATCAAATTAAGTATTAAATCTACTTAATAAATAACTAGCTCAGTTTAAATACATTAGTCAGAAGACACGAGGGATTGAGACCGCCGTGAAAGTGGAGTTAGGCTGGCGATTTTCCAGTCTTACTCCACAGGACGTCTTTTGAGACGCGTCTTTCGGCTCAAAAGCGAGGGTCGAGACCGCTCTCTGGCTCGAGCAGGTCCCACAGCAGGCTCAAATCCCTCGTGTCTTCTGACGGCAAAATATAGTTAAGCTAAAGCGTCCCATGCTGGTAATACTTCTGGGTCTTGTTCATATTCAGCAATTTCTTCTTTAGTTAAGAACTTCTTGTTGATTACAACGTCATAAACATAGTCTTCAAACCACTTTTGATCCATGGTGTAGTAGCCTTTTTCACCGTACTTTTCACCCCATGAATTTTCAACTTTCCAACGATTTGGTTGGCCGTTGACTAGGTTAACTCCGGTTAAAGTCATGGCGTGTGAAACTTGGCCTTGCCAATAATCGAGTCTTTCACCTTTACTCATTTGTGAATCGATGCCAAAGAGTTTGTCGTAATCATAAATATTACCCATCAAGTAACCTTTTGGTCGGTCAGAATCTTCGGTAACATCGTTACCAAACCAGATAGGTGCATTGCTCTTCAATTGTTGAATAGCCAACTCTTGGAGACGTTCCATAGGTAAATTTAGGAATTTTTGAACGTCGCCACCTACCATATTGTTTTCAGTGTCGATTGAATATACTTGATGATATTTCTTACCAGGTTGTGGTGCATTTACAAGGTCAACATAATCATCAACGTTCATCGTGAAGTAACGGTGTAGAAATTCCTTAGGAGTAATCTTTGCTTCTTCAATCACTTTGCCACTGTCAGTTTGCAATGAGAGTTCAAAGTCAGTTGGTGGAACTCCGAATGAATAAACACAAAGTTTATAAACTTCGGCATTCATTTCTGAAACACGTTGATCAAGTTGTGCTTGTGAAGCCTTGTCTTGAACCATTTGACGTAATTCAATACCGTTTTTACGTAACATCTTGCATAAAATAGCATCGAATTCAGTTGTACTATCAGAAACGACAGTCTCAGGCATCACGTAATTTGGAACGACACCATATTTTTTAATCAAGTTGGCAGCGTTTTGCCAAAGACCACCATCACCATTTGGATATGAGAATAAGGAGTTAACCTTACGATCATCTACTGGCAAAGTAGCAGTCTCTAAAATTTCTTGATAAAAATAGTTGGATTTTTCTAAACGGTCATAAAATGAAAGATAATTTTGTGACAATTCAAAATCCTTAATATTATTTTTGTTGGCGAATTCAGTTCTCAAAGTATTCAATGCTGAGAACAACCAGCAACGACCAGAATGCTTTTGGTCAGATACTTTACCCGTATCAACAGTTACGTTGAATGAAGGGTTTAGAATCGTTTTTACCTCGGGATTCTCACTTGCTTTAAAAATTCCGACTTGTGCTACAGTATTTTTAAGAACATTATTAGTTGCATCTTGATTTAAGTTCTCTTGAAAATCTGCTAAAATCTCTTTATTGATTTCTTTTGTCAATTCAATCACCTCGTTGTTAAACTATATTACAACATTTCTAATTATATTGGAGAAAAATTATGACTGAAGTTATAAAAATTGCTTATTTGTACGAAGATTTAATGAACACATATGGAGATAGCGGTGATGTTAAAATCCTCAGCTTTCTTCTAAAAGAACAAGGTTACGATACTCAAGTCGACAATATCAGCTTGGGCATGGAGTTCAACGCCTTTGATTATGACTTCTTATTCTGGGGTGGTGGTCAAGATTTTGAACAATCCGTTGTCGCAACTGATCTTCAAAGACATCGTCAAACCATCAAAAACTATATTGAAGCTGACAAGCCAATGCTTTGCATCTGTGGTGGCTATCAATTTCTTGGTAAATACTACGAAACAAGTGGCGGTCAAACCATTCAAGGTCTTGACATCTTACCTTTCCATACTGTCTATAAAGCTGACAGCCGTATGATTGGCGATACTGAATACAAGACTGAATGGGGTACCGTTCGTGCCTTTGAAAACCACAGTGGCCGTACATACTTTGATGATAAGAGTGTCTTGAAGCCTTTCGGTGAAATGGTTGAAGGCTATGGAAACAATCCTGACGATAAGCAAGAAGGTATGCGTTATAAGAACGTTATAGGCAGCTATTCTCATGGTCCTATCTTGAAAAATGAGAATGTTGCCCGTGCAATTGCGGACAGAATTATTGCTGCACATAAATTACGTATGACTGCTACTGTTAAATAACTGGCCGTCTCCAGAGCTGAGAAGTATTAACCTGCTATGCGGACCGGCCCGAGCCAAAGTACGGTCTCGAACCTCGGTTTGAAGCCTTGCAAAAAACGCAAGTCTCCAAACTCGCCCGGTGGTGTAATGGCTAAAGCCATAACGCCACACCCACAGCTGGTTAATACTTCTCAGCTCTTCCGTCTAATTTAATATATTGAACTACTATAAAATTAAACACAAAAAGTCCTTATACAAACAAATTCGATATTTGTTTATATAAGGACTTTTTTTACTCTAATCTTAAAATCTATATTCACCCTACTAATACAATCTTATTGTAACGCCGCAACCTGACGAACCATTGCTAGCTCCTCATCCGTTGGAATCAACAATACCTTGATGGCTGAATCAGGACTGCTGATCAATCCTTCTTTTCCAGCCTCATTCAACTTGGCATCTAACTTCACGTTGAAAATTGCTAGTTCATCGATGATTTGTTGGCGAAGTTGAACGTTATGTTCACCGATACCACCGGCAAATACCAGAGCGTCAGCTCCATGTAGTTCTGTTAAATAACTACCAGCATACTTAACGATTCGGTTAACGAAAATATCAACGGCCAATTTAGCACGTGGATTTGTTTCTTCTTGAGCCTTAATCTCACGCATATCCGGTGAAATGCCTGACACTCCGAGTAATCCGGCTTTTTGATTCAACATCATCATGATTTCATTAGGATCTTTCACATTCAACTCTTGCATCAAATATGGAACCAATGCTGGATCCAAGTCTCCTGATCGAGTTCCCATCGTTACACCAGTTAATGGCGTGAAGCCCATTGATGTGTCAAATGCTTTACCATTTTTCACCGCGGCTAATGAAGCGCCACTGCCAAGATGCATCGTTACAAGATCAATATCATCTTTGGATTTATTCAACAATTCGGCAGCTCGTCCTGTTAAATAACCGTGAGAAATTCCGTGTTCACCATAACGGCGAATTTGGTATTTCTGAGTCAATTCGTAAGGCAAACTGTAAATTGCATTCATTTCTGGCAAGTCAGTAAAAAATTGACTATCAAAAACGGCATATTGCTTTACATCCGGTAAAGTCTTGGCCATTGTTTCAATTCCTTGTGCTTCCATTGGATTATGTAATGGAGCAAAGTTACTAAGTGCTTTAATTTGTTTCAAAACTTCAGGTGTTACTTCAACTGCTGATTTGAAAACTTGACCACCAGCAACAACTCGATGAGCCACAGCTGTGATTTCATTCAAATCTTTGATTATTTCCAAACGTTGCAATTCATCAAAGACCATTTGTGCTGCATGTGCTTGGTCCAAATTGTCGACAGTTGTCTCAAACTTTTGATGATCACCATATTTAATTGTAAAAATTGATCCTGGCATACTGATTCGTTCTACTAATCCATTGGCTAAAACAGATTCAGCGGGCATTTCAAATAATTGCCACTTCAAGGATGAACTACCAGCATTAATAACTAATGTTTTTTGCATCAAAATCACGCTCCCAAATAATAGAATACCGGATTTTCTGAAAATATGTGGAAATTTATACCTTAATTACAATGAATTAGACTATTTGTCTAAAAATTTATTTGATTTTAAAATTGCTGTCGAAATAGCTGGCGCGATAATAATGGCTACGATCATCTCTGGAACCCCATTTGTTCCAACGATTACTAGCAACATTTTATTCAATAGATCCGTCTGAGTTGCATAAGCTTGTGCCATTGCGCTGGCATACATCACTCTCATCAAACCCAGAACCAAGATTGTATTAGTCAAAGAACCGGCAGCTGATGCAATTGCCATCCCCAAAACTTTTTTATTAGTGTGGCGTTTGAACCATAAGTAAATCCAACCTGCTACTAACCCAACAATAATTCTTGGCAAAATGGCAACAATCGGATTGGTAAAAACTGTTGTATCAATAATTGAAGTTGGACTAGTAAAGGCACGAATAACCGTACCAATTCCCCAAACTAACCCAACGATAGCCCCATCTTTCGGACCTAATACGATTGCAGCGACAATTACCGTAATATGGATAATTGTAATATTTATAAATCCAGTCGGTATAAAACCTAAAAACGGAACCATCGACTGAACAAAGATTATGGCAATTAGCACGCCCAAAATCGCTGTCCGATAAGCTTTACGCTTTTGCAAAATAAATATCCCCCTAATATCAATTTTTCTTAATTTTAACCGATTGTGGATTAAAGAACAAAAAAACTTCTGCCTTCTCCGGGAATGAGAATACTAAGCCGCTATGCGGACCGGCCCGAGCCACAGTACGGTCTCGAACCTCGATTTGAAGCCTTACCAAAAACCGGTAAGTCTCCAAACTCGCCCGATGGTGTAATGGCTAAAGCCATAACGCCACACCCACAGCGGCTTAATATTCTCATTCCCTCCGACTAATTACTTTTACGCTCAATATTCATCAAAATAATTGAAGTCATTGAATTTAAAATTTTACCATTTATCCAAACTAAAACAGGAGTTGTATCAGGTCTGAGATAGTCAGATCTGATACAACTCCTATTTGATTTTTTTGATAAAAACTATTTATTCGTTTTCTGCAGCATCGACAGCTTTGATAACTGCATTTCTAAATCCATATTCTTCTAAGGCTGCAACTCCACGGATTGTTGAACCGCCTGGAGAAGTAACCTCATCTTTTAATGCTGAAACGTTCAAGTCAGATTGTTTAGCTAACTTGCTTGCCCCGATAGCCATTCCAATAGCGGCATCGTAAGCAAGTTTACGGCTCAAGCCATGTTTTACCCCAGCGTCACTTAAAGCCTCTATAAAGACGTCTAAGAAGGCTGGAGAGCATCCTGCAACGGTTCCTAAGATTCCTAATTCATTTTCGGGAACTTCAACTAATTGTCCTGTGTAACCTAGAACTGAGCCAATTTTCTTTTTATCGTCAGCTGTAAAATCATCCGAATAAGTGATTCCAGTGAATCCAGCACCAACTTTGACTGGTGTATTAGGAATCGCATGTGCAACTTTGACATCGCCTAAAACTTGCTTGAGGTGCGTTACAGAAGCGCTACCTGTAAAGGCTACAATCAACTTTCCAGCAGCGATTTCTTTTAATTCTTTCAAAACACTGCTCAAAGCATCAGCTCCAACAGCAATAAAGATAATATCTGTATCAGCTAATTGCTTAACTTTCTTGACTACTTGAAAACCTAATTGATCACTTAAAATTTCCGTTCGATTTGAACGACCACCTTTTACGATGATATCGTCAGAATTAAATCCATTCTTTACTAGACCCGTTATAACGGCTCCACCAATACTACCAGCACCAATAAATCCAATCATAAGATTTTCTCCTTTATCGAGGTTCTATAGTTCTATTATATTTAAAGATAATTCCCTGACAAATCAAATGCAATAATTATCTAATCTTACGTGTTTCGTGTATTCTTTTTGTATAGGGATTATTGCCTGATTTTTTTCAGCAAATAAGTTTACTTTGACTTTGATTAAATAATATCTGAATTTCACCAAATGAAAAATTCTCAGTTCTGGAGACAAACAACTATCGTAATTTCAAATTTAGAGGGGGAGAATATTATGATTGCATACCGTACAAGAGCTCAACTAAAAACCGAGGTTAAAAACTTGCTTCGAGGTAATTGGAAAAAGGCTATTTTACTTTATCTGATTCCCTTAATCATTTTCGCTGCAACTGCTGGTTACAACGGCGGACAAACTAATATCAACGCACAATACAATGTTGATAGTTTCGATTCATTCGTAAAATTTGGATCTTCGTTTGGAATCATCAGCTTTATTATTAGCCTAGTTTTCCTACTAATTAACCAATCGGCTAATTTTAGAGCTTTGGATTGGCTGGATGACACTTCGCTGGAATTTGACCCAATTAAGAGTAATTTCACTTACTTTAGAAGTCCTGACTGGTGGCAATTGATTTTCCTTTATATCATCACTAGTCTCTTCACTCTACTTTGGTCGCTATTGTTGATTATCCCCGGAATCGTCAAGGCTATCGGCTATTCACAGACTTACTTTATCTACAAAGATCTCAACGACCGTGGTTTGACTGATGGATTTTCGTTGACGACTTACATTACAAAAAGTCAGCAATTGATGATGGGCAATAAATGGCGCTACTTCGTCCTACAATTGAGTTTCATCGGTTGGTGGATTCTCGGGGCTATCACCTTTGGTATTGGTTTCATCTGGATTTTTCCATACTATAAATTGACTATGGTTAACTTCTATCGTGATTTAGTTGAAAAAAACGCTGACTATCTTTGAGTTTTAAATTAAAATAAGATTCTAAATACAATAGTGCCAAGCATTTCAATTTTGGAATGCTTGGCACTATTTAGTTCGCACTATAAATTATGAACACTATCATTATTAAAAATAATTATTTTTATTCTACGATTGCGTACAAATCGGCGTTATGATATTTTCCATCAGAGTAAATCTCATCTTTCAACTGACCTTCTAAAACAAAACCAACCTTTTTAGCCACCGCATTACTAGCCACATTGACATGTTCCGCCAACAACTTAATCTTATGTAATCCCAATTCATCGAATCCGATCGACAATAATTTTTTCAGGCAGTCCGTCATAACGCCGTTACCTTGATATTCACCACCAAGCCAATAGCCGACTTCCGCGTGTTGATTATCTCTGTCGATATTATGAAGGTCAATCATCCCTACTGCTTTGCCGTCAATAATAATACTGGCATTCCATAGTTTTTGGTCTTCCATTCTCTCTTGGCAATAGGTTAAAAATTCACGTTCATCTGCAATTGATCTCGTTGAATCGCCCCAAGGCATAAACTTAGCCAACTGTGGGCGAGTTTTCTCAATCTGTTCATAAAGACTTTCGGCATCAGTAGGATCAACCAGACGTAACTTAACATTTTCTCTAACTGACCATTCTTTCATAAAATCACCGCCATTACTTATTTTGTATAACGGTATACCACATCATGCAATAACTGTACAACCGGTGTTTGCGCCTTATCGTTGTAATATTTAGCAAATCTATCATCAGCCAAATACATATCGACCAATCCTCGATGGGCAGACATATTGTATTCTGGCCAAGCGAATTCCAACCACTGCTTATGTTCTTGAAAAATTTTGGCAGCTAACTTGGAATCTAAATCTGGCTGTTGTTTGAGCTCCACCAAATCCGTAATCAGTTGTTTTTCAATTGCTTTCATTTTTTCAAAATCACTTTCACTCAAGTTAGCATATTTTTGATTGGACTTTTTCACCGTCTCTTCGCCATATTTCTGACGCATCTCTTGTCCAAACTTAGTTTCATTTTCTGAAAGTTGCTTTTGCTTAAATGCTTCAAATTTTTCTGTATCTGTCATTTTTACTTCTCCACGATATTCTTTAATTGTTTTTTCAATGCTTGTTAGGAGCGAATCAATTTCTTTTTGCTTAGCTTGCAACAGTTGTTGCTGTTCGGTTAAAGCCTGTATCCTCGAAAAGTCTGGATCATCCAAAAGTTGTTTTATCTTACTTAATGGAAAGTCCAACGAACGGTAAAACATAATTTGCTGTAATTTATTTACATTTTTTTCATCATAAATTCGGTAATTATTTTCATTAACTTCATTTGGCTTTAACAAATTTATCTGATCGTAATATCTCAAGGTACGCGTACTGATACCAGCCAATTCTGCTAATTTTTTTATTGTATATTTCATAAATATTTCTCCTAACAAAATGCATTTTAAAGGTTTACGTAGCGTCAAGGTCAAGTAAAACTAGTAAAAATTGCCACCTTTTTTCAGGATTCCTGTTAATATAGGGATTAACAATTATTAGGTGGGTGACTATATTGAATGAATTTACTCAAGTTTTAACTATCGCTGGTTCCGACTCTGACGGAAGTGCCGGAGCACAAGCTGACTTAAAGACATTTATGGCCTGTGGCACTTATGGAATGTCCGTTCTTACTGCTGCTGTTGCTGGTAACTCATACGGCATTCACGATAGCGTAAATATGCCAGTTAGTTTTATCCAAAGTCAAATCAAAGATATCAAAGATGATTTCAAAGTTTCTGCTTTTAAAACTGGTATGTTATCTGATTCAGAAATTATTCACACCGTAGCTGACGCTATTAAAGACAAACCTTTCGGTACATTCGTGCTTGATCCTGTAATCATCACTAAGCATGGAGCAATGTTGCTCGAAACTGAAGCTTATCAAACTCTAATCGATGAATTATTCCCTCTTGCCGATTTAATTACTCCTAATTTTTACGAAGCCAAGAAACTTTCCGGCCTAGAATTAGAAAATAGAGAAGAAATTATTAAGGCTGCACATAAATTGCGCAAATTGGGACCAAAAAATATTATGATAAAGGGTGAACATAGCGACGACTCAATTTCTGAAGTTGAAGACTACGTTCTATTAGAAGATGGTCAATCATTCTGGGTCTCTGAACCTTACGTCAAAACTGATCATATCAATGGTACTGGTGATACTTTGTCATCATGTATCGTTGCTGAAGTTGCTAAAGGCAAGAGCATGGAAGATGCCATTAAGATTGCAAAAACATTTACTTACAATGCTATTAGACATGAAATCGCAGTAGGTCATAAATATGGTCCTATTAACCATTTTATAAAGGATGATATACAATAGTATTTGTTAGTAAAATTTGGAGGTTTATCTATGGTAAGAATAACGAAAATTTCTGCCGGAATTTTATTACTTATACTGTCAATTGTGTTAATGATCAAAGCAGGTTTTGAAGGATTCATCGCAGCGCTGGTAGGAACTGGTGCTATTGGTGGTGCAGCAGGAATTCTAATGGCTATTACCTATATTATTGCTGCCGCTATTTATATTTTAACCAACCGGACATACAGCATCGTGCCTGACATCGTGGGATTTGTCATCCTTATTCTCGGTGGTTTGATGGGACTATTCAATGCCAACATGCCTGGCGCTGGATTCTTAAAGATTTGGGCTTGGGTCGGCATCATCATTGGTGCAATCGACTTGATCATTGTTATTGTCGATATGATTATGAATCCAGTCTCTGACGAAGAACTGGAAGAACCAGAACAGTTCGACAATAATAATCAATTTCCTAATCAGCAGAATAATCAGTTTAATCAACCACAGTTCGACCAACAAAATCAATTCAATCAACAACCAAATTATGGCTACAATCCTTATCAAAATAACAACCAAGGTTTCAATCCTAACCAAGGTCAACCAAATAACCAGTTCAATCAACCGAACCAATTTAATCCGCAACAAAATCAATTTAATCAACAACCACAAAGTAATCGTCAACCTATGAACCAACAACCAATGAATCAAAATGGCAATTTTAATAACGGTAACTTTAATCAACAACAACCTAACAATAATCAAATGAATAATGGCTACAATAACCAAGGCCAATTTCCAAATCAACCAATGGGTCAACAGCCTATGAATCAGCAACAACCAATGAACCAAAGACGAGGAAATTTCCAACAACCTCAAGCAAATAATCAATTTAATAACCCTAATCAATACAACAATGGTCAAGGTCAATTCAATCCACAAAATCAAAACTACGCACCGAACAATCAAGGATTCAATCAGCAACCTAACCAACAACCTAGAGGATTTAACAATCCTAATCAAGGTAATCAACAGTTTGGTCAAGGAAACCAAATGCAATTAGGCGCTCCACAACAAAACCCTAATGCACAGAATCCCAACATGAATCGTTCAAGAAGTCGTAGTCATCACTAAAGATGTCAAAAAAGTCGTTCTCAGTTAGAGGACGGCTTTTTTTGTATTCCTTTGATTTATAAACAATTGTATATCCAAATAATCGCTAATTTTCATTCCAATATTGAAATAACAAAAATGCTGATTCTATATACTTTTTGTATATAAAATCCAATCTATAATCTAACCAAACTGACTCATTAACAACTAAAATAAAAGCCAATAAACTAGTCTCCGGCTGGGAGTGATTTTCACCAGCTATGGAGGCGGAGTTAGGGCTTTAGCCCTTACTCCACAGGGCGTCTTTTGATACGCGGGGTTCGGTTCAAAAGCGAGGTTCAAGACCGCACCTCAGGCTCGGACCGGCCCTCATAGCAGGCGAAAAACCACTCCAAATCGGAGGCGGCATATTTCAATAAAAAAAACGCTATAATTTATAACTATTTTTCTAAATTGGCAGCCTTTTCATTTTCGTAAAATATCTTTATGAATAATGGTGCGAAAAAAAATTTAAAACGGTTATATTCTATATGTAAGATCAATATATGGAATTATCGATATTTTTAGACAAGTTACATTCCTGAACAACTTCCAATCGCTGTTATTACTAACTTTTGGGAACTTTGGAAATCTTTTTTTCACAAGTGTAATTGTTGCGAAATATTTTAATTAATCATATGATAAATCTGTATATAAATAGGGTTTAAATTAATCTGTTTTAAGGAGGTCATTACCATGCTTAGTATTGGTTTAAGCATTGTCTCATTGGCGCGTTTTCAGTTTGCTATGACAACTGTTTTCCATTTCTTCTTTGTTCCATTTTCAATCGGAATGGGCTTTCTAGTTGCCATCATGGAAACTATTTACGCTGTCAAAAAAGATAAAGTTTACTTAGATATGGCAAAGTTCTGGGGAAAGATTTTTCTATTGAGTTTTGCCGTTGGTATTGTTACTGGTATCATTCAAGAATTCCAATTCGGTATGAATTGGTCTGAATACTCACGTTTCATGGGTGATGTTTTCGGTGCCCCACTTGCTATTGAAGCATTGTTGGCATTCTTCATTGAATCTGTCTTCATCGGTATTTGGATGTTTACTTGGGATCGTTTCAAACCAGGGGTTCACGCCTTTATGATTTGGATGACTTCAATTGGTACGATGTTGTCAGCTATTTGGATTTTGGCTGCTAACAGTTTTATGCAACATCCTACAGGTTTCAAAATTAATAACGTAACTGGTCGTGTGCAATTGACAGACTTCGGTGCTGTGATTAGCAATCCACAACTTTGGAAAGTCTTCCCACACGTTATCATTGCTGCCTTTATGACTGCGGCTGTTGTTATTACAGGTATGAGTGCTTATGGACTATTGCGTAAGAAGAAAAATGAAAATCGTTTCTTCAAGACATCCCTACGCTTTGGTCTCTGGGCAAGTTTAATTTTCGCTATTCTTTCCGCTGGTGCCGGTGACCTTCAAACAAGACAAATCATCAATGATCAACCGATGAAATTTGCCGCTACTGAAGGTATTTACGAAGACACCAAAGACCCTGCTCCTTGGACAGTTGTTGAGTTGATCAATGCTAAAGACCACAAGGCCAGTGGTCAAATTGAAATTCCTGGTGTTTTAAGTATCATGTCATACCACAAACTAAGTGGTTCTGTTAAAGGTATGAACACTATTAATAAAGAAATGCATGCTAAATATGACAAACAATTTGGTAAGAACATGGATTACTATGTCCCACCTAAGACTCTATTCTGGAGTTTCAGAGTTATGACAGGTATCGATGCTTTAATCATGTTGGTCGCATTTGTCGGTTTGATTTTCTCACGCAAGAAGAAAGATACCATTGAAAGTCACAAGTGGATGCTTGTAGTCTTAGGTCTCTGCATTTGGGTTCCATTTATCGGTAATTCAGCCGGTTGGTTCATTACTGAATTTGGACGTTACCCATGGATCGTTTACGGACTATTTACAATTGCTCAAGCTGTTTCTCCAACTTCAACTGTTGCTTCATTGCTATTCAGTAATATCGTTTACTTCTTGCTCTTTACACTTTTGGGCGGCGTTATGATTGCGTACTCAAGACAGACTCTTCACCACGGACCTTATTATGAAGAAGCTGACTCCAAGCAAAACGTTGATCCATTTGCAAAGGAGGCGTTTGGAAAATGACACTCAGCACATTATGGTTTATCGTAATCGGACTTCTATTTTCCATCTTCCTATTCTTGGAAGGATTTGATTTCGGTGTCGGCATGTCAACTAGATTCTTAGCTAGAAACGACGCTGAAAGAACCGCCATCATGTCTTCTATCGGACCTCACTGGGACGGTAATGAAACATGGTTAGTTACAGCTGGTGGTGCCATGTTTGCCTCATTGCCAATGTGGTACGCCTCACTATTCTCAGGTTATTACATTCTGTTCTTACTAGTTTTAGTTGGTTTGATTCTACGTGGAGTTTCCTTTGAATTCCACAAACACGCTGAAACAAACAGTGGTAAAAACCTTTGGATGTGGGCATTCTTCGTTGGTAGTATCTTGCCACCATTCTTCCTATGTATGATTCTTTTGAGCATGGTTCAAGGTATTCCAATCAATGCTAATGGTGATGCCTTTCCTAAATTCTTCGACGTAGTTAACTTGTTATCTGTTGTCGGAGGTGTTGCTGGCGTCTTACTTTCATTAGTTCACGGATTAAACTTCATCAGACTCAGACTTGCCGGTCCATTACGTGATCGAGCTCGTAATTTAAACAAAATTCTTTATCCAATTCTCTTCCTTGGCGAAGTAGTCTTTGCATTGCTTGTTTTCTTGCAAACAGACTTCTTTACTAAGAGATTTGCCTCATCACTCATCATTACAGCCTTAATTGTTTTATTCTCACTATTAGGCTACTATGGAGTTCTAAAGAATAGAGAAGGCTGGAGCTTTGCTGGTAGTGGATTATCACTAAGTATGGTCATTGTTCTATTGTTCAACGGACTATTCCCACGTGTAATGATTGCTACTAACCCCGCACACAGTATTTTGATCAAAAACGCTGCTAACTCACAATACACGTTAACGATTATGACAATTGTGGCATGTATCTTGGTACCAATTGTGGCTATCTACTTCATTTGGTCATACTCTCTATTTACAAAGAGAATAAACCCAAGAGAGAATACGGTGAAATATTAATGATAGATAAGCGATTATTTCGCTTACCTGGAACAAAAAAACTACTTCTAGTGCTTGCAGGATTAACTCTCTTGCAAGCATTTGTTGTTTTATTCCAAGGTAAGTATTTAGCAGAAGCATTAGTTAATTCATGGGAACAAAAGTCATTACAAACGATCATCTATCCGATGGTCCTTTTTGCGATAGCTTTTATCCTGCGACACCTCTTTAATTTGATCAATACTAAAATCGTTGAAAATTACGCGGGCAAAACTTCCGAAAATATCCGTTCACAACTATTGGAGAAAGTCTATAACGCCGGTCCCGAAATGATTTCTGAAGAAGGTACTGGTAATTTGGTAACTTCCTCATTGGACGGTATCGACCTGGTCGAAAATTACTTCAAATTGATTTTTACCAAATTAATGAACATGTCGATTATTCCTCCAGTTTTACTGATTTACATTTACACCCAAAACATTGCCTCAGGAATCACACTGACGATTATCGTGCCATTAGTAATTCTCTTTATGATCATCCTAGGACTCGCTGCACAGTCAAAAGCTGATGCTCAGTATAAACAATATACAATTCTTTCAAATCACTTCTTAGACGCTCTCAGAGGCCTACCAACACTGAAAATGTTGGGTCTAAGTAAACGCTATGCTAAAAATATTTACACAGTCAGCGACGAATATCGTCGCCGGACAATGAACACTTTGCGGATTGCAATTCTTTCGACTTTCGCTTTGGATTGGTTGACGACTTTAGGAATTGCCGTCTTGGCTGTCTTTCTAGGTTTGGGACTAATTAACAACAGTTTCCCACTCTTCCCAGCTTTAGTTACCTTGATCTTGGCACCAGAATACTTCTTACCATTACGTGACTTTTCAAGCGATTATCACGCTACTTTGAATGGTAAGAATGCTTTGAACTCCATTTTTGAAATTTTAGATCGTCCTAGTGCCACTAAAAATGACACATTAAAAGACTTCACTTGGGATAAAGATTCTCAAGTTGAACTAAACAACCTTCAATTCACTTACAAAGGTGTCAATGAAAAAGAAGTCAGTCTCGATATTGACCAACTCAAGCTATCTGGCTATCACCGTATCGGCGTTATAGGGAAATCCGGTTCCGGTAAAACAACCTTAATTCGGGCAATTGGTGGCTTTTTAGTCCCTGATAATGCTGACATCAAAATCAACCAACAATCAGTTCCTAACTTTAAACAACAAAATTGGCAAAATAAACTGACATTCTTACCACAATCCCCATATCTATTTGCTGGTTCAATCGCTGAGAACATTGCCTTCTATCGTCCTAAAGCCTCACTGGATGACATCAAAAAAGCCGCTCATGCGGCCGGATTAGATGACTTTCTCAAGGTTTTGCCTGAAGGTTATGACACTAAGATTGGTGAAGGTGGACGTGGTATTTCTGGTGGTCAGCAACAAAGAATCATGCTTGCCCGTGCCTTTCTAGCAGATGACCGTCACGTCTTGATTTTCGACGAACCAACTGCCCATTTGGACATTGAAACTGAGTATGCTTTGAAGAAACCAATGGAAAAATTATTCCAAGATCACTTGGTTATTTTTGCAACGCACAGACTTCACTGGATTAATGAAATGGACTACGTTATCGTTATGGACAATGGTCAAATTGCTGAACAAGGTACACCTGACAAGCTTCGTGACCATAACGGTGCCTTTTCACAACTAATCAACAATATGCGAGGTGATCAACTATGAATTTCTTCAAGACATTCAAACACGATACTTGGGTCAAACCATATATCAAGCAATACAAAGGACTGTTGATCACTGCCCTATTGTTGGGACTGTTGACGTCATTCTGTGCGGCCGCATTAATGTTTACTTCCGGTTACACAATTGACAAGGCTGCCACGCATCCAATCAACATCTTGTTAATCTACATTCCCATTTTACTGACACGTGCCTTTGGTATCGGTCGTCCAGTTTTCAAATATCTCGAACGACTCAAGAGCCACAATTGGGTTTTACGTGTTACGTCAGATTTGAGAACACGACTATACAAAACTTTGGAAAGTGACGCTTCATTCTTCTCGGAACATCATAAAACTGGTGATATCATGGGACTTATTTCCGAAGATATCAGTCACCTACAAAATTTATATTTAAGAACTATTTTTCCAACTGTCATCTCATATCTTTTAACAATCATCGCTTCAATCGCCTTAGAAATCTTCAATCCAGCCTTTGGATTCTTTGTCTTCCTACTGCTATTTATTGAAGTATTTCTCGTACCACTATTCTCAGTCTCAATTGAAAGTGCCCGTCGTGCATATCAAAAATCGGTCAAAAGTGACTTATATGTCCAATTGACTGACAACATCATGGGTGTTGACGACTGGGTAATTTCCGGTCGTAAAAATGACTTTAAAAATCTAACCTCTCAAAATATTGGTAATTTGGATAAATCCAAGAATAAATCCAAAGCATTCCGGCGTAATCGTGACTTCGGTCTACAATTGATTTTTGCGGCGATTGTCATCTGTTTCCTAATCTTCACCAACCTAACGATGACTAACGGACAAGCACAAGCTAACTTCGTCTCAGCAGTCGTCTTAGCCATTTTTCCACTGTCCGATACAATCATTCCGGTCAGTCAAGGATTCGAAGAGTGGCCTGAATATAGGGACTCTATTGAGCGTTTAAATACTATCAAACCAGTTCCTAATAACTTGCCCAAACAAGTTACTTTGTATCCTAAAGACTTTGAATCTATTTCAGTTGATAATATTACTTTTGAATACGATTCAAACTCACCAATTCTCATCAAGAATTTTTCACAACAGATTAAAAAAGGCGAAAAGTTAGCACTCTTAGGACCAAGTGGTATTGGTAAAACAACTATCTTGCAATTGATTCTGGGCGACCTTTCGCCACAACAAGGTCAAATTAGAATCAATAATTTAGACATTTCACAAATCCAAGAGAAACGCGAAAGTATCTTCTCAGTCTTGAATCAAAAACCATTCTTATTCAATACAACATTGATGAATAATGTCCGTTTAGGTAACGAACACAAATCTGATGCTGAAGTTAAAAAAGCCATTGAACGTGTTGGTTTGAAACCACTAGTTGAATCATTGCCTGATAAATACAATACAATTGTCGGTGAAAATGGATCACGTTTTTCTGGTGGGGAACAAGAACGTATCGCTCTGGCAAGAATTCTGTTGCAAGATGCACCAATTGTCCTATTGGATGAACCTACCGTCGGTCTCGATCCAATTACTGAAAATGACTTACTTGAAACATTCTTCGATGTTTTAAAAGATAAGACCATCATCTGGGTTACTCACCATTTGCAAGGTATCACTCACGTTGACCATGTTGTCTTCATGAATAGCGATGCTATCGAAATGGAAGGTTCACCTGAAGAACTTTATCAAACTAATGAACATTTCAAAGAACTCTATCAAATGGATCAAGGATATTAGCCGTTATAACGTTACAATAAGTCTGACTCAGAATATGTCAGGCTTATTTTTTTACAAAAAAGACACGAAGGAATCATGTCCAACGTGTCTTTATTCAGCTATTAATGAAAAACTGCACCATTGATAATACCGATAGAACCATCAAGTAATGATCCTCGCGATGATGCTTGAAGTTGATTCAGAACCTTGTTCTGTTCCTCACTGAAATGATACTTCTTGGCTACAGCCATACTTTGCAGCTCTCGATTCAAATTCTGGACCACTTCAGGAATCTGCTTATACTTTTGAGTATCTTTTTCAGGTTTATTTATCTGATTATAAGTTGCTTGAATTGCACTCTTTACAGACATATCATCTTTGGAAACAGACTTGTCCAACCGTTCTAAAAGTTCATTTATCTTGGCTAATTCAGCCATTTTCTTTTCATTACTCATTTGTTCACCTAAATGTTGACTGACTAGATTTTAGAAATATTCATGAAACACATAATACTACTAAAACTAGTCATTACCAGAATTACATTACTTAATTCGGTTGATCAACTTCTTAACCACTGCCTTGAGTACCTTTTGACTGGTATTCTTTGGCAATTTGTCAATTTCATTCAACGCCCTTTGGGTATAACCTTGAGCAATATCTTTTGCTTGATTAAGATAACCATCATCGACAACGATATTAGTAGCTTTCAAATCATCATCAGCATCTAACTTGTCTTTAGAAAGAATCTCAGTCAGTTGTTTATTTCCCGCTTCCAATCCTAAAATGTAAGGGAGCGAATAGACACCATTTTTCAAATCTTCATGCACTGGTTTACCCGTTTGCATGGAATTACTGAAATCTAAAATATCATCGATAATTTGAAAAGCCATACCGATATCGTGGCCAATACCTTTACAACGCTCAACTAGCTCCTGATTACCATCACTAACAATGGCACCCATTGTTGCGCTGAGACTGAAAAGTTCGGCTGTTTTTCCTGAAATTTCAGTTAAGTACATATCAGTAGTCGCTTTGACATTGAAGTTAATCAACATTTGGTCAAGCTCTCCGATTAGGATTTTTTTCATACTTAGAGCGTTACGAAGAATGTTGTTATTGTCGGTCAAATTACGTGAAACTAGTTCAAAGTATAATGTAAACAAGTAATCCCCTGCATAGATAGCGTTACGTCGACCATATTTTGTATGGATAGTTGGCTGTGAACGACGTAACGGTGAATCGTCAATTACATCATCGTGAATTAATGTCGCAACGTGCAAGATTTCTAACGATGCCGCCAAAGGAATCAATTCGGCTGTGGCCTTTTTATTTTCGCCAAAGTCACTGAACAGCAAGAAGAAAGCCGGACGCAACATCTTGCCACCAGAAGTTAAATCAATGATCATGGAACTTATGTCGAGATTGTTGATTTTCACTGCTTGGTGAATGTAGTCAGTCGTTAAATCCAACTTTTCCCCGAGTTGAGGATAACTTTTCCATATTTTATTCGCCATAAACTCTCTTCTACCCCTGTATTACTTTGTTGTATTCTAAAATAATTCTATAATAAGACTTATCAAATCCAAAGGAATGATTTTATTGAAGCCATCAGTATTTTTTGAGCTTGTTGAAATTAAAGCTAAAACCGCCAGTATCTTCCCGTTCATTATGGGAACTTTGTATTCATATTATCACTGGCACTCTATTAACGCTCTTGATTTGATTCTATTTTTCATCGCGATGTTTCTGTTCAATATGGCCGTTGATATCAACGACAACTATTGGGATTACAAAAACGCGACTGGTGTTGAAAGTTTTCGCCGTGATACCAACGTTATAGGTGTGAATCATTTGAATATCCATCTAATCGGTTGGATCGACTTTTCATTTACTGCTATTGCCGCCATCATCGGTTTATTCATTGTTTCCAGAACCGGCTGGCCATTGTTATTCTTGGGATTATTCTCATTTGCCGTCGGTTTCTTCTACGCTGGTGGGCCTTGGCCAATTAATCGTGGACCATTAGGAGAGTTTTTTTCCGGTTTTACCATGGGTTACGTAATTTACTTGATTGCTATTTATATCAATGTTGTCAATAACCCCATCGTGGTTTTGGATACCAAATTTTACGGTGATGCCTTGCTTTCATCACTCTTGACAGTCTTCGCAATTTCCAATTTACTATTAGCCAACAATATTGCTGACCAAAAAGAAGATGTCAATTTAGGACGTAAAACATTGGTCTACTATTTGGGCAAAGCCAACGCCATCTTCATTCTAAAATCATTATACGTTCTTGGTTATTTAGCCCTAGTTTGTTCCGTCATTCTAGGTATCCTACCAAAAATGATGTTACTGACATTCTTAATTACACCTATAGTGTACAAAAATGCCCAAGCTTTCAGCAAGAACCCAATCAAGAAGAAAACATTCCCTTTGATTATTAAGAATCTTCTACTGATAACTTTGACAGAGACAGTCGCCTTTATTTTAGGCGTTATATTCAATTTTTAAATTTAAAATCTAGACAAAGCCTGATATGAATGTGATTAGGTATAACAACCACAACCATGATTTGTCCAATCCTTCGAAATTATTTACTTAATAATAGATAAATGAGTTGGAAGAGCTGAGAGTATTCATCCGCAGTGAAAGTGGCGTTATGGCTTTAGCCATTACACCACCGGACGTGTTGAAGACTTTTCGGTTTTTGAAAAGGCTTCAACCGAGGTTCGAAACCGCTTTTTGGCTCGAACCGTGCCGCACAGCAGATGAATACTCTCAGCTCTGGAAACGGCAACTTTAAATATTAAAATCCTCAAGTAAGCCATCAGCTCACTTGAGGATTTTTTAGTTTTTATATCCATCTAATAGTTTAGCAAAACCATAAGTATCTTGGGCAATCATCAACTCTTCGTTGGTTGGAATCGTATAGGCGGCAATCTTGGAATCGTCTGTCGTTATCTTGATTTCCTTACCACGAACTTGATTGTTCTCTGGATCAATCTTCAAGCCCATGAATTCAAAACCACTGAGGATGTCTTCACGCACTTCAGCTGAGTTTTCACCAACACCAGCGGTAAAGGCAATCACATCAAGGCCACCCATTTCGGCGATATATGAACCCATGAATTTGATAATCCGGTTACGATACATTTCCAAAGCTAACTTAGCTCTTTGGTTAGTATCTTCGGCTGCTTCGATATCACGCATATCCGGTGAAACGCCAGAAATACCTAACAAACCAGATTTCTTATTCAAGATATCGATCATGTCATTAATATCAGTCAAGCCAAGTTTTCTCATCAAATATGGCAAGACTGAAAAGTCGATATCACCACTTCTAGAACTCATCATGATACCTGCAAGTGGTGTGAATCCCATCGAAATATCGTAAGCTTTGCCATTCTTGATGGCACTAATTGAAGCACCGCTACCTAAATGTAAAACGATAACGTTCTTGTCTTGAATCCCACCATCGACAATTTTATCAAGACGTTGCGCGATATAACGGTGACTTGTTCCATGAGCACCATAACGGCGTGCGTGATATTTTTTGTAATCATCCATATCGATACTATACATGTAATTTTCTTCAGGAATATCGACGAAGAAGGATGTATCAAAGACAGCGACCTGAATAGCCTTAGGAACCAACTTTTTAAAGACATTGATGTAATATGCTTCAACTTTGTTGTGTAACGGTGCATATTCAGCTAAATCTTCGATTTTTTGTAAGTTTTCTTCTGTAACGATTTCCGACTTTTTAAACTCTTCACCACCGGCAACGACACGATGACCAAAAGCGACAATATCTTCGAACCGATCGATGACATTCATATCCTTGAGCGCATCCAGAATTGACAAAACGGCAATATCATTGGATTTGATAGCTTCTTCATGTTCAATTTTTTTACCGTTATACTTCAGCTTGAACACAGCCTTAGGACTACCCAAGCGATCGATCATACCGGAAGCGATTGTTGTTTTTTCAGGCATTTCAAAAAGTTTCCACTTCAAGGTTGAACTACCTGCGTTTATAGCCATAATCTTCATACAAAAACTCTCCTTTTTTGGTCTAGGTATTCTCTTCAAATAGCTTTGTACCAGACTTTACACTGATATGAAAAAATGCTACTCTTTAGTAACTATTATAAGTCTTTTTATGGGGGAATTCATTCGTGAAATTTTTAGACATGTTACGCAAAATTGATGAGAAACCAGAGCAACCCGCAACGCCCGCTCCTGATTCTCCTAAAAAGGCCGAAACTTCTAAGCAGAACGCTACGAAATCGACCGCTAATCAGCCAGATTCCACTCCTGCTGAAAAGAAAGAGGAGAAACTACCTGTGACTGTTCATGATAAGCGTATCAATATTGAAGAGCAAATGAACGGCCTTTCTCATCAATATGCACAACTACGCAACGATCTTAAAACGAACCTTTTCACTGAAAAGGATGATTTTGAAGCTAAGAAAGCTACGCTTGATAAATATCTTAGAACTCTTAAACGTGATGAAAAAGAATCTAACGATAAACTTGCCGATACAAAAGCACAAAACGATGATGCTGCTAAAGAGCACCTCGCTAGTGTAAATGCCGATCGTAAAGAACAAGAAGAAAATCTTGCTAA
Organism: Companilactobacillus muriivasis; assembly: GCF_036246245.1. NCBI lineage: Bacteria > Bacillati > Bacillota > Bacilli > Lactobacillales > Lactobacillaceae > Companilactobacillus > Companilactobacillus muriivasis. Next base: position 289,848 of record NZ_BTTQ01000003.1, read on the forward strand.
ACTACAATCTGAATTAAACGAACTAAATTCCGAAATTAATACTAAGACTGCCAGATTAGAATCACTCCAAAACGAACTTGCTCAAAACGAAAAATCTGAAACTGATATGTCAACTTCCATCAAGGAAGAAAAAGACTTACAAAAGATGCTCGCTTTGATGGAAGACCAAAAGAATTCTATCAACACGCTTTATGACGAAAGAAAAACTCTCAAGGGTCAAATCAATGACGCCCAAGAAAATATCACTAAATTAAACGGCGACGCTGATGATTTAAACAGCAATATCAGCGAAGTTAACTCACAAATCAATAACTTCAAACAAGAAGCTAACGAAATTGAAGACAAGATGAAGAGCGACCACAATTTCCGTATCGAAACGATTGCCGGATTGGAACGCCATATTCAAAGTCTTGGTGAAGAACACACAAAGATTGATGGCGAATTGAAAGAAATCAATGACAACATTGCTTACATCAGCAAGTACATCAAAGATGTTTTCCACTCAGCTTACCTAGTTCGTGACGTTTATCTCGACAAAGACAAAGAATTTTACGTTGCTGCCGATGATTTCAATTCTGATGCCGCTCAAAACGACCTCTTCGGAATGATTAACTATTTGGAAACAAAACTTCAAAAACCAGTTACCGTAGTTTCAACTTTCTACAATAACCACATTCACGAAGTTATCGATGCCAAAGCTAAGGCTGAACATTTGCCAATTCCAAACGTCGTAAATCTTTTTGACCAACTACAAACAAGTCCTAACCCTACTGATAAGAAAGTTGCCATTCCAGCAAACGAAAGTTGGGTCACAAGAACTGATGTTGAATCACAAGATACTTTCATCTACGACCAAAAACAAACTTTGTTGATGACAGTTGAATACTTTGGCAAACAAATCGACCGTATCAACTATTACAAGAACGACCAAATCGTTAAGACTAATATCTATAACGGTGATGGTCAATTATCATCAACTCAAAACTTTAACAAGAATAAAGAATTATCTGAACAAAACTTCTACAGAACTGACGGTTCAATTGTTCTAACAGTTATCTTTGAAAAGAACAATCCTGTCAGTTACCAATTGTTCGACAAGAATGGTCTTCTAGAACATGACTTCAACGAAAAATCAGAGCTTATCACATGGTGGTTGAAGAGCATTTCTCCAAATACTGAAAATGCAGTCTTCGTTGGTAACAATTCTGACTTGCTATATCAATTAATTATGAGCGTCAACAGCATTTCTAGCGACGATACAATTCGTCTATTACAAGATGTTGTTAAGAACATCGATGCAGTAATTGATTTACTCGATAAGAACAGCGATATCAAAGACATTTTCGTTCAAACTGATGATGATCTTCACGAAATTGAGAATAAGACAAACCGCGATATCAGTGTTAGTGTTATTAACACATCAAGTAATGGTATGTTATCTCTTCCAGAATCGTTAAAAATTTAATTAAAAACGCTCATTCGTGAGTGTTTTTTTATAATTAATGTGAAAGTGAAAGAAGCTATGAAAACTATATCTCTTATCGTTCCGTGTTTTAATGAAGAAGAAACGATTAACATTTACTATGACGCTATGACTAAGCTCAAAGAAGAAACTAACAAGTTTAAACTTGAATATTGGTTTATCGATGATGGATCAAAAGATCGCACTTATTCAATTCTCAAAGATTTACAAAAAAACCACAGTGACGAGGTTCATTTCATTTCCTTCTCACGTAATTTTGGTAAAGAAGCTGCTTTATATGCAGGTTTGAATGAAGTAACTGGTGAGTATACTGCCGTTATGGATGTCGACCTTCAAGATCCTCCTGAAATGTTGCCCGAAATGTTCGATATGCTTGAAGCTGAAGATAGTAAATATGATTGTGTCGGAACAGCCCGTATGGACCGTGAAGGCGAAAATAAGATTATCTCTTTCTTCTCAGAAGGCTTCTACAAAGTAATCAATAAGATGTCACAAACAAAGATTATTCCTGGTGCCAGAGATTATCGTCTTATGACAAGACAAATGGTCGAAGCCATCAAATCAATGACTGAATACAATCGTTTTTCAAAGGGTATTTTTAGTTGGGTCGGTTTTAAAACTAAGTATCTACCTTACAAGAACCGCGAACGTTCAGCCGGAACTACTTCATGGAACTTCTGGAAACTTTTCAAATACGCTATTACCGGTATTGTTGATTTTTCCGAAGGTCCACTAATGTTTGCCACATGGATGGGAACAATTTTCTCCATTACATCAATCGTTGCAATTATCGCTATCATTATCAGAAAATTCATCAATCCCCTCAGCAGCGTCAATGGCTGGGCTTCACTTGTCTCAATTATTCTGTTAATCGGTGGAATTCAATTGCTCAGTATTGGTATTTTGGGAGAATATATCGGAAAGATTTTCTTGGAAGTTAAGAAGCGTCCAATTTATATCGTTAAAGATAAAAAATAACTGCAGAGTTGATTTGCCGTGGATTTTCTTCGGCGAATCAACTCTTTTTATATAGGCCGCCTACGGTTGTCAGTAATATAGTCCTTCTGTGAGGACCGGTCCGAGCCAAATAGCGGTCTCGAACCTCGATTTTGAACTTCGCACAACCCGCGAATTTCAAAACTCGTCCCGTGGTGTAACGGCTAAAGCCATAACGCCACCTCCACTGCTGGACTATATTACTGACAACCTCCGGCTAACGTATTTTTCAATTACATAACGATACTTGATTCCCCATTAATACTATTTTATTAACATGATGATATTTAATTTTAATAATTTGAAGATTCAAAATTGGTATAATTAGTTCTAAGGCTCCATATATTTATTCGCATTAAAAATTATCAACGACGATACATCAGTTGGAAGAGCTGAGAGTATTCATCTGCAACGAAAGTGGCGTTATGGCTTTAGCCATTACACCACCGGGCGAGTTGGAGACTTTTCGGTCTTTGAAAAGGCTTCAACCGAGGTTCGAGACCGCTCTATGGCTCAAACCGTACCGCGCAGCAGAATGAATACTCTCAGTTCTGGAAACGGCATACTTCAATAAACCTCCAACTTTTAGTCAGATTCATTTGACATTATCGCATGATAAACGATTTACATTAATATATAATGGTATACGAATAGACCAAGGGATGGATTAAAAATGAACGTACGTGATCAACAAGCTGAAAATACTAAGAATGCAATTTTAAAAGTCGCTGCTGAGATGTTTTTATCTCAAGGATATCAAGCTACCTCAACACGTAAAATTGCCCAAGAACTCAACATTACTCAACCTAATATGTATCACTACTATAAGAATAAAAAGGTTCTGTATGTGAAAGCTATCGAATACGCCGTCAGTGGTTTTAGTGAAAATTTACTGGCTGAATATAAGTCTCATAAGGACTTGCCTTTCGAAGAATTATTACTCTATATGTCCCAATATATGATTGGAAATTTCCGAATTAATTACTTCGTTATGCGTAACGATATTGAAAATTTCTTTACTGATGAAGAGCGTCGAGATCTTAGCAAGAACTGGGATGGTGGCTATTATAAAGTCCTCTTCAACGTTTTCCAATCACACAAAAGTGAACTCCGTTCTGATTTAGCAATACCCGTTCAAGTCGGAACTTTTTTGACAATGTTACTCCCTTACATTGAATATAACGATGCCAAAAGGAAGCGTAATATTGCTAATCTAAAAACGGTTATCAATATTTTCATCAATGGCATTAAGAAAGAATAGGAATTTGCCATGGAATTTATAACCCTTTTAGCATTGATGCTCTTTTTAACTTTAATAGTCAGTCACGTTTTCAACCGTTTGAACTTACCCGCTGTTGTTGGGCAATTGATTTTGGGAGTCATCCTTGGTAAGGGTGCTCTAAACATTGTTCAACCAACTCACGAGGTCGAATTATTCGCGGATATCGGCGTTATACTGCTAATGTTTATCGCTGGTTTGGAAAGTGATCTGAAACTATTACGTAAACACCTGGTACCTAGTATCAATGTAGCTATTTGTGGGGTTATTTTACCGGTTGCCTTAACATTAGGAACGGCTTTGATTTTTGGCATTAATGTCAAAGAAAGTATCTTTATGTCAGTCGTTTTCGCCGCTACATCCGTTTCAATCTCAGTTGAAGTTTTGAAAAGTCTTAATTACCTATCAAGCACTTCCGGAACCGTTATTCTAGGGGCCGCTGTTGCTGATGATATCTTAGCAATTTCTATTTTGAGCGTTATGTCTGGAACTTTAACTGGTGACTTTTCAATGAAAAAAATCTTGTTATTACTAGCTATGTGGATTTTCTTCGGCGTTTTGGTCGTTGTCTTGCACAAGTGGGTCATTCCCGATTTGATGAAATTGTCAGATTACGTTGAAGCGACTCATGCCAAAACCATTTTTGCCTTAGTAATCTGTTTTATCATGGCATTCGTGGCCGATAAAGTTCAGTTAGACTCTGTTTTAGGTGCCTTCGTGGCCGGAATTGCTGTATCCAACGCCGCAGATTATGACAAACAAGTCAGTCGCAATATCGAATTAATTGGTTATTCTGTCTTTATTCCTATTTTCTTTATTAGTATTGGTCTCAATCTCGAATTCGATAACTTTCTACGCGACTTCTGGCTAATCGCTCTATTTACTTTAACTGGAGTTGTCGGCAAACTATTTGGTGCCGGTTTTGGAGCTCGAATATCTGGTTTCAATATGAAAGATTCCTATGTCATTGGATCAGGAATGATTTCTCGTGGTGAAATGGCTTTAATCGTGGCGCAAGTCGGTTATGGCGTAAAATTATTGTCCGAAGAATACTACTCAACTGTTATTATTAGCGTCATTTTGATCACTATCATAGCTCCATTCTTCCTAAAACACTCAATTAGTAAAAATCCTTTGTAGCATATGGTTTTTAGAAACTGCTTGAAGGATATATAATGATACCGTAAACATCTTTATTTCGGAATAGAAGGAGAAGTTAATATGGCACACATTTTAGTACTAGGCGCTGGCTACGGTGGCTTGAGAGCTGCTCGTGATTTAGCCAAAGAAACCCCAGCAGGAACACAAATTGATTTAATCGATCAACATGAAAAACACGTTGAAAAAACAGCTTTACATACTATTGCAGCAGGAACTAACCGAGCCGATGCAGTAAGTTTCGACGTTCGTTCAGTTCTACCATCAAATGTGAACTTCATCAAAGCAACTGTTTCCAAGCTAGATTTGGATAACAAAACAGTTGAGTTTTCTGACCATGAAGACATCACATATGACTATATCGTTGTTGCTTTAGGCTTTCGTTCAGAGGACTTTGGACTTGAAGGCGCCAGCGAAAATGCGTTGATTCTTCAAGATCTCCAATCTGCCCAAAATATTTATAAGACATTAAACGAAAATATCGCTAACTACAAAGAATCACAAGACCCAGCTGACCTTTCCATTGTCGTTTGTGGTGCTGGATTCACTGGTGTTGAAATTCTTGGTGAATTAGTTGATACAGTTAAAATTTTAAAAGCTAAATATGAAGTTCCAGAAATCAAAGTAACATGTCTCGAAATGGCTACTAGAATTTTGCCAATGTTCGATGAAAACTTAGCTAGTTACGCCGTTGATTACCTAGACAAGAACGGTATCAAGCTACTAACTGGTGCTAAGATCAAAAAGATTGAGCCAAAATCTGTTGTCTACATGGATGGCGATACTGAAAAGAGTGTTGCCGGCAGTACAATCCTTTGGACCGTTGGTGTTAGTGGCTCTGACGTCATCAAAGAATCAGGTATCGAAGCTAGAAGAAATCGTGTTATGACAACAGAATTCCTCAACCTTGAAGCTAACCCTGAAGCATACTTTATTGGTGATGACTCTGCAGTTATTCCTAATGGTGCTGAACGTCCATATCCAACAACTGGTCAATTAGCAACTGCCGAAGGTGCCGGTGCTGCATTTAATATTGCCGCCGCATTAAACGGTAAAGATTTGAAACCATTCGTCTACCACTCAATGGGAACTGTTGCTTCACTTGGTCAAAATCATGGTATCGCTGAAATTACAGACAAGAACCTTAAATTCAAGGGTCCTATTGCCTCACTTCTAAAACATCTTTCAGCTGACCGTGGAATTATGGAAATTGCTGGTATCAAGACAGCTATTAGAAAAGGTACTATTTAAATATGTTTTTCAAAAACTCCCGATAGGGAGTTTTTTTTTGCTTTAAAATTTGCTCCAATTTATACTGAGCATGTATAACTCAAGGTGGTGTTGACTATGGCAATTAAGAAGAATCAAATCTGTATAATCTGTGGCAACCGATTCACAATTATGGAAGGCCTTTTCATCAGAGATTTAAGTGACCTCCTCAAAGGACAAGTTCTAAAAAACAATAGTTACGCGAAGGACTCCTCATTTATCTGCCTCAAGGACTTACAAAATCTTCGTCTTGAACAAATGCAGACAATTATTGATCAGGATTTAAAAATTGATCACGATATGAGTGACAAACTAAAAAAGGAAATGGCCAAGGATACTTACGTCATTACCAATATCAATGACACTATTTATGGCAAACGAACCACGGGACAAAAACTAGCTGATGCCGTGGCAAAATTTGGTGGTAGTTGGGGCTTTATTATCACGTTCATGATTATTTTAGTAGCATGGATGGCAATCAATATTGTCCACCTATTTGGCGTTAACTTCGATCCGTATCCATTTATACTACTTAACCTATTTTTGAGCTGTGTGGCCGCTATACAGGCTCCTATCATCATGATGAGTCAGAACCGTCAGACTGAACGTGATAGATTCGATTCTGAGAATGATTACAAAACTAATATGAAATCAGAAATGGAAATTCGCCTACTCCATGAAAAACTTGATCAATTGAATGAAGTCCAATGGCCTCACATTTTGGATATTCAAAAGATGCAGATTGAAGTTCTCAGTGAAATCGAAAACGAGATTCAATCGTTGAAAGCAAGCAATGAAAAACCAAAAGATCGCAACACTAGACATCCAAGTCGCGAAAATAAGAGAGTGTGACAAAACATGGTCAGCTTTCGAGCATTAAGGCAAAAAAGACTAGTAATCTGAATTTTTGGATTACTAGTCTTTTTTGTTTTAAGCGGAAAAAGCTATGTTTTGTCGCACGTTTATGCTGCATATTTAAGACAAAAATAGTTATGTAACAGCTCCGTTTTTTTACATTTTTAAGCCAATTCTAGTTCTCTAATTCCGACATCATCCTTCAAAACTTTCTTCAAACCTTGAACGATAACGACGCCGACAATTGAAACAAATACAATCGTTAAAATTACGCCAAACAGTTGCAACCCTAATTGTTTTAGACCACCACCGTAGAATAGGCCATTCGTTATAACGCTGCTATTAACTGACTTTGTAGCAAACAATCCGACACAAATCGAACCGATTATCCCACTGACACCATGGCATCCGAAGATGTCGAGGTAATCATTTAAATGTAATTGATATTTTAGATAATTCATGAAGTAGTAACTACCAACGGCTGAAATCACTCCGATAATGACCGAACCGAAAACTGTCACATACCCAGTGCCCGGCGTAATTCCAACTAACCCACAGATACTTCCGGTACAAATACCGCTGAGAGTTACTTTATTTTTGAAAAATTGTTCCAGACATATCCAAGTTATTAGTGAAGCACACGCAGCAACTGTAGTTGTGAAAAAGGCGTTGATAGTTTGGAAACTAACATTCAAAGCACTACCAGCATTGAATCCGTACCATCCGAGCCATAACAAAACGGTTCCCATTAAGATCCACAAAGGGTTGCCCTTTACTTGTTCATTATTATATTTATATGGCTCTCGTAATGTGATTGCCAAAATCATTGCTGTAATTCCGGCATTAATATGAATTACCGTTCCGCCGGCAAAGTCTAGGACACCCATTTTAGCTAAGAATCCTGTTGGAGACCAAACGATATGAGCTAAAGGATAGTAAATCAATAATGACCATAACACTACAAACAAAATAATAAATCGGATTCTCACCCGACTAGCAACAGCTCCTAAAAAGAGCGCTGGCGTCAAAATAGCGAACATCATTTGAAAGAGTAAATAAACTGATGTTGGTAATTTTGTCGTGCCATAAGTAGACGAAAAGTCTATCCCTGATAAAAACAGGTGATGAAAATTACCAATTATTCCGAAATGATCTCCTTCAAAAACAGCTGGAAAACCTATTGTAATCCACATTATCCCGGCTATACCAAACATCAAAAAGCTATCAAAGAGGATTCTAGTAACATCTTTATGTGGTACAAAACCACTGTAAAACACCGCAATCCCTGGTACCATCAACCAGACCAATATTGTTGAGATAAGCATAAATACTACATTCATAAATATCACATTCTTTTCATATAGAGTATTTCCTTTAATTTTGGTATTATATTACATTTTTTATTCCATGTATACCAATATAATTTCTGTACAATCATAAATATTTTTAAATTTAACCAAAAATCTTATAATAGGCTCTGAATAAATGGTTTATTGGGTGGCCGTCTCCAGGGCTAAGCATATTTACCTGCTATGCGGACCGGATCGAGCCACAGTACGGTCTCGAACCTCGTTTTGAAGCCTTGACACAGTTCGTCAAGTCTCCAAACACGCCCAGTGGTGTAATGGCTAAAGCCATAACGGCACGCCCACAGCGGGTAAATACGCTCAGTCCTTCCGACTTATTGATTTTCTATTTGTACAAATCACCCCTAGTAAATATATTAAATAAAGATTAATTAAGCCCGTTACAGTAGTATTTAAGTCTAGTTAAACTATCCATCAATAAAAGTTATATTCTATCGCAGATTAAATTTCATAAAATTAGTCGGAGGAGTGGAGAAATATTTGTGGGCAGTGGAAGTGGTGTTAGGACGAGTGATTTTCTCGTTCTTACACCACCGGGCGAATTTTGAGATTTGCGAACCGTGCAAACCTCAAAATCGAGGTTCGAGACCGCTCCTTGGCTCGGGCCGGTCCGCACAGCCAGTGAATATTTCTCCACTCCGGAGACGGCATACAGACATTTTTATTAAGGAGACAAGTATGGAAAAGAGAAAGTTATCATTATCTACCCTGGGTATGTTGATAACCCTCGGCATAGTCTATGGCGACATTGGAACTTCGCCGTTATACGTTATGAATTCCATTATCAACAGTGCTGGAACGATGGCCGACGCGAAACCTGAATATATCATCGGCAGCGTTTCTTTAATTTTCTGGACCCTAATGCTTATTACAACAATTAAATATGTTTTGATTGCCATGAAAGCCGACAACAACAAAGAAGGCGGTATTTTTGCCCTCTATGCTTTAGTAAAAGCTAAAGGTAAATGGCTCATTATACCCGCTCTAATCGGTGGATCTGCCCTGTTAGCTGATGGTACTTTAACACCCGCTGTAACTGTCACATCAGCTATTGAAGGTATTAAAGGACAAAAATTTGGCAATTTAATATTCTCAGATAGTCAAAACGTCGTTTTAATCATTGTAACGGTGATTCTTCTGACTATTTTTGTGATTCAAAAGTTTGGCACCGAGAGAATTGGTAAGTCATTTGGTCCCATTATGCTCATCTGGTTCAGTTTCATCGGTATCGCTGGATTACTCAATATGACTAACGATTTGAGCGTCCTAAAAGCTTTGTCACCCATTTATGCTATCAAGGTATTGTTTAGTCCTGTCAACAAAGCTGGCATTTTCATTCTCGGAAGTGTTTTCCTTGCTACAACCGGTGCAGAGGCACTTTACGCCGATATGGGTCAGGTCGGAAAACACAATATTTACGCCACATGGCCATTTGTCAGTTTGATGTTGATGCTAAATTATTTAGGGCAAGCCGCTTGGGTCATTTCCAACTATCAAAATCCTCAATATAACAAGATTGCTGGAATCAATCCTTTTTATCAAATGTTGCCTGACAAGTTTAAAATTTTTGCTATTATTATCGCCACATTGGCCGCCATCATTGCTTCACAAGCTTTAATAACTGGCTCATTTACACTGGTTCAAGAAGCGATTGGTCTAAAAATTTTACCAAGATTAAAAGTGAAGTTTCCAGGTAAAATTGAAAGTCAGCTCTACATTGGAACTGTTAATTGGATGCTCTGCGCGATCACTCTCAGTGTGGTCTGGGGGTTTCGGACTTCTGACCATATGGAAGCAGCGTATGGCTTGGCAATCACCTTAACCATGCTTATGACGACAATTTTGTTGCACCAATTCTTAATTATGAAAAAGCATCCACTATTCGCCAATATTTTTCTAGCTGCATTCTTCTCCCTCGAAAGTCTTTTCCTACTTTCAAGTCTGATCAAGTTCGTGCATGGCGGCTATGTAACGGTGATTATAACGATGGTCATTCTGTTTGTAATGATTGTTTGGTTCTTCGGTAACAAGCGCCGTGACGCCTATATGGCTGAAAGCGAGAATGTTTCTTTATTGGACTTCATTCCTCAACTCGAGAAACTCAGCAAAGATGAAGGCTATCCAACTTATGCTACTAACTTGGTCTATATGCTAAAAATGGGACCTGATTATTCCATCAAACGTTCGATTATTTACTCAATTTTGGATCAGGACCCTAAACGTGCCAAAGTTTACTGGTTTATAACGGTCAATCAAACTGGCTCCCCTTATGAATGCACGTATACCGTTGATATGATGCACACTAGAAATGTGGTCAACGTTACAATCAATTTAGGTTTCAAAAAATCACAACACGTCAATATTTACATTCGTGAAATCATCAATAGCTTGCTGGATAAGGATATTATTGATGACCAAACGCCAAACTATTCTATGGTGCCAAAACGTCGAGTTGGTTCCTTCAAATTCGTTATTCAAAATCAGCAATTCCAAGATTTGGGCGCTCAAGAATACATGCGTAGTATCGACCGCTTGCTAATTGGTGGCCGTCTATTGCTCCAAAACATCACTATTCCCCCAACACTTTGGTATGGTTTGGAATTTAGCGATGTTGTCGAAGAAAAAGTTCCACTCTTTCTTGGCAGTCATTACGACCAATATTTAGCTGAAAAAGAAATTAAAAATAGTGTTAAACCTAGGGACTAAAAAAGCGACCGCATATGCGATCGCTTTTCACTTGGATTCTTTCCTCATATATATTATGAAAGATTTTTAGTATCATTACAAGACTGTTATTTAAAGATTTTACGTATTACTATTAGATACCTAATATACAGGAGGTATCGTCATGGATAATTCTTTCAAATTAGAACAACAGCATTTAACTATGGTTCACCAGACGCTCCAGAAAACCCTTGATAGTATTGAAAAGTTACTGTCTGATAACGCCGAACAGGCGAAAAATTTCAAGAAAACTGCTGGTAAGGAAACAGCTTTAAACTTCGACAGTTACGCCGACAATTTGGATACCTTTGCCTCAATTGAAACGATGAATAAACAGATTGATTCTTTCAATAACAAGCAAACTCAGCTTCAAAATACAAAATCAAGCGTGACACGTTTGTTGCCCGCACCTTATTTTGCCCGAATTGATTTGAAATACCCCGACGAAACCGAATCAATTCCCTTTTACATCGGTTCCGCCGGATTTTCTCCAACTCCCGAAGAACCGATGATTATCGACTGGCGCTCACCGATTGCCGATTTATATTACAACAACAAGATTGGCAAAACTAATTATGTTGCTAATGATCGAAAAATTGACGTATCAGTGGCTACCCGCAGACAATTCTTATTGCATAACGCCGTTTTAGATGACATTTTTGATACCGACGTTGCTATTCAAGATCCGTTATTAGTTAAGACTTTACAAGAAAATAAAAACAGTCAGATGAGTTCCATCACCGCCACGATTCAGCAGGAACAAAACGTCATTATTCGTGATACTAAAAGTACTGCTCTACTTGTGAATGGAATCGCTGGTAGTGGTAAAACATCAGTCGTTTTACAACGCATCGCATATTTGCTTTACCGTTATCGCGACAATCTGGTTTCTAGTGACATGTTACTGTTAACTCCTAACACATTATTTACCAACTACATCAACCAAGTTCTCCCCAGTCTGGGTGAGGAATCGCCGTTACAAATGACTTTCAATCAACTAATGACTAAGTTTGTAAGCAGCTCAATTCCCTTCGAAGATGAAACTAGTCATGTTCAAGAACTGGCTAGTAAGCTAGATAACTTGGCGCTAACAACTAATGATTTCAAAAATATTAAATTAAACGATGCAACTATTTTAAGTCAGGAAGATATTAAGCAATTCTTTGAACAAACACCTAGAACAATGTCTTTGACCAAGCGTATAACGGCGTTATCCTCATTTTTAACTGATGAAATCGAATCAAAGATTGAAACTGACTCCAAGAATGGAAAATTTCAAGCTGAATTATCGGATTTAACCGACTCTCAACAAGAGAAAATCTTTGGTCGTTTAATCTCACCTAGTTCCGACATGGCTGTTCAAAAGGCGACGAAGAAAATGTTGCTGTGGCGTAATCGCAATCTTTTGAACCAGATTGATCAAAAGGATTGGTTGAATATTCCTCAAATCATTAAATCAACCTTGAACACCCAACAAATCAACCATTTGGACTATACTTTCACACGCTTAAAACTGCTAAATTTAGCTCAAAAGAGCCTCAAATTTGTAATGATTGACGAAATTCAGGACTACTCTTTAGACCAAGTATTATTCTTACTGACTGCCTTTCCCAACGCACATTGGACTTTAGTTGGCGACCAATTTCAATCAATTTTGGAATCCAATCATCCTTTAACTTTCAATAGCTTGAAAGACCTGTTTGAAGAACATAATATCGCCGTTACACAGAGAAATTTATATACTAGTTATCGTTCAAGCGGTGCCATTACAACCGCCTTTATCAAGCATGGTGCACCTGATTTAATTGATAAAATCAATACTATCCAAATCGGCGGCAAAGAACCTGAACATGTTGAAAATAAAGATTTCTCAGACTTAATCGCCAACCTAATCTCACAAGTTGAAACACTTGATAAGAATGAACTTTCAGCTATCGTAACGAGTGACCTAAATCTAGCTCAAGCAATTCAAGACAAAATAAAACAGACAGTTCTGGGCACTACTGCCGAGAAACTGCCTGCATCTGGAATCATCGTTTTACCCTTAGCCTTAGCCAAAGGACTGGAATTCGACAACGTTATTATTGCTGATGCTAATTCGAAATATTACCGTGACACTCAATTCGGTGAAAATCGCCTTTATACTGCCTTTTCCAGAGCATCAAAAACACTCATCATCAACTCCGTTACCGATTAAATAGAAGTGACTATTTCAGCCCCTAAGCTATTTTGAAAGTGATTCAATGCCCAGTCATGACCAGCTTGATTAAATGACGCTACGCCTTGTTCATGGACAACAATGTGATAATTCAAGTTGTAGGCGTCAACCGCAGTATGCAAAACACAAATATCAGTACAGACACCGACTAAATGTAAGGTGTCTATTTTGCGTTCACGTAAACGGATATCCAAGTCAGTTCCCGCAAAAGCACTGTAACGCGTTTTATCGAAGAGTCTAACCTTTTCATCATCATTGTTGGCATCAAACCACTCTTTTAAACCACCATACAATTCACGCCCCCAAGTCCCACGAACATTGTGAGGCGGAAAAAGTTTTGTTTCTGGATGATAAGAATCATCAGGCTTGTGCACATCAGTTGGCAAAAGAACCCAATCGCCATTCTTATGCATCTTTTCAGCCAAATGAATAATCTCTGATTCAATCTCCTGACCAGGTTTACCGCAAGTTAAAGCACCCTTGTCAGCGACAAAATCATTCGTATAATCAATAATCAGTAACGCTTGTGAAGACATAGTAATTCCTACTTTCTTCTAGTTATTTGGTTACACTGGTAAAAGTTTATTGAAGTATGCCGTTTCCGGAACTGAGAGTATTCATCTGCTGCGCGGAACGGCCCGAGCCAAAGAACGGTCTCGAACCTCGGTTGAAGCCTTGCAAACCCGGCAAGTCTCCAACACGCCCGGTGGTGTAATGGCTAAAGCCATAGTTGAGCTATTTCATATTAAACTTTCATTCTTAAATCTTTAGTACACTGAAATTATTCACGAAAACGTTGGTTATAGTCAATGTATCTGCATATTAATTTTTTTATTTTAAGGAAAATATTTTCTTTTTTAGATAGTCTATTTAAAATATTTATCTAATCAGAATATCCATAGGAAATAAATTAGTTGGAAGTGATGAGAATATTTACCAGCTGTGGGTGTGGCGTTACGGCTTTAGCCGTTACACCACCGGGCGTGTTTGGAGACTTACCGGTCTTTGGTAAGGCTTCAAACCGAGGTTCGAGACCGCTCTGTGGCTCGGGCCGGTCCGCATAGCAGGTAAATATTCTCATCACTGGAAACGGCCACCAATAGACAATTTGAACATTAATATTTTAATCGTCCTATTAAAACAATAGTAAAAATCAGATTATGTTATAATCTCCCTAATAATTGACTAGTTAGGGGCTTGAATTCATGCATAAAAAACAACGAAAATCATTCGATCAAAAACATCTGATTTTTGCCATCATTGGCGTTGTTATCTTTGCTATTCTATTATCCGTTTTGACTCTCAAATCGCCTGCTAAAACTGATACTAACAAGTCTTCTAGTAATGCTCCGAACAACGAATACAAGGTTATCAGAAAAAATCTCGATAAGAAATTCAACCAAAATGGCCGTGTCGTTACTGTCAAAGAGGAACACAATATCAACGACAATACTAGCAAACATGCCCACACGGTTATCATTGTTAAGCTGACCGATACTCAGACCCAAAAGTATCTCAAAACGACTTATGAAGCCGTCCAAAATGGTCAAGCTACAGACGATCAGAAACAGTATATCTACTCCATTCAAAAAATCATTTCCGATGAAGCTAAAAAATTAGATAACAACTATGATGTAATCCAATTCGTCTACAAAGATGGTAAGAAGTACATCCCTGTAGCCAGTTCACAAAAAAACAAATTCATTATTCAACCGGTTAAAATTACTCAACCCAAACAAAAAGCAGCCGCTTAGGCTGCTTTTTTATTTTTGAAATCTCTTTGTTAACTTATTCTGACTACGTTGTAACAGTGTTTCAGGATCAATGTCATATTTACTACTAATCATCAAAACTTGATCCAAAACATCGGCTAATTCTTCTTCAAGATTATCTTCCAACTCAGCTGGAGTTTTCTTTGATTCGCCTGGATGGTCACGACCGATTTCAATTGCTCGAACTGCACGGGATAATTCTCCAACTTCTTCAGTCATAAAATTCAAATGAATAAATGTTGGATATTGGTACCAACCGCGAGTTTTGTAAAAATCAGTCAACCATGCTTGGTGTTCTTTTAAATTCAAAATAATCTCTCCTCAAAATTAGTCTTACATAAACGGATCATGCGAACCATAATAATAACCTTCATCAAAACCAGCATCGTAATCTGGTCTGTAACTAGGATCACTAGGGCCGGGATGATTCTTATTGTGTCTATAAATCAACAGTAACACGATTAAAATAGCTATCCCGCCGACAACAATTTCGATATTAGTGATAACCTCTTTAACATCGGCCATGCTGGTGGATTTCAGCATTTTCTTATGCTCGGAAACAGTCACCAATTTAGGTTCAATTCGCTGTGCCAAATCAAATAATGCCGCCACTTTTGTATCAGTATCATCAGACTTTAATTTCGAACCAAGTCCTTGTTGCAACCGCCAGAACATCAAATCAGTCACATATAAACTGGATTGCAAACTGGGATTGAAGTAAACTCGATTATCCTTCAAATTCATAATCAAGTAATTATTGTCTGCCATCAACGAGCTGCCATCTTCATAGTCCATGACCAGATCGTAAAAATGATCATGTCCATAGAGAGCTTCCCCAGTCTTATCAACGATTGCTGAATTTATATCGTGCCGTTCAGGATACGTACCAGTAGCTTTGACAAAACTATTCACATCAGTCGAATTGTCGAAAATCAAAATATACAATCGTTGCGGACTGACGCCGGAATAAATTTGGTTATTGATTGATGCCAATTTTCCATACTGAGCATTTGAAATATACTCTCGATCTTCGTAGACATATTCGCCAGTATTAGGGCCACCCATCCCTTCAGCATGAACGACTTGCGTGGTAAAACTAATACCTAAAAATGCGACAATCAAAACAAGCAATCCTCTTAGCTGTCTCATGACTTTTCCCCCAGATTTACTATCTGATTGGATTCTATCACTATAAATTCCTGAAAAACAAACGTAACTAAGATAAATCTATCATTATCTTCATTTTTCCGCTTAAAACAAATAAACCAAGCAATCTAAAATCAGATTACTTGGTTTATTTGCCTTAATGATCGAAAGTTGAACATATTTTGTCCCACTCTCAAATATTATTCAGCTGATTCTTCTTTTTTAACAGTTGATTCGTCAAAATCGATAATCATTTTAGCAACTTCTTCAGGTTTTTCCATCATAGCTAAATGACCAGCACCCTTGATATCTTCAATCTTCAAGTCAGGGACACGGCCGATTGTAGCCTTGGCATCCTTAACACCATTAACAGTCAAAACTTGGTCGCCCTCGCCAAAGAGTGCCAAAGTTGGGATATTGAATGAACGAAGACGTTTGTTCAAAGCCTTTTCACTCAAATAATCAACTGACATCTTTTGCAACTTCTTAGCAACTTTGTGGTCAACTTTATTGGCAGCTTCGTCAACAATTTTAGGATTCTTCAAACTATTACGGTCAAAGTTCTTGTCAAAATACATCCCTGATTTGACTGGTGACTTAGCTAATTTACCTAGCAATGGAATACCTGCGACAGATGAATGTGCATCCATATCAGCGTATTTATCAGTAGCTGGTGTATTTAATAGGATTAGTTTGTTAATCGTAAAGCCACGCATTTCTGCCATATTTACAGCAACCAAACCACCAACACCGTATCCAAAGACAACTAGCTTTCTAGTTATCTTTAAACGCGCCATTGCTTCCAATAAGTTCCAAGCTTCTGAATCGATCGTGTAGTGATCGTTCTTAGAATTTGATGATTTGCCTTGACCAAGAAGATCAAGTGCAACGATTGTTTGATATTTACTCTTTAAATAGGGAATCATGTCATTGAAATACTCAATTGAACCATTAATCCCGGGAACAAGGACGATGATGCTGTCGCTATCAACGGGACCGATTAGATTTGTATTTACACTACCCTCAGATGTAGATAATATTTTTTCCAAATTATTCTGCCTCTTTAGTTTTTTGCTCATACTAAAAATATACCTAACTTATGAAGATTTTGCATGGTTTCTAACGTTTTTTAAAATATTTTTATTTAATGAACGTATTTCATTGACAATTTTCCGAAAATGAATTAGATTGGACTAGACCAGAAAGATAGAGATGGGAGATTTAAACAATGAAGATAATTAAAGTTAAAGATACACAAATGGGTGGTAAGGAAGCCTTCAATATCGTTAAAAACGACATCGAAAATGGTGCTAAAGTTCTTGGTTTAGCTACTGGTAGTAGCCCAATCACACTTTACAACGAAATGACAAGTAGCGACCTTGATTTTTCAAACATGACATCTGTTAACTTGGATGAATATGTTGGATTAAAACCAACTAATGAACAAAGTTACCACTACTTCATGAACGACCACCTATTCAACAAGAAACCTTTCAAGAATTCATATGTTCCTGATGGTTCAAATCCTGACGCTGAAGCTGCTACATCTGCTTACGACAAGATTATTGAAGACAACCCTATCGACCTTCAAATTCTTGGTATCGGTAGAAATGGTCACATTGGTTTTAACGAACCGGGTTCACCTTTCGATGGCAAGACAAGAAAAGTTGGTTTGACAGAATCAACTATCGAAGCTAACACACGTTTCTTCGAAGATGAAAAAGACGTTCCACGTTTCGCTTATTCAATGGGTATTGGCTCAATCATGAAAGCTAAGAAGATCATCCTTCTAGCTTATGGTGAAAACAAAGCTGATGCTATTGCTGCTACCGTTGACGGCCCTGTTACAGAAGACTGCCCAGCAAGTGCATTGCAAAATCACCCCGATGTAACTCTTATCATCGATGACGCTGCAGCATCAAAACTTAAATAATTTAAATATTAATAATAATGCCCCACAGATAATTATTTATCTGCGGGGCTTTTTTGTGATTTATGGGGCCGTTACATAACTATTTTTGTCTTAAATATGCAGCATAAACATGCAACAAAACATGGTCAGCTTTTTCCGCTTAAAACAAAGAAGACTAGCAATCAAAAATCGGATTACTAGTCTTCTTTGCCTTAATGCTCGAAAGCTGACCATGTTTTGTCACACTCTCGATTTTTTATATTTCTTCAAAATGATCATAACCAGTCTCAGGAGTTACCTTAACCTTAGGAAAATCCAAAAAGACGAATAATAAACTCATGATTAACATCAAGTAGCAGTACCAAACCCACGGTACAATCGCAATCGGAGAGATTTTAGCCATCCCACCGGCAACTAAAAGTTGACCAGCGTAAGGAATCAATCCTTGAACATGAGTCGCAAACATCGATAACAGTGTTGAAACTCGAGCACGAGAAAGTTTAAACTTTCGACCGATTTCGGTTGCTAAGGGTCCAACGGTGATAATGGCAATCGTGTTATTAGTCGTCGCAACACACAATAATGTAACCAACGCACCGATAGAAAATTCAGCACCATGCTTTGACTTAGTCTGCTTTCCAAGCGTATCCATCAACCACTGAATCCCGCCCAGATACTTCATTATTTCGACCAATCCACCGACAATAATGGAAATAATTGCGATATCTTCCATACTAGCCATACCGGATTGAACATATTTCATGGAACCTATCAGACTGAAATCCCCATGCATAACGCCAATAACAATACCAGATGCAACACCAATCAACATAACCGGCATAACGTTTAAGCCCACCAATGAAAGAACGATTACCAAAATATACGGAATCAAATCGACAAAATTCCAGTTATAAGATCCGCTCAAAACAACTGTCTTAACCGGATAAATTGCTAATAAAATAACATTAATAATAATTGCCGGGATGTAAGTAATAATATTTAACCTGAATTTTTCCCGTTGCTCTACGCCTTGAGTCTGAACCGAAGCAATGGCTGTCGCTGAAATAAAGGACAAATTGTCACCAAACATGGCACTTCCGACAACGATTCCGGCCATCAAAGCTGGATTAACACCGGTTTTGACCGCTACATCAACTGCTACTGGCATCAAGGCAGTGATAGTTCCCATTGAAGTTCCCATCGCAAAACTCAAGATACAACCAATGACAAAAATTCCGGGCAAAATCATGTTGGCAGGCAAGATACTAAGGCCCAAATTGGTCACTGACGAAACGGCATGCATCTTTGAAGCAACACCTTGAAACGCCCCAGCCAGAATAAAAATCACGACCATCATGATCAGCGTCGGTTCCCCACCACCCTTACAAAATGTCATAACTTTGTCTGAGAAAGATAACTTTTTTGTACCAGCGGGTGGTGCAATAGCAAATGAAACAACTGATGCCAATATCATCCCGACCAATAGTGGCATACTATCGAATTTTCCCGACACAATACCAGTTAGAGCATATAAAATCAAAAATATAATTAATGGCAGTAAACCTTTAACGCTGCCTTTTTTAGCTTCTTTCATTGTGAATCTCCAATATTAATTTCTTTAAAACGCACCTTTAAAATATTAATCTAACCGCCGTAATTAGACAAGTAGTTCAATAACAGACGTTATAATGCCATAATATGACATTTCATTTTGATAAGCTTATTCCTGTAATGAAGATATAGGGGAGACAAATATGAAGAAAACATTTATTTTACTAACTGGACTTTTGTTATTATTAGGGGCTAGTGGCTGTAGTAATACTGCCAAAACAACACAACCAACACCAGTTAAAACGTCACGCAAACAAGCAAAACCAACATATTATCAAAACTTAACGAAGGCCGATCAAAAGAAAGTTAAATTCAACTTCAAAGCCGACCAGAACGATTACGGTTATTTTATTTCTGCTAAAATTACTAATAAAACTACCAAAACAATCAAATTTAATCGTTCTAAATTTGCTTTACAATTTATGGATAACGAAGTACCAGCTGTCTTAACTGGTACATTGATTTTGAAACCTAATCAAACTAAAAAATTACCCGGTCTATTTCAAAAACAGAATATTAACGAACTAGCTCAAACTAATTGTTTTGTAACTTATAACCATAAATTTAAGTTGGCATCTACCCGTTCAACTTTAACAAATGATGATTTAAATAATCTAAGCCAAACAACTAATACTAGTTCAAACCAAACTAACAACACTGATAAACAAAACGAATCAGATAATGCAAGCGATTCACAAACTGCACCTGCTAACAATACCTCAACCAATACAACCGAAGTAACTGAAGCTCAGGCTCGTCAAAAACTAGCTGATTCTGGCTACGGTGACACTTCAGATTTAACTGCTGAACGAGAGGACGGTTATTGGGATCTCTATAATGGCCTCGGTTCTTGGATTGTTTATGATAACGGTTATATTTCTTATCCTGGTAATCGTGCTTTGGAGCAATACCAAAAAGACCATCCCGATGAAAATACAGATACTGATGATTCTGACTCTGACGATGCTGAATAATATCCATAAATACGATAGTGTGACAAAACATTGTCAACTTTCGAGCATTAAAACAAATATGGACTGTAATCCGATTTTGGATTACAGTCCATATTTGTTTTAAGCGGAAAAGGTTATGTTTTGTTGCACATTTATGCTGCATATTTAAGTCAAAAATAGCTATATCACAGCCCCGTTTTTGAACCCAATTTTGTTTTTCAAATACATTAATATCGCTACTAGAATAATTATTGGTGTCAATTTCAAAGGGAAAAATAACATAATGAAAATTCCAGCAACAACTGGAGATATCAGCTCACTCATTATCGTTGTGGCGATAATTGCGACAACGAATAATCGATCAAAGTTTGGTAACATTTGAGCAACAGCGAATCCTTCAATCATTGCCGCAAATGTAATTGGAAAAATATGTCCCCCACGCCAATTGAAATTCAAACACCAAGCTAGGAAAAGCAATTTTATTATTCCCATACTGATTAAAAATCCAATTGATTTGTGTGCCCAACCATTTATTAACAGATTCAAGCTGTGTTGACCTGAGAATAATAAATCTGGTGCCAGATAGGATATCAGGATAATGACAATTGCCCCTAGGCCAACCTTTAGAGCTAATGGTAAATTCATTTTGTTTATCCACATGTGGAAAACTTTGTAGAATAATTTACATAATTCTCCAAAAATTATCCCCACAATCATTAAAATCGGTAGTAGCCAGATATCCACAAGCTGCCAATTTGACTGACCTAATTTGATAATGAACGAAGGCTGATCAGTTTGGCGAATCAATAACGCAAATGCCAAAATTCCATTCACAATAAAAACTGGATATAAAACTCGTTTTTGTTTAATCACTGAGGGTATTTTAGGCGCGGTAGCGCCGACGTATTTTTGCTGAAATTTGAATGGGTTCAATAATCTTTTCAACGTTTCATGTAACGGCAATTTCTTTAATTCATCATATTGAAAATACAAATAGCGTAATTTATCAGCTTGCCAGATTGATAGCGAAATAATTGCGCTCAATAATGCGGCTTCAGGTCCGACGCCCGCACCAAAACTCAAGATTACTAACGTTATCAGCAAGTTGAAAAAGACATCGTGATAATCAATTGTTTTATTAAGTTTCAACTCCCGCATTGAATCCTGGGATGTTTTTGGCAAGTCAGGCCAACGTTTTAACAAGAAATAGAGTATAAAACTTCCGCCAATTACCAGCATTGATTCAAGCAGTCGATTATTGCTCGACCAAACTAGTTCTGAGGTAAATCCTTCTAAAATCAGAAAAATTGCTGCAATCACACCAATGATTGCACTCAATAAAAATCCGTAACCTACAAGTGCTACTCGTTTAATTTTTCTCACCCTTTCTTGAATAAATAAAAAAACAGCCGCATCCCCTAAGAGATACGACTGAATGCTTATTCTTAGAATAAGACTTAGTACACTTTCGTGTATACGGACTCGAAGTCCAATAAATGACATAGCATTTATACCTTCAATATAACGCTTTTTTTATTATTTTAACAGACCTAATTTTGGGCAAAAAAAGAGGAGAAATCTACACATCTGTAGAAATCTCCAGTGGTAAGGTGCGACAGGTTTTCCAAACGTTTGCACGCCAACCGTCTACCCTTACCTCGGTTTGGCACCGTTATGTAGTATTGCACGAATGTTGGTTGTAAGTCAATCATTAAATATTCTATATTGAAAGTTGAAGTTCATCCTCAACTTGGAAAAGTGAGACACAGCTTACTCCCATATAATCTGCAACATTCGGAATTTTAGGTTCTTTCTTCATTGGATTTCTTCTGTCTAGGTGTCCGGCTGGTTGTTCAAAAGTAATGATTTTTAAATTATAGGTGGATGCTATTGCAATAAGCTTAGGATCAGCTTTCCAGTCTTGGCTCCAATTATCGATTGCTGGGCGTTGATAAAATCCACAATCCTGCAAATGGTTCATTATTTTTCCGTACTCTACAAAGTATGCAGGATCATTCTCGTATCCTTTAAAAACAACTGGATTAACATACTCTGCAATCCATGTAGCTAGCTTATCTTTAGAATTTTTCAACTCATTATACACAACATTTGGAACGACTATTTCACTATCGTTTTCAGTTAAACATTTCTTCATCCATACCCAATAACTTGGAAAATGATCCATAGAATAATAACTTTTAAAGGGCTCAATAAATGAGTTGCTATCAATTACATACTTGGCGTTTGTACTTGGTTCGCTCACTATCTCATCCCTTTTCCTTAATTGTATTTAATAATTTATCAAAAGCAGCACTATTTTTTACACCTAATAATTCAAATGCATTGTTAAATCCTAAATTACCACTATTAACACTACGTTCAACTTCCATAGCGAATGCAAAATCAATTTGAGCTGCCTTAGTTGTGTAATAATTACCACCGCTACCTGTTGCCTTTTGATGTTCCTTGATACGTTGATATTCGTGATTCAGTTCAACCTTCAATCGTTCAACATCATCTTGACTAATAAGCTTAAGCCGACATGCTCGTATCCCTGCAGATAATGGGCTAGCATCGAAATGTTTTGCAACATATTTAATCCGATCAGTCCCAGTAACCGCCTGGTTTTTCCATTCATCTAAAAATAGATTTTTCGGAAAAATAATATTTTCACTTATATGATTAATATCTTGCTCACTTCGAGGATTTAGAACTTGGTAACTATTGTTGAAATCATCGTTATATAATTCGGATGTTCCGTACCAAATATGCGTTAACTCGTGAACTAAGGAAAAGAGCATAGCGTTATAACTATCATTTGAATTGATAAAAATTAACGGTGCATACTTGTCATCCATAGCAAAGGCACGAAATTCTGATTGAGACAGTGTTCGATGTGTATTGTTGTTAACAATTCCACTATACATAACAACAACACCAACTTGATCAAGTCTATTTCGTAATAAATTAAAACCTGTACGACTCTTAAGACCAGTATTCCATCCCAATTTCAAATTTAGACTATTCATTATATCTGCTGCAATTTGTTCTTCGTTTTTATGACTTAGATTATCAATTAATTTATACCCATGGGAAAAAATACTAGTCGGATAATCATTTTGTTTACGATAATCACTGACCCAACTTTGTTTTATTTCCATGTTATGAATTGTATCAATCAAATTTCTAGAAGGCTTATCTATATCCACATTATTAACCGTTCTAAATTTAAGTAACGGCAGATCTTCCTCAGGTACATTGTCTAGGAAAAAATATCCAAAGGGAATTTGAGCTTTTCTACTTAACTCTTTGAGTTGATTTACAGTCGGCTTATCACCGTTATTTAACCACTTATTAATTTTCTCAATCCAAGAGTCATTCAGAACTGTACCAGTATTATTTTGAACCCATTGAAGAATTTCTGGTTTAACATCAATTCTTGTAGTTACCACGTTCTCACCTCCTTTAATCGTCATCTTCTTTGATATATTAGCATGATTTTATTTTCCTTGTATTGAAATTAGACCTATTTATCAGCATCATTTAAAACATTTTGATAATTTTATGACATAAAAAGACTGAACCCCCTTGAGGTTACAGTCTTTTTATTTTAATTGTTCCACATGGAACATATTGTACAAAAACATCTGTTCGTCACTATATATTGTGATACGGTCCAATCGGCTATTTATGTAAAGAATTTACCAAATCATTACATAACTTATGGCTCAAAATAGCAGATTCTGGACTGACAGGGTTCTCAGTTCCATTTGAGACTGCTGCTAGAAAGGCTTTGATAATCGGATCAAAACCACGAGTTACCAAAGTATTTTCCCAATCAGGACGTGATTCTTGAGTAATTTTTCCAGTTTGATAAGTCTGTAACAGATTCAAATTATTTACGACTTGACGGGTCTGCGAACCTTGAACCGTTGATAATTCGAGATTACTGCCACCGACCATATTCGTTATGACTTGGACTTGGCTCTTATCGCCTTGCAGAGTGATGTAACCTTGTTCCAAATTACCATCACTAGTAACTAGAAAATTATTTACATGTTTAATCTTTTCATCCATCAAGTAAACTGCAGTATCGACTGAGTGGATCATCAAATCATATACAGCAAACTTAGTTTCTTGGACAGCTTTTTCACGAATTTTCTCTGAGACAATAGTTTGTTTATCAGATATTTGTTTCAATTCTTGATTAAATGGTGCGAAGCGACGATTGAAACCGCAGGTTAACATGAGACCTTTGTCTGCTGCTAATTTATATAAGGCTTCAACTTCGGCCAAGTCTTCAGAAACTGGCTTGTCGACGTAAACATTGATACCTGAATTCAATAGTCGCTTGATAATTTCAAAATGAGTTGCGGTTGGTGTATGAACGAAGACTGCCAAAGGTTTTTCGGCAATCAATTCATCCAAAGTTTGATGGAAATGCTTGAATCCATATTTCTGTTCGAGTATTTCCCCTTTAGCTTCGTTTCTAGTTGTTAAATGCCATTCATACTTATCTTGTAACGTTGCCATAACGGGTAAATATGCTTTTTGTGCAATATTTCCTAGACCAATCACACCAATTTTTTCCATAGTATCACCTCAAATTAATATTCGTTGAACAATTGTAAATGTTCTTTAAGATACTTACCGGTCAAACTGGCAGGATTATCTGCAACCGTTTTCGGAGTACCTGTTGCAACTATTTTACCACCATTAATACCACCTTCAGGACCTAAATCGTTGATATAATCCGCATTGGCTATAATATCCAAGTCGTGTTCGATAACAATGATTGTTGCATGCTTTTTCAGTAGTTTATTGAAAACATCCAGCAATACGCCGACGTCCTTTGGATGTAATCCAACACTTGGTTCATCGAAGATAAATAATTGATTCTTCTGACTACGCTTCATGTAAGTGACTAACTTCATTCTTTGAGCCTCACCACCGGATAAAGTTGGCGTACTCTCACCCAATTTGAGATAACTCAAACCGATATTTACCAAAACATCGAGTGTATTTTCAATTTGTGGGACATCTTTGAAAAACTCATAGGCTTCTTTAACAGACATATTCAAAATTTCAGCAATATTCTTACCATGCCACTCAATATCCAAAATATCCTTCTTATAGCGATCACCGTGACATACAGGACACGTTTGAACCATATCTGGTAAATACTGAATATCCAGTGTAATCACGCCTGTACCCCCACAATTTGGACAAGCTCCTTGCTTATTATTATATGAGAAATATGTTGGTGTAAATTTCTTAGCCAAAGCATCCGGTGTATCAGCAAATAGTTTCCGTAAATGATCGAGAATCTTCGTATACGTTCCAACAGTTGAACGAACATTCTTACCTATCGGAACTGAATCAACTTTAACGATATTTTTAATATCAGCCGTATCGACAGCTTTAACAAATTTAGGCAATGGTTCTCCAGCAATTTTATCGTCCATCGCTGGCAATAAACTGTCGAAAATCAAGGTTGTCTTTCCTGATCCGGACATCCCTGAAACGACATTCAACGATTCTTTACTGAATTTAGCCGTCATATCATGAATATTATAACGGTCACCAACATCGATACTGATAGTACCTTTTTCAAAAGGTTTCACCGGCTTATGCTTGATAATATCGGCTTTACCAGTCAAATACGGTTGAATAACAGAATCATTTTCGGCTTCAATTTGATCGACCGTTCCCTGACTGATAATTCGACCGCCATCGGCACCAGAATCAGGCCCAATTTCAATCACATAGTCAGCTGCCGCAATGATACTTGTATCATGGTCAACTACTACTAATGAATTACCGAGACGTACCAATTCACGCAAAATCTTAATCAAACCGTCAACATTGGCCGCATGTAATCCGACACTTGGTTCATCCAAAACGTACAAAACACCGGTCATTTGGTTACGAATTGTTCGTGCTAATTGGATTCGTTGCAATTCACCAGTCGACAACGTATTGCCTGCCCGTGAAATCGATAAATAATTCAATCCTAGGTCAATAATTGGTGATAATAAGTCCAATAATTCATTGGTTAAATTTCTACCTAAGGCTTGCATATCTTTTGGCAACCAGGCCATGATATCTTTACAAAAATCTTGTAACTGGGAAATCGTAAAGTTGGAAACTTCGGCGATATTCTTGCCCACTAATTGGTTGCTGAATAACTTTGGATTAAAACGACTGCCCTGACAGTCTGGACAAACTTTGACAGAATAAAATCTCTCCAAACGTTTCACAGCATTCTCATTTTTAGCATTTTTCAGACTATTTTTAACGGCTGTAACGGCGTTCTCATACAAAGCATTTAATTTAAATGTCCGACCAGTCTTAGTTGGAACGATAACTTCTCGTTTCAATTCCTTACCGTTGACGATAATGTCCTTTTCATGGTCATTTAAGTCTTTAAATGGCACGTCAGTTCTAATACCTAGTTCTTTGACGATATCCTTTTGTAACGAACGGCCAGGTAAGTTCCAAGACCTGATTGCTCCATCATCAATCGACAACGTTTCATCAGGAATAATCTTTGATAATTCGATATCTTTCAGGAATCCAGTACCCTGACATGTTGGGCAAGCTCCATCGGAATTAAAGGCAAAATCTTCGGCTCCAAAAGCCATAAATTTAACACCACAAGTTGGACAAGTCATCATCCCCATTGCCTCATCGGATGCCGGTAAATCCATCGCTTCAGAAATTTTCAACGTTGGATCTAGTCGATGTCCATTGGGACAAACTACTGAAGATAAACGTGAAAACATTAATCTTAAAATATTCAAACTTTCGGTCATCGTCCCAACGGTTGAACGAACACTTGGAACGGTTGGTCTTTGACGCAAAGCAATAGTTGAAGGTAAATTCTTAATATCCTTTACATCAGAACGACCTACTTGAGTGATTCTTCTTCTCGTGTAAGTCGACAGCGCATTGAGGTACTTTCTGGCCCCTTCAGCGTATATCGTATCCATTGCCAAAGAAGATTTCCCCGACCCCGATACACCCGTAATGGCTACAAATGAATTAAGTGGTATTTCGACATTGATGTTCTTGAGATTATTAGCTTTGGCTCCGGTAACCTCAATGTTATCCGGAATGTAATTCTTATGTCTTATCGTCATAATTTCCCCCTTCAATCAATGTGTCGATTATAACATTGTGGGGTGGTGTTGCCTTGGATTAGGACTTTGAATGTGTAACGGCGTTATACGTATATTTTGATGACCGTTATAACGATGAATAAACTTTTATAGTTTTGTTTATCGCTTGATATATTAAATATAAAAAGAAAGTCCATAAACCGCTTATGATGTGGATTATGGACTTTTTTAATTTATATATGCAGTGGCTCTAAAACGAGTTCTGCAGGCCAATTTCTTCCGCTTTGCCTAACTTCCCAAATCATCCGCAAAATACGCGGATAATTCGTGAAGTCATGCAAATGCTCGGGAGCTGACTGCCCTTTCTCCACTCTCTATTTTTTCGCAATCTTTCCTTGTTCAATATAAACGCTCAAAATTCCAATATCAGCTGGGTTTACTCCACTAATACGGCTTGCTTGGGCAATTGTTTGAGGATTGATCTTGCTGAGTTTTTGAACGGCTTCGGTAGCCAAACTATCAACTTTAGTATAGTCGATGCGGTCAGGAATCTTCTTTGATTCCATCTTCTTCAAGCGTTCGATACGCATCTGTTCCTTCTTGATATAACCATCGTACTTAGTTGCGATTTCAACTTGTTCAGCAACTCGGTTATCAACTGGAAAATCAGCTTCACCGACAATGTCAATGATATCTGAATAGTGTACTTCTGGTCTTCTCAAGAAGTGATCAGCCAAAATTCCATCTTTCAATGGCTTCAAATCATGTGCCTTCAAGAATGGTAGTGCTTGTTTTGGTGTAATCATCTTGTGTGAAAGACGGTCAAGTTCTTTCTTAATCGTGTCACGTTTGATATTGAAGGCGTCATAACGCTTGTCATTGATCAAACCTAACTTGTAACCATAGTCTGTTAAACGAAGGTCAGCGTTATCGTGACGTAAAATCAAACGATATTCGGCACGACTTGTTAGTAGACGGTATGGTTCGTTAGTTCCCTTTGTTACCAAGTCATCGATCAAAACACCGATATATGCTTCATCACGACGCAAAATAAATGGATCTTTGCCTTGGGCACGTAACGCTGCATTGATACCAGCCATAATACCTTGGCCAGCTGCTTCTTCATATCCTGATGTTCCGTTCATTTGACCGGCAGTAAAGAGGTTCTTAACGACCTTAGTTTCAAGGTTTAACTTCAATTGCCATGGTTCGATAACGTCATATTCAATGGCGTAACCAGGACGCATCAACTTAGCATTTTCTAGTCCAGCAACGGAGTGAACCATCTTCAATTGGATCTCTTCTGGCATTGATGTTGAGAAGTCTCCAACGTAATACTCTTGTGTATCTCTACCTTCTGGTTCAAGGAAGATTTGGTGTCTTGGCTTGTCAGCGAAACGGACGATTTTATCTTCGATTGAAGGACAATATCTTGGACCAACACCCTTGATAACACCGGAGAACATTGGTGCTCGATTAAGGTTTTCACGAATAATTTTATGCGTATCAGCGTTTGTATAAGTCATCCAGCAAGAAATTTGATTTTGAAGATAACTAGAATCTGGTGTCTCGAATGAGAAATGATTTGGTTCCTTGTCGCCAGGTTGTTCAATTGTTTCGTCAAAATTGATTGTATTCTTGTTAACACGTGGAGGTGTACCAGTCTTGAAACGAGTCAACTTGAAACCATTCTCTTCAAGATTTTCAGAAAGCTTGATTGAAGGAATACTGTTATTTGGACCAGATGAATACATCAATTCACCGATGATGATCTTACCTCTTGATGAAGTACCAGCAGTCAAAACAACTGACTTAGCGTGATATCTTGCACCAGTCGCTGTAACGATACCTTTGCAGACGCCATCTTCAACGATAAGCTTTTCAGCCATTCCTTGACGAAGAGTCAAATTAGGTTCGTTTTCCAAAACATCTTTCATAACACGGTGATACATGTTCTTATCAGCTTGGGCACGTAACGCACGAACGGCGGGACCTTTACCAGTATTGAGCATACGCATTTGAATATATGTCTTATCAATATTGCGTCCCATTTCGCCACCTAAA
Source organism: Companilactobacillus muriivasis (assembly GCF_036246245.1). Classification (NCBI taxonomy): domain Bacteria; kingdom Bacillati; phylum Bacillota; class Bacilli; order Lactobacillales; family Lactobacillaceae; genus Companilactobacillus; species Companilactobacillus muriivasis. Next base: position 319,776 of record NZ_BTTQ01000003.1, read on the forward strand.
GCGTCGATTTCACGGACAACAATACCTTTAGCAGGTCCACCAACAGAAGGATTACATGGCATGAAAGCTACCATATCCAAGTTGATTGTTACGAGCAATGTTTTTTCACCCATTCGGGCAGCAGCCAAAGCAGCTTCAGAACCTGCATGGCCAGCACCTACGACAATAACGTCATAAGTTTCTGAGTCAAATTCCTTAATTTCCATTTCTTCACCTTTACCTATTTTATGCATGATACTAGTTGATAATCTATTATAAATATTTCATTATTCCGGATAATTTGAATACTTTTATATTCAATTATTAACGATTAATTAGTCGGAAGAGATGGGAAATATTTGTGTGCTGTGAAAGTAGTAAAAGGACGGCTCGTCCTTTTACTACCGGGCGTGTTTGGAGACTTGATGAACTGTATCAAGGCTTCAAACCGAGGTTCGAGACCGTATTTTGGCTCGGGCCGGTCCGCACAGCTAGTGAATATTTCCCAGCTCTGGAGACGGAATATTTAACTAGTACACTACGTTATTTTCCTAAACAGAATTGCGAGAACAATTGTGTAATCAATTCGTCCGCATAACTTTCACCAGTAATTTCACCGAGAGTGTCCCAGCAAGCCGTCATATCGATTTGTACAAGGTCGATAGGCATTCCTGCTTCAATTCCTGAAATAACGTCGTTGAGGCTATTTTTAGCCTTACGGAGCAATCCAGCTTGACGAGCACTCGTAATAATCACGTTACTGCTATTATCTTCAATTCCGGAGTTAAAAATCTTACTGATTGTATCTTTAATAGTTTCAATACCATCATTCTTGATAGCTGAAGTTTGCAAAATAATATCGTCGGCCTTTAATTGCACAACTGAATTAGGCGTTATAACGGGCATCAAATCATTCTTGTTAAAAATAACGATTCTTCGCTTATCAGCCGTTGCATCCAATAACTCAATATCGTCCTCTTCTAGTTCACGACTTGAATCCAAAACGAGGATTACTAAGTCAGCACCGTTCAAGGCTTTTTTAGAACGTTCAACACCAATTTTCTCGACTTTATCATCAGTATCACGAATACCAGCGGTATCGATCAATTTCAAAGGTACACCGTCAATATTGATGTACTGTTCAACAACATCACGAGTCGTTCCGGCAACATCAGTTACGATAGCTTTCTCTTCATCCAAAAGACGATTCAATAAACTTGATTTACCAACGTTAGGTTTCCCAACAATCGCTGTAGCTAAACCATGTTGCAGGATTTCCCCACTGTCAGCTGTCTTCAATAGACTGTCGATTTTACCACTGACTAGACGAGCTTTCTCTAGTAATAATTTAGTTGTCATTTGATCAGTATCGTATTCTGGATAATCGATATTTACTTCAACTTGAGCCAAGGAATCGAGGATTTCTTGACGTAAATTGCTGATTAAATGATGCAAATTACCATCCAATTGATTGACGGCCACTTGCATAGCTTTATCAGTTTTAGCACGAATCAAATCCATGACTGATTCGGCTTGTGTTAAATCAATTCGACCATTTAAAAAGGCACGTTTTGTAAACTCACCCGGTTCGGCCATTCGAGCACCGTAACCCAACAATAATTGGAGAACTTTATTCGTTGCAACTATACCCCCATGGGTATTTATTTCAACAACGTCCTCGCGGGTAAAAGTCTTTGGTGCCAACATTACTGAGACCATGACCTCATCGACTAAAGAACCGTCAGCTGGATCAATGATGTGTCCGTAATTTATGGTGTGACTGGCAACTTTGGTCAAATCACGACCTTTAAAAATTTTCATAGCAACTTCAACAGCTTGATCACCGGACAGACGCACGATGGAAATCGCACCTTCCCCAGGAGGAGTTGAAATAGCTGCTATCGTGTCATATTCAGTTACTGAACTAGGCATAATAAGCTCCCTTTCTCGATTTTTGAGCATAAAAAAAGTGCATAATCCGCCACTTAGTGACGGAAAAGCACCTTGACTACTTTTCTATATATAAAATATATGAACAATTTCTAAAACATCTTAACGACATTTATTGCGATTGTCAATTATTTACGATTTTTATAGACACGTTTCTTAGCTTTTCTAAGACGACGTTCTTTTTCTCTCTCAGCCTCTTCAGCCTCGCGTTGTTCACGACGATACTTGAATGGGTTTTGGAAAGCCAATGTCTGAAGAACTTGGAACGCATTAGTGATAACCCAGTAAATTGTAATAGCTGATGGGAATGTTAATGCTGGTACGAAGATAAAGATTGGCATGACCCAAGTCATGATCTTTGTCGTCGCATTTTGTGTTGGTTGTGAGTAGCTTGAAATGTATGTACTTAAGAAAGTAAATACAGCTGCCAAGATAGCCATGATGTAATATGGATCGGCTTTACCAAGTTGCATCCATAAAAATGTACCATCACGCAATTGTGTGGTCTTATAAATGGCTTGATAGAGAGCGAACATAACTGGCAACTGAACAACCAATGGTAAACATCCTGCTACCGGGTTCACTCCTGCTTCACTATATAGCTTCTGTGTCTCTTCACGCAGCTTCTGTTGTGTATCCGTGTCTTTAGCTGAATATTTCTTCTGAAGGGCCTGCATTTGCGGCTGAATCTTCATTTGCTTATTCATACTTCTGATTTGGAACCAGTTAAGTGGCAACAGAATAACTCTAATAATGATTGTGAAGATAATGATTGCCCAACCATAACTATTGTGAACCAATGAAGCTAACCAAAGGATGAATTGCGAGAAACTATATAAAATATAGTGATCCCAGAATCCTGTACTGTGGCTAGTAATTGGTTCATTTAGGTTTGAACATCCAGCTAAAACCAAGACAACACTAAGTAATAGAGCAACACCTATGTATTTCTTTAAGCTTTTCTTATTCACTTTTGCACCTATAGTTAATTAATATTTTGTACCCTAATTTAATACTTTACCTAATTTCAATAAATGTACAATATTTTTCTTGGATTCAAACATATCTAAATCTACCGCCGGTTTTCTTGCAATGATCAAGAAATCCAATTCTTGAGGAATTTCAGGCTTCAATTCCAAAAGTGATTGGCGGATGTATCTTTTAATACGATTACGTCCGACTGCAGTATGTGAAACTTTCTTTCCGACAGAAATTCCGACACGAAAATGCTTTTGCTTCTCTTTAGGCATCGTGTACAAAACAAAATTACGGTTTGCTACGGATTTTCCTTTGGAATAGACATATTGAAACTCATTTTCTTTTTTTATTCGATAACTTTTTCTCATATGTCACCAGTCTACTCTCGTTCTGTAATAAAAAAAGACCACCAAATTGTTTAGTGATCCTTCAAAACTAAGCTGATAATACTTTGCGACCCTTTTTACGGCGTCTTGCTAAAACTTTGCGACCATTACTTGTGCTCATTCTTTTCATGAAACCATGGACGCGTTCACGGTGACGCTTCTTTGGTTGATAAGTTCTCTTTGTAGTCATCAATAAACCTCCTGACTCTTCGTTATATTTAAAATATTCACTTCTTCAGACAATTGCTTAACTATAATATCATGTTATGCCAACTTTTTAAATAACTAATTTCCTATAAAAGCAAGTTTTTTCTAGAAAGTTTTTCGCATTTTTAATTGTGGATAATTTGTGGAGTGATTTTACAACTATTTTTTTCCACAGGAGTATGAACAAACTTTTCCAACGGATTATTTTACTGTGTTTTAGTTTTCCACAGGTATTGTTGATTTCTTGTTTTTTGCATGTAACAGCTGATAATAGGGCTTTTTAACTTGTGTTAATTGTGGATAACTATGTGGACAGTTTTTATCAACAACCTTTTTCCACAAGCCTGTGTATTTAGAAAATACCTGTTGTTATTTACTCCAAATTTAAACGTGTGTTCTGTGGAAAACTCTTTGATAGAATGATAAACTATACTCTGTCATTTTAGGGAAAAATTTATCCACAACCACAGATTGGGGGGAAATAATTGCAAAATATAAATAACTCAACTGATCCAAAACTAACCGAATTTTGGGACTATTTTACAAATAAACTTAGATCTCAATTAACTTCTGTCAGTTATTCAACTTGGGTTGAAAGTGCCAATCCTTTATATATCGACGGCAATAATATTTATATTTCGGTCCCAACAAAACTACATAAAGATTATTGGGAAAGAAATTATACCGAAAAAATTGCTATCTATTCATATGAACTAAATGGAACTGAATTGAATCCGATCATCGAAAATGATGAAGAAAACAACAAAAAAGAGGAGCAAACAATCGCTCCTCAAGTTGAACAGACAACTGAAACTGCTCAACCAAAGCATATTTTCCATAATTCTCATTTGAATCCAAAATATACTTTTTCTACATTTATCGTTGGTAGCGGAAATCAGATGGCACATGCCGCAGCACTCGCTGCAGCTGAAGATCCCGGCGGGGTCTACAATCCACTCTTTATTTATGGTGGTGTTGGTTTAGGTAAGACTCACTTGATGCAAGCAATCGGGCATCAAATGATCAAACTTGATCCATTAGCTAAAGTTAAATATGTTACGAGTGAAACCTTTGCCAACGACTTCATCAACTCAATCCAGATGCGGACTCAAGACGATTTCAGACAAGAGTATCGAAACGTCGATCTACTATTAATAGATGACATTCAATTCTTCGCTGAAAAAGAGGGTACTCAAGAAGAATTCTTCCATACCTTTAATGAGCTCTACGAAAATGGTAAGCAGATCGTAATGACATCGGATCGTTTACCTAACGAAATCCCTAAATTACAACAACGATTAGTTTCCAGATTTACACAAGGTTTGTCAGCTGACATCACCGCACCTGATCTCGAAACTAGAATTGCTATCTTACGCAATAAAGCTAAAGCAGAACACCTTGAAATTCCTGATGACACGCTTTCTTATATTGCTGCTCAAATTGATACCAATGTTCGTGAACTTGAGGGTGCTTTGATTCGAGTTCAAGCTTATTCAACGACCAAAAATACTGATATTACTAAGTCAGTCGCCGCTGATGCACTAAAAATTTACAAACTATCTAACGACAAAAATGGAATTTCCATCGCGAAAATCCAAAATAAAGTTGCTAAATATTATCATGTCACTATCCAAGACTTAAAAGGGAAGAAACGTGTCAAAACTATTGTTGTACCTCGACAAATCGCCATGTATCTCTCTCGTGAGTTGACCGACAGATCACTTCCACAAATTGGAATGGAATTCGGCGGAAAAGATCATACGACAGTCATGCATTCGTGTGATAAAATATCCGAATTACTTATTAAAGATGACGATTTGAAACGGTCCGTTAATGAACTGAAGGATGACCTTAGAAATTAACATGTTTATAACTTTTAGTTTTTCCCACAGTTATCCACAGCTGTTAATAACATAAAAATTTCAACTGTCGCTTATCTTTCTAATAGTTTTCCACAGTTTTAACAGTCCCTACTACTACTTCTATCTTTATATTAATTAATTAAAAAAGGGAGTTACCTATGAAATTTTCTATCGATAGATCAAAATTCATTAATCAAACAAGTAACGTTCAAAGAGCAATTTCGACAAAGACAACTATTCCTATTTTGACAGGAATGAAATTAGATCTTTCGGAATCAGGTTTAACAATTACTGGTAGCAATTCAGACATTTCTATCACATCATTTATTTCTAAAGAAGATGCTGATAATGATTTGAAAATTGAGAGTACTGGTTCAATTGTTCTTCCTGCTAGATTCTTTAACGAAATTATTAAGAAACTTCCTGGCGACAATTTTGAATTAGAAGTTTTGAGCAATAACCAAACTTTAATTAAGTCTGGTGTTTCAGAATTTACAATCAACGGTTTGGATGCTGTAAATTATCCACACCTTCCAGATGTTGAAGCTGACAATCAACTTGTCTTTCCAACCGATGTTTTCAAAGAAGTTGTTAACCAAACTGTTATCGCTGTTTCAACTCAAGAAAGTCGTCCCGTTCTAACAGGTGTCAACTTCTTGATCACAAGTGAAGGCCTAACTGCTGTTGCAACTGATAGTCATCGTCTTTCACAACGTCGTATCAACATTACTAGTGATGAAGATTACAACTTGATCATTCCTGGTAAGAGTTTGACTGAATTAGTTAGAACTATCAGCGACTCAGTTAAAGAAATCTCAATGTCAATTTCAGAAAACCAAGTATTATTCAGTTTTGACAACATCATGTTCTACTCAAGATTGCTTGACGGTCGTTATCCAGAAACTGACCGCTTGATTCCTGATGAATCAAATACTCGTTTGACTTTCGACTCATCAAATCTACTTGCTTCAGTTGAACGTGCATCATTGCTTTCTCATGAAAGTCGCAACAATGTTATCAAGCTTGAAATCAAAGCTGTGGATAAAAAAGCCACTCTTTACGGAAACTCACCAGAAGTTGGTACCGTTGAAGAAGTTCTTGATTGTGAAAATCTTGAAGGAGACGACTTAGAAATTTCCTTCAACCCTGATTACTTGAAAGATGCTTTGAGATCGTTCGGAAGTAACACAACAATTGAAATGAGTTTCACATCACCATTACATCCATTTACTTTAAGACCAGTAGAGGATCGTGATAATTTCGTGCAACTTATCACTCCAGTACGAACATTTTAATGTGAAAATGCAAAAATAGACTGAACTTTCGGTTCAGCCTATTTTTTTTGCCAATATCAGCCAAAACGCCGTAATTTAGCGTAGAAACTTTTTTGAGGCAATTTTAGTGGGTGGATACTCATTATTTGAAAAATTGCTCAAATCGCCTGATATTTGGTTCTAAGTTGTTTTTTATTGTGAAAACAACTATAATATTAGTATGTCATTAATGGATAAATCTAATAAATAGGGTGTTAACAATGTCTGAAAAAATTAAGTTAGAAACTGAATTTATAACCTTAGGTCAAATGTTAAAAGAAGCTGGAATCATCGAAACTGGTGGTAAGGCTAAATGGTTCTTACGTGAAAATTCAGTCCTTCTTAACGGCAGTCCTGAAGATCGTCGTGGTAAAAAGTTACATTCTGGGGACGTTGTAGTTGTCGGTGATCAAACTTTTGAAATTGAATAGTAGATGTTTGTAAAAGAACTCAAACTTCAAAATTACCGTAACTACGAATCCTTAAACGTCAATTTTTCACCCGCTATCAATGTATTTTTGGGAGAAAATGCTCAAGGCAAGACCAATTTATTAGAGGCTATGTATTTTTTAGCTTTAACGAGAAGCCATCGAACATCAAATGACAAGGATTTAATTAGGTGGGGCAGTGATTTTGCAAGAATCTCCGGTACGGTGATCAAAGATAATTCCAGTCGTCTGAAATTGGATTTGGTCGTTAGTAAGTCTGGGAAAAAAGCCAAATTGAATAATTTAGAACAACGTAAATTATCCAGTTACATTGGTAATTTGAATGTTGTTCTTTTTTCTCCAGAGGATTTGTCGATTGTCAAAGGCAATCCTGGGATTCGTCGCAAGTTCATTGATATGGAATTTGGCCAAATGTCGGCACAGTATTTGAAGACAATGAGTCAATTTCGGTCAGTTTTAAAACAGCGCAATGCATATTTAAAAAAACTTCAGCATCACCAAGCGAACGATATGGTTTATTTAGATGTCTTATCAGATCAGTTTGCGGCGTATTGTGCGGAAGTTGTTTTTTCACGTTTACAGTTTTTACAAAAGTTGCAGGTTCATATTGAAAAGATTCATGCAAATATTACCGAAGACAATGAAAAACTAGAAATTGTTTACAACACATTTTTCAAAACTGATGGAAAAAACCTTGAAAATATTTATGATGTTTTCAAAGATAATTTCAAGAAAAGCTACCAAAAAGAGATTCAACGTGGTGTGACGCTTTCGGGTCCACATCGCGACGATATTAAATTCATGGTCAATGGGAAGAATGTTCAAGATTTTGGATCGCAAGGTCAACAGCGGTCAGTCGCATTGAGTTTGAAGCTGGCGGAAGTCGAATTGATCAAAGATCAGGTGGGGGATTATCCGATTCTTTTATTGGATGATGTTTTATCGGAACTTGATCACAAACGACAAACCCATTTACTATCCGCAATTAAAGGTGGTATCCAAACTTTTATTACTACGACTTCGATCGATGACGTCGATCCGGAATTGGTTAAGAATCCGAATATTTTAAATATTAAAAATGGCAAAGTTCAACAGGAGGAGATTTAATGGCTGAAGACAGAAAAGCTGAGCTGGAAAAGAAAGAAGAAAAAGTCGAAGAATATGACGCGAGTCAAATTCAAGTTCTTGAAGGACTAGAGGCTGTTCGTAAGCGTCCTGGTATGTATATCGGTTCTACTAGTAAACAAGGTTTACACCATCTTGTTTGGGAAATTATTGATAATGGTATTGATGAAGCTTTAGCTGGTTTCGCTACAAAGATCGAAGTTACTGTTGAGCCTGATAACTCCATTACTGTTACCGATGATGGACGTGGTATTCCAGTTGATATTCAAAAGAAGACTGGTAAACCTGCTCTTGAAACGGTTTATACAATTTTGCATGCCGGTGGTAAATTCGGCGGTGGCGGTTATAAAGTATCTGGTGGTTTGCACGGTGTTGGTGCTTCCGTTGTTAATGCGTTGAGTAGTCAATTGCAGGTTGAAGTTGTTCGTGCTGGTAAACGTTATGGCATCGACTTCGAACGAGGCAAGGTTAAGGATGCAATGCATATCATCGGCGATGCTGGTGAATTTAAACATGGAACTAAAGTCCATTTCGTGCCGGACCCAGATATTTTTACCGAAACAACAGTTTACGATGACAAAGTTTTGACAACTAGAATTCGTGAACTGGCTTTCTTAAATAAAGGCTTGAAGTTAACTTTCACTGATAAGAGAGCTGACACAGCTGAAAAATTAGTTTTCCACTATGAAGGTGGAATTAAGAGTTACGTTGAATTCATGGATAAAGACAAGGAAGTCCTTTTCGACGATCCTATTTATCTTGAAGGTGTTCAAGACGGCATTACTGTTGAAGTTGCCCTTCAATATACTGATGAATATCATACTAACTTGATGACTTTCGCTAATAACATTCACACCTATGAAGGTGGTACTCACGAAGTTGGTTTCAAGACTGCTTTGACACGTGTTATTAACGATTACGCACACAAAAACAAATTATTAAAAGATACTGAAAAATTATCTGGTGAAGATGTTCGTGAAGGGATGACTGCGGTCGTTTCTATCAAGCACCCGGACCCACAATTTGAAGGTCAGACAAAGACTAAACTTGGTAATAGTGATGCTAGAACTATCACTGATCGTTTATTCAGTGAACACTTCATGAAGTTCTTGATGGAAAATCCTAACGTTGCTAAGAAGATTATTGAAAAAGGTTCTTTGGCTACCAAAGCTCGTCTAGCTGCTAAGCGTGCCCGTGAAGTAACTAGAAAACAAAATGGTTTGGAAATCAGTAATTTACCTGGTAAGTTGGCTGACAACTCAAGTAAAGACCCTGCAATTTCTGAATTATTTATCGTCGAGGGTGATTCTGCCGGTGGTTCTGCTAAGACTGGTCGTTCACGTTTGACACAAGCTATTTTGCCTATTAGAGGTAAGATTTTGAACGTTGAAAAGGCTTCAATGGACAAGATTTTAGCTAATGAGGAAATCAGAACTTTGTTCACAGCGATGGGAACTGGTTTTGGTGAGGACTTTGATATTTCTAAGGCTAGATATCACAAGGTTATTATCATGACCGATGCCGATGTCGATGGTGCCCATATCAGAACGTTACTTTTGACGTTACTTTACAGATATATGCGTCCAATCGTTGATGCAGGATATGTTTACATCGCTAAGCCACCTTTGTATCAAGTTCGACAAGGTAAGATGATGCAATACTTTGATACTGATAAAGAAAAAGATGAATTTGTTGAACAATTAGCACCAAAGCCAGAACCAAAGATTCAACGTTACAAGGGTCTTGGTGAAATGGATGCTGATCAATTATGGGAAACAACTATGGATCCTGAAAAGAGAAGATTGGATCGAGTTAACCTCGATGATGCGATTGAAGCTAATGAAATTTTCTCAATGTTGATGGGTGATAAAGTTGAACCTAGACGTGAATTCATTGAAGCAAATGCACGTTATGCAGAAGTAGATTATTAGGGAGGATGGCAATTTAATGGCAGAGCATAGAATAGAAAATGTTAATTTGACAGAAGTCATGAAGAATTCCTTTGTTGACTACGCTGCTAGTGTTATCGTGTCACGTGCGTTACCTGATGTTCGTGATGGCCTCAAACCCGTTCATCGTCGTATCCTTTACGGTATGAATGAGTTAGGTGTTACACCTGACAAACCATACAAGAAGAGTGCCCGTTTCGTTGGGGATATCATGGGTAAGTATCACCCCCATGGTGATTCAGCTATTTATGAATCAATGGTTAGAATGGCTCAGGACTTCAGTTACCGTTATCCATTAGTTGATGGACACGGAAACTTTGGATCAATCGATGGTGATCCACCTGCTGCTATGCGTTATACAGAAGCTCGTATGAGTAAGATGGCGGTTGAAATGTTGCGTGATATCAACAAAGATACCGTTGATCTTGTTCCTAACTATGATGGTGAAGAAAAAGAACCAATGGTTTTACCAGCTCGTTTCCCTAACTTATTGGTTAATGGTGCAACTGGTATCGCTGTTGGTATGACAACTAATATCCCAGCTCATAACTTGAAAGAAGTTATTGATGCATTACATATTTTGATGAGAAATAAGGATGCAACCGTAGCTGATTTGATGAAAGCTATTCCCGGACCTGACTTCCCAACTGGTGGTATCATCATGGGCCGTTCAGGTATCAGAAAAGCTTACGAAACTGGTAAGGGTACAATCATCCTCCGTGCCAAAATTGATGTTGTAACGAAGAAGAGTGGCGCTGAACAAATCATCGTAACTGAACTTCCTTACATGGTTAATAAGGCCAAGTTGGTTGAACGTATTGCTGAACTAGCTCGTGAGAAAAAACTTGAAGGTATCACTGACTTAAACGATGAATCTGATCGTGAAGGTATGCGTATCGTTATCGATATTCGTCGTGATGTTAGTGCTTCAGTTGTTTTGAATAACCTTTACAAATTGACACAATTACAAATTTCATATGGTATCAACATGGTTGCTATCGTAGGTAAGACTCCAAAGGTCTTCACACTTAAAGGTGTCTTAGTTGAATACTTGAAGCATCAAGAAGTTGTTATCAGAAGAAGAACTGAGTTTGAACTAAAACGTGCCAAAGCTAGAGCACATATCCTTGAAGGATTGAGAATTGCTTTGGATCACATTGATGAAATTATCAGTGTTATCCGTGGTTCACAAACTTCAGCGATTGCTAAGCAAACTTTGATGGACAGATTCAAGCTTTCAGACAAACAATCACAAGCTATCCTAGATATGCGTTTGGTTCGTTTGACTGGTTTGGAACGTGAAAAAGTTGAAGCTGAGTATCAAGAACTCTTAGTTAAGATTGCTGATTTCGAAGATATTTTGGCTAAACCAGAACGTGTTGACAAGATTATTTATAACGAATTGCTTGATATTCAAGAAAAATTCGGCGATCCAAGAAGAACTGAAATTCGTGCTAGTGAAGTTGCTAACATCGAAGATGAGGATTTGATTGAAGAAGAAAATATCTTAGTCGTTTTGACACATAATGGTTACATCAAACGTTTGTCTGCGGATGAATTCCGTGTTCAGAATCGTGGTGGCCGTGGTGTTCAAGGAATGGGGATTCATGACGATGACTTTATCGAACAGATGATTTATACATCAACACATGACCGTCTCTTGTTCTTTACAAACGCTGGTAAAGTTTATCGAATCAAAGGGTATGAAGTTCCTGAATATGGCCGTACAGCCAAAGGAATTCCAATTATCAACCTCTTGAATATCGAGAAGGGCGAAAAGATTGAAACAGTCATCAATGTCGATAAAGATGTTGATCCAGATAACTCATTCTTGTTCTTCGTTACTAAATACGGAACCGTTAAACGGACTCCAGTTAGTGACTTTGCCAATATCAGACACTCTGGATTACGTGCTATTACCTTGCGTGACGAAGATGAATTGAACAATGCCTTCTTAACTGATGGCAGTAAAGTTATTATCATCGGAACTCACAAAGGATATGCCGTAACCTTTAAAGAAAGCGATGTTCGTCCAATGGGAAGAACAGCTGCCGGTGTTCGTGGTATTAAGTTGCGTGAAGAAGACTACGTTGTTGGCTCATCAATTGCCGAAGCTAGCCAAGAAATCTTGACCATCTCAGAAAATGGTTATGGTAAGAGAACTGCCGTAACTGAATACCCAATCAAGGGTCGTGGTGGTAAAGGTATCAAGACTGCTAACGTAACTGAGAAAAATGGACCAATTGCTGGTTTGACAGTTGTTGACGGTGATGAAGACATCATGTTGATCACTGATAAAGGTGTTATGATTCGTTTCGGCGTTTCAAGTGTCTCACAAACAGGACGTGCAACACTTGGTGTCAGATTGATCAAAGTTGATGATGATTCAATCGTTTCAACCATGGCAAAAATTGCTGAGGACGAAACAGAAGTCGACGAAGATGCTGACAGCAGCGACAACGCTGATGATTCAACAAATGATTCATCAGAAGAAAATTCAACTGATTCTGCCGATTCTGATACTCCTGATAGTTCAGATGATTCAGATTCAAATTCGGACAATGAATAATAATAAATAGAAAAAAACTAATCGTTTCTGCGTACTTTAGATATGTAGCCCAATTAAGGGATGCGTGTCAGGCAGAAACGATTTTTTTGTTGCCGCCTCCGGGTTTGAGAGAATTCTATCTGCTGTGCCGACCGGTGTGAGCCAAGGTCTCACACCTCGCTTTTGAGCCGAAAAGCTCGTCTCAAAAGACGCCGGTGGTGTAATTGCGGTTCTTTGTCAAATCGTATTGATGAATGATTTTGAGCCTAAAGCACCTCTTAATTGAGGTGCTTTTTCTATGCACAAATCAGTCTTATTCTTTTAAGCAAGTGGTCAAGATTTCTGAACCCATAGC